>DASSIN010000316.1:0-14427 GCA_035691845.1 Candidatus Eiseniibacteriota bacterium | reverse complement strand
TGCGCCGGCGCGCCGAACGGCACCACGCGCTCGCGCCGCCCCTTGCCGAGCACGGCGACGATGCGCTCGCCCAGGTTCACGCGCGCGCGCTCGAGCCCGACCAGCTCCGACACCCGCAGTCCGCTCGCGTACGCCAGCTCGAGCATGGCCCGGTCGCGCAGCGCGAGCGGATCCTCGCCCGCGGGCTGCGCCAGCAGGCGCTCGATGTCGGCCACCGCCGGCACGTGCGGCAGCGGCCGGGCGCGGCGCGGCGGCGGGCTGTCGGCCAGCGGGTCGCCCGCGGTCGTGCCCACGCGTTCGAGGAAGCGGTGGAACCCGCGCAGCGCCGAGCGACGGCGCGACAGGGTGGCGCCCGACAGCCCGCGCCGGAACGCGTGCGCGAAGTAGCCGTCTACGAACGTCACGCCCGCTTCGTCCCAGCGTGCCAGGCGGTGCCGGCGCGCGAACGCGCGGTAGTCGGCGAGATCGCGCGCATAGGCGTCGAGCGTGTTCTCCGACAGCCGCCGGCCGGTGCGCAGCTCGTCCAGGAACGCCTCGATCGGGCGGTCCAGCGCATCGCGCACCGCGGGCTCGACTGGCGTCCGGGCGCTCGTCGCGCGCGCCGCGCTCACGCCGGCCGCTCCAGCGCGTCGCCCGGGTCGCCGGCGTCGGCGTCGCCATCGTGCGCGTCGCGAGGCCGCGCGTCGGTCGCCTCCGCATCCGGCGCGGCGCCCTCGGCGACGTCCGCTCCGGGCGCACCGCCGCGCCCGGCCAGGTGCGCCACCACGCGCTCGGCCACCGGGCGCGGAATCCGCGCGCGCGCCACCAGCGTGTCCACGTCCGCGCCCAGCATCCCGTCCACCGAGCCGAACGCCTTGAGCAGCGCCGCGCGCCGCGTGGCGCCGATGCCCGGAATTTCGTCCAGCGCACTCGCCAGCCGCGACCGCCCGCGCAGCGTGCGGTGATAGGTGAGCCCGAACCGGTGCGCCTCGTCGCGCAGCCGCTGCAGCGCGCGCAGCGCCGGGCTGCGCCGCGGCAGCCGCACCGGCCCCGAGCGCTCGCGCACCACCGTCTCCTCGCGTTTGGCGAGTCCGATCAGCGGCACCGGGCGGGTGGCGACCGCCGCCAGCGCCGCGCGCGCCGCCGTCACCTGGCCCGCGCCGCCGTCGATCACCACCAGGTCCGGCCGCGGCTCCTCGCCCGACTCCACGCGCGTCCAGTAGCGCTCGACCGCCTCGCGGATCATCGAGAAGTCGTCCGGCCCGGGGCGGCGCATGCGCATGCGCCGGTACAGCCCGCGCCGCGCGCGGCCGTTCTCGCTCGCCACCACCGCCGCCACCGCGCCCTCGGCGCCCAGGTTGGAGATGTCGAAGCACACCATGCGGTATGGCGGCACCGGCAGATCGAGCGCCTGCTGCAGCTCGAGGATCTCGGGGGTGAAGTGCGCGCGCCGGCCGGCCGCGCGCGCCGACAGATCCTCCAGCGTCAGCGCCGCGTTGCGCCCGGCCACGGCCACGAGCCGCGCCTCGCGTCCGCGATTCGGCACCGCCAGCGTCACCGGCCGGCCGGCGACCTGCTCGAGCGCCTGCGCCAGCACCTCGGCGCCGGCCGGCGGCTCCGGCAGCACCAGCCGCGGTGGCGCCTGGCCGCGCGCCACGTAGTGCAGCTCCACGAACCAGCGCAGCGTCTCGGCGCGGTCGAGCGATTGCGCGCGATCCAGCAGCCGCACCTCCTTGCCCACCACGCGCCCGCCGCGCAGCACCAGCGCCACCACCGCCGCGCGGTCGCCGTGCCGCGCCACGCCCAGCGCGTCCGCGTCGCGCGCCGTCAGGCTCACCACCTTCTGCGGCACGCGCGCCTTCTCGAGCAGCCGGATCTGGTCGCGGCGGCGCGCGGCGTCCTCGTAACGGCGCTCGGTCGCGGCCTCGGCCATCTCGCGCTGCAGCCGGTGCAGCAGGTCGTCGTCGCGGCCGGTCAGGTACAGCAGCAGGCCGTCCACGATGCGCCGGTACTCCTCGGGCGTGGCGCGGCTGCGGGTGGTGCACGGACCGACGCAGCGCCGGATGTGGAAGTACAGACACGGGCGGTTGGTGCGGCGGTAGTCCTCGAAGTTGCGGCACGTGCGCACCGGGAACACGCGCCGGATCTCGCGCAACGTGCGGCGCAGCGCCTTCACGTCGGTGTATGGCCCGAGGTAGCGCGCGCCGTCGTCCTTCACCTGGCGCGTGATGGACAGCCGCGGCACCGCCTCCTGCACGCTGACGCGCACGTACGGGAAGCTCTTGTCGTCCTTCAGCAGCACGTTGTAGCGCGGCTTGTGCTGGCGGATCAGGGTGGCTTCCAGCAGCAGCGCCTCGACTTCGGTGTCGGTGAGGATCGTGTCGAGATCCCGGGCCAGCGCCATCAGCTCGCGCAGCCGGGGCTCGTCGCTCTCGCCCGTCAGGTAGCTGCGGACGCGCTGCGACAGCGACTTGGCCTTGCCCACGTACAGGATTTCGCCGGCCGCGCCCTTGAACAGGTACACCCCGGGAACCGCCGGCAGATTGTGGACTTTATCGCTGAGTGCGCTCACGAAAGCCTCGCGGGAACGCATGGAGCCCTGTGGGGGATACGCGAAACCAACACGGTACACCGCGCCGCGGGGGCGACACAACGGCGGAGCGCCGGACGCGGTGGGGCATTTCCCGCGCGCCCGGGGCGGCCCGACGGCCGCGCGCCTTGACTTTGTCGCGCGCCGGCACGTACTGTCGCCGGGCTTTTTCGCACCTGGGAGACACCCGTTCGGGAGGGTTCATGCCGCATCACAAATCGGCGGCCAAGCGCGTCATCACCAACGAGAAGCGCCGCCAGCGCAATCTCGCCGCGCGCAGCCGCATGCGGACGGCCGTGAAGGCCGTGCGCAGCGCCACCACCCGCTCCGATGCCGAGCAGGCGTGGCAGTCCGCCAGCGCGGTGCTCGATCGCAGCGCCGCCAAGGGCCTCATCAAGAAGGAGACCGCCAACCGCCAGAAGTCGCGGCTGGCGCGGTTCGCGCTCCGTCTCCCCGCCTGATCGCACGATGCATCGAGCGCTGGCCGTCACGGCCATGGCGTCGATGCTCGTGACGACGGCGCCCGCGGTCGCCCGGGCCGTGCCCGCGGCGGCCGCGCCGTTGGCCCCCGTAGCCGCGACCGCGCCCGATTCTGCGGGCGCGACCTCCGCGCGCGATTCCGCCGCGGCGCCCGCGCGCGCCGCCGCACCCCTGCCCGCCGCACCGGCGGCATTCCCGCAGCAAACCTTCCACGTGGCCCGGCACGGTCATCGGCTGGCGTACGTCGCGATCGTCACCGGCGCCGCGCTGGTGGGCGCGTCGTTCGCGATCACGCACCACGCGGACCAGATCTACGACCACTACCTCACCGTCACCACCCCCGAACAGGCGCAGCAGCTGTACGACTCCACGCGGCGCTGGGATCAGCTCTCGACCGCCACGCTGCTCACGGGCGAAGGCCTGCTCCTCGCCGGGCTGTGGTTCCGGTTCCTCGGCCACGACGCCATGCACCCGATGAGCGTCGGCCTCTCCCCCGCGGGATGCGCGCTCTCGCTGTCGTTCTGATCGTCGCGCTCGCGCTGGCCGGGTGCAGCCATCGGCCGCGCGCGAATCCGTTCGATCCCGGCAATCCCGACACCGGCGGCCGGCCGGCGGGATTCTTCGCGCTGGCGGGCGAGGCGCACGTCACCCTGCGGTGGAACGCCTCGGGCTCGCCCAGCCTGGTCGGCTGGAGGATCGAGCGCGCGGTCGGCGACACCGGCGTCTACCGCCCGCTCATCGACCTGCTGCCGTCCGGCATCACCACGTATTCGGATTTCGGGCTGGCCGACGGCGTCGTGCACCGCTATCGGCTGAGCTACGTGTTCGCGTCGGGCCCGGGCGCCGCCACCTCGGAGGACTTCGCCACGCCCGGGCCGCTGATCCCGTGGGTCGGGGACGCGCTCGGCGGGGTGTTCGCGCTCACCGCCGACGGCCGGCACGTGGCGCAGCGCGTCACGCTGGGCGGCGGGGTCGCGGGCGTCGGACTCGATCGCGACAACGGCGTCGTATGGGCGTGCAACTTCGATTTCGGCGAGGTGGACATCGTGGCGCCGGGCAGTGGCGTGGTCACGCGCGTGCCGGCGCAGGAGCCGGTGGCGGTCGCCGTTCAACCGGGCGTGCACGACGCATGGGTGGCCGACGACGTCGCCGGCGCCGTCTACCACCTGAGCGAGGACGGCAGCCCCGCCGTTCCGCCCGCGTTGTCTCCGCTCGAGGCGCCGTTCGACGTGGCGTTGTCGCCGGACGGACGGCTGTGGGTGTGCGAGCACAACGGCAATCGCGTGCGGCTGTTCGCATCCGACGGCACGCCGATCGCCGCGGCGGCGACCTCCGCCCCGTCGCGCGTGGCGGTGGACTCGGTGACGCACGAGGCGTGGGTCAGCTCGTTCGACGCCAACCACGTGGTGCACCTGGCCGCCGACGCGACGCCGCTCGACACGCTCGCCAACATCGACGGGCCGATCGGCGTGACCGTGGACCCGCGGCGCCGGAAGCTGTGGGTGGCCGAGGCGGCGGGCGGCGCGGTGCGGCTCTACGACCTGGACGGCACGCTGCTGCAGCGCGTGACCGGCCTGTTCGGCCCGCGCACGATCGCGGTGGATCTCTCGACCGGCAACGCGTGGGTGAGCGAGCGCGAAGGCGGCGCCGTCACCGTGGTGAGCCCGGCGGGCACCAGGCTGCTGCACACGGTCGGCATCGGCGCGCCGGACGGCATCGTGCTCGACGACGTGCGCACGCGGGCCGGCCCCGCGGCGCGCGCCACGCTCACTTCAGGATCGAGAGTCGCGCGGTGACGGCGCGGCCGGCCTGCTCGATGCGCACGAAGTAGAGCCCGGCCCGCACGGCGGGCGCCAGCGTCTCGTCGTGCCAGCCGGCCCCGCGCACGACGCGGCGCGCCACGCGCCGCCCGGCCAGATCGAGCAGCGCGAGCGTGGCGGGGCGGTCGTCCGGAAGCGCGAATCGCACCGTGGCGACGCCGGGTGTGGGATTGGGCCACACGCGCTCGATCGCGGGCGCGAGCGGCAGCGGCAGCGGCACCTCGAGCGTGACCTCGCCGGCGGTGCGCGGGCCCGCGTCGTCCGCCAGCGCGAGCCGATAGCCGTAGCGCACGCCGGCGCGCACCGAGTCGTCGTCGTACGCCAGCTCCGCGCCCGCCCCCGTCGCCAGCACGGCCAGCGAATCCCACGCGCCGCCCGCCACCTGTCGCTCGAGCGTGGCGATCGTGCCCGCGGCCGCGGGCGCGCGCCACACGAGCGACACGCGGCCGTCTTCCGCGTCGGCGCGCGCCAGCTCGATCCGCATCGGCGCCGCCACCCACGCGGCGTAGGCGTCGGGGTCGCCGTCGCGGCCGTCGGCCCAGCACGGCACCACCGCGTGCGTGTCGGTGGTGAGCGCGATGTAGTCGCCCTGGTTGGGCGCCAGGTTGCTGGTGACGAGGCTCCACGGCGTCGGCGCGTCGCTCGCCGGCGCCGCGGCGCTCCACGTGCGTCCGCCGTCGAGCGAGTGCGCGAGGTAGATGTTGCTCACGCCGCCGCACGCGGAGGCCGGCGCGTCGCGCCAGTCGTACCACGTCGCCCACACGGTGCCGTCCGGCGAAACGGCGATCTCGGGCAGCCAGTCGTCGAACCACGCCGGATCGTCGTTGATGCGCACCGGATCGGCCCAGCCCGCGCCGTCGTCCGACCACGTCGCGAACACGTCGCGCTCGTCGCGCCCGCGTTCTCCGCCTCCGGCGTGCCACCCGCTGCGCACGCGGTAGGCCCCGCCCTGCTGGCTGTTGGCGGCGAAGCGCAGGTAGTAGTAACCGCTCCACGGCAGCGTGAACGCGATGAAGCGCTTCTTCGTGCCGCCCGGGTCGTCGAACGCGAGCCGCGTCGCGCCATCGCTGCACACGACCCGGAACGACAGGTCGAGGCTGTCGGCAACCGAGTCCGCGAAGAACACCGCGGTCTGGCCCTGGGTGCCGCCGAACCGGAACCAGTCCACGTCGTCGCGCGACGACAGCGTGCCCTCGAGCGTGCGCCCGACCGTGAACGGCGTGGCGGTGGTGGGCGCGGTGTCGGGCTCGCGCTCCCCCACCACCCCCGCGCCCCCCAGCGAATCGGCATAGAAGTCCACCGATTCGTTCCACGCCAGGTACACCCGTCCGCGCGCGGGGCCACGGCTGCGGTCCACGGCCAGCGACGGCCACGCGAACCCGTAGCCACGGTTGTAGCCCGGGCCGCCGCTACCGAAGTTCGAGAACACGTGCGCCACGGTCTGTTCGGGCTGGAAGTGGACGCCGTCGCGCGCCTCGCGCGCGCGCAGGTAATCGGAGCCGTCCGAGGCCAGCGAGGTGTCCACCGCGGTCCACGCCGTCCACAGCTCGCCCGCCGGCCCCACCGCGCAGCGCGCGCCCTGCACCAGGCCTTCGTCCGAGCCGTTCGAGATCGGCTCGGGCGGCGACCAGGTGACGCCGCCGTCCGCCGACAGCTGGTGGGCCACCAGGTCCGAGCCGTGGCCGTCCTTGCGCACGAACAGCGTGTACACGAGCTGCACGCGGTCGGCGCTCGAGTCCGCCGCGATCCACGGCTTGTCCGGCAGCGTGTCGCGCACCGAGAACGCCACCACCGGCGGCTGCCACGCGAACCCGCCCGGCGTCGCGTGGCCGGCCATCACCGCCACGCCGTTGCGCGCGGTCGAGGTGATGACGAGGCCGGCGAGATAGAACGTGCCGGTGCGCTCGTTCACGGTGAGCACCGGATCGCTGACCCACGCCGCCACGCTGTCGGCGAGCGGCACGAGCCCGCCCTCGGTCCAGGTGGCGCCGCCGTCGATCGAGAACCCCCAGCCCATCATGTTCGGACCGGTGCGCTGGCCCTCGCCGTCGTTCCAGGCCGCGACCGCCGTCGCGCCGTGCAACGCGATCGCGGTCTCGGACTGCGCGGAGCCGAGCAGCAGATCGGCGCGCGGGTCGTTGAGCCGCACGTTGGGCGGCGCCACGGGCGGCGGGAACACGCCGAGCGTGGTCGGGATCGGCAGCGGCGGCTCGCGCCGCAGCGGGAACTCGAGGCGGCCGCCGGTGTCGTGCGCGCCGGTGAGTGCGGCGTGCATGCGCGCCAGCACCTCGGCCACGCCGCGGCGCCGGGCGCGTGCCAGCGCCTCGTCACGCTCGGCCGCGAGCCCGGCCAGCTCGCCGGTCACGATCTCCTGATGGAGCCGCTGCAGCTCGCGCCGCGCCGGCAGGCCGGCGACCGAGCCGTGGGCGGCCGGGGCCGCCAGCCCGATCCCGATCACGATCCCGACCGCAGCGCGAATCCTCACCCTGCCTTCCCCCAAGGCCCGGGTTGCCCCAACGATCGAATCTGCCCTCGCTACGGCCGGCTAGAAGTTATACCCGAACGCAAACGTCGTCCGTGGCCGGGGCGCGAAGTGATGGAAATCGCTCGTGGTCCACGAGTAGTTCCAGCGCAGCATCGGATAGTACCCGCCACCCACGAAGAATCCCACTCCCACGCTGCCCACGTGTCCTGCGATGCCGGGACCGGTCTGGGAGGTGTCGAAGTAGTAGGCCGGAATGCCGTCCAGCGTGAGCGTGCTGCCGCCCCACGCCCAGCCGCCGTCCGCGAACGCCACGCCGCTCACCGGCGGGAACTCCCACGCGTTCGGCAGCGCCACGGTCATGCCGCGCAGCAGCGGGAAGCGCACCTCCTGCTGCAGCAGCAGCGTGCGCAGCCCGGCCAGCGTGCGCGGATCCCAGCCGCGCAGCGAGGTGGCGCCGCCCATGTAGAAGCGCTGCGCATCGCGCCCGAGGCTCGCCTGACCCTGCACGCGCGAGGCCAGCACGAGCTGCGGGATCGGCATCAGGTAGCGCCGGAACTCGCCGATCAGCGAGCCGTAGTCGCCCTGCGTCGAGGTCAGGTCGCGCGTGAACCCGGCCGACAGCAGCGTGCGCGACCCGGAGCTCGGACCGAGCAGCGTCCAGGCGGTGTTGTCGTGCACGTACGACAGGAAGTTCGACACCAGGTCGGCGTCGGCGAAACCGCCGTCGCGCAGCAGGTGGTTCTGGGCGTGCCGCACGAGCAGCGAGCCTTCCAGGCGGTTGAACTTGTCAAATGGATAGCTGGCGATCGCGGTCACGCCCACGCGCCGCTCGAGCCGGATGGCGTTCAGGTCGGCGTCGTACACCTCGGTCAGCCGGAACAATCCGAGTCCGTAGTTCAGCCGGCGCGACTGGTTGATGTACAGCAGGCTGCCTTCCAGGCTGTCCCAGAAGCTGCCGAGCCGCTCGGAGTCGCTCGACAGCGAGAACTGATACTGCTCGTTGCCGAGCACGTCCGACATCGCCACCTGTCCACCCCCGCCGCTGCCGCCGAGCGCGGGATTGACGGCCACCGCATTCTGCACGAGATCGAGCCCCAGCCGCCGCTCGTAGGGCTCCGGCCGGCCGGTGTCGTACACGTGCACGAACGGCGCGGGCGCGGCCGCGGTGGACTCCGCCTCGGCCTTGAGCGTGTCGGGATCGAACGCCAGCCGATAGGTCTGGAACTGGATCGCGTTCTGTCCGGTGAACAGCAGGCCCTTGCTGCTCGGCAGCCACCCGGGATCGGACGCCGGCCCGAGCAGACGCGTGACACGCCGCACGGAGTCCGCGGGCTCGGCCGACCGCACCCACAGGTCGCTGGTCCCGCCGCGCGTGGAGCGGAACGCGACCCAGCGCCCGTCGGGCGAATACTCGGGCTGGCGATCGTCACCCTTGGGCGGATGGCTGAAGGTCTCGATGTGCCCGTCGGCGAGCGACAGCCGGCACAGCGAGTAGGCGCCGCCGCGCTCGACGCGGTCGGACGCGAACGCCACCCAGCGCCCGTCTGGCGACACATCGGGTTCGACGTCGTCGAAGTCGTCGTGCGTGAGCCGCGCCAGCCGCACGGTGCCGTCCGACCAGCTCGCCCGATACAGGTCGGCCGAGCCGCCGTAGTCCTGCGCCGAGAACACCACCGCGGTGTCGCCGGGTAGGAACGAGGGCGAGGTCATCGCCACCACGTGCGGGAACTCGAACCGCCGCTCGATCCTTCCGGTGCGCGCATCCACGACGTACAGCGCGTCGCGGCCGCCGCGCTTCGACACCAGCGCGATCTTGCCGGTGGACGACACGTCGGGCCGGTCCTGGAACAGGTGGAACGACTCGAACTGCGGCGACAGGCCGCCACGCAGCAGCCGATGCTCGTGGCGATTGCGCGCGCGCGCGCCGTCCGGCCCGTTGACGACCAGGTCGATGCCGCTCTCGGTGGCGCGGAAGTAGCAGAACTGGAACGTGGAGTCGGTGGCACCCGGGCCCGGCACGATGCGCGGCCCCAGGTTGTAGCGTCCCTTCGGCGTCACGCGGCGCGCGGCCTCGGTGACGCTCGAGGCGGTGGCCACCGTCGGGTAGTAGCGACGCCGGATCGACTCGTACCACTGATCGTCGGCCTTCTTGAGCGGCACGCCGACCACGAGCCGGAACAGGGTCTCGAAGTCCTCGGCGCGGTACCACTGGTCGAGCAGGTCGAAGATCTTCCGGTCGCCGTACGTGTCGGCCAGCCACAGCAGGAACGACTGGCCCTCCTTGTACATCAGCACCGTGCCGGTGATGTCGTCGCTGCGCGTCAGGTGACGCGCCTCGCCCGTCAGCACCGCGTCGCGCAGCAGGCCCTCGGCGTCCGCGTCCCAGTGCGTGCCGCAGTACTCGGCGATGCCTTCCGTGAACCACAGCGGCCCGAGGTAGTTCTGCGAGCGCTTGTGCTCGTGCATCACGCGCGTGATCTTCTCGAGCATGTACCAGTGCGTGAGCTCGTGGCGCGTCACCCACGCCAGCCGCGCCCACGAGCCGTTGTGCGGGATCATCACGCGGCCCTTGATCAGCTCCGTGAGTCCGCCCGTGCCCTCGGTCAGCAGCTCCGGCGTGGCGTTGGTCTGCTGGAACAGGTAGTGGGCCGAGTACAGCAGGATCGGCACCTGGTGCTTGCGCACGAGCCGGAAGCGCTGGTCGTACTCGACGCACACGCTCTCGGCGAACGCGGCCTCGCGGCGCGCCAGGCTCTCCTCTTCCGCGTAGAAGTGGAGACGCACGTGCGGCGTCTCCAGCACCTGCCAGTCGAGCGCGTCGTACTGGACCTTGTTCTTGCCCCCGAAACCCTGCGCGCGCGCGGTGGTGGGGTGGGTCGCGAGCAGTGCGACCAGCGTCAGGGTCGCGGCGAGTGCCGCGCGTCGGAACGACATGAGGGCTCCATCGTTGTACTTGCGGTCGCGCCGCGGAGTTCCCGGATTCGGGCGGCGTGCGCCGCGGCGAACGTTCCGCGATGCGTCGGTCCGTGACGCATGGCCGAAGTCGGCGATGGCGCAGCCGGCGAACGAACGGGCCGCCGGTGGCGGGACCTGATGATGGCGGCCTTCGCCCGGATGACTCTCGATGCGTCTTTTCGACGCGGATCGCGAATCACCCGGCAGGGGGGGTGACAACGTCCTCCAAAGTATAGAACCCCGCGGGCGCGTCCGCCACGAATCTCGCGGCGGCCAGCGCGCCGTGGGCGAATGCGCCCCGGTCCTGGGCCACGTGGCGCAGCTCGAGCCACTCCCCCGGACCCGCCAGCACCACCGTGTGATCGCCCACCAGCCCCCCGCCGCGCAGGGCGTGGACCCCGACCTCGGCGTCGGGGCGCGGGCCGAGATGGCCCTGGCGGCCGTGGCGGAGCGCCTGCTCGCCCCAGCCGCGCGCGGCCAGCACCTGGCGCGCGAGCGCCAGCGCGGTGCCCGACGGGCTGTCGGCCTTGCGACGGTGATGGCGCTCGACGATCTCGACGTCCCAGCCGGGCAGCGCCGCCAGCGCCGCGGCCACGGCGCGCCGGAGCGCCACCACGCCGAGGCTGAAGTTGGCCGCGCGCAGCACCGGCGTGCGGGACGCCGCCGCCTGCACGAGGGCCTCCTGCTCGCCGGTGAGCCCGGTGGTGCCGGAGACGAGCGCCGCCCCGCGTTCGGCGCACAGCCCGGCCACCCGCACGGACGCGGCCGGCGCCGAGAACTCGATCACCACGCTGCCCGCGACGATCGCCTCGCCCGCGTCCGGGACCCACCGGCCGGGTCCGGTGGCGGCGCCCTGGTCGACGAACGCCTCGATCCGGAACGCGGTATCGCCGCCGGCCGCCTCGGCCACGGCGCGGCCCATGCGGCCGGCGGCGCCGACCAGCACCAGCCGCACCGGATCCCCGCGCTGCCCGGGCGCGGTCACCGGCCGGCGCTCACCGGGCACGCGCCGGCGCGCCGGCCGCGAGCTCGACGCCCGCCGCGTGCGCCGCGTCCAGCGCGATCCTCTCGGTCGCCGGCTCGACCGGGACGAGCGGCAGCCGCAGCTCGTTCTCGATCAGCCCCATGGCCGACAGCAGGAACTTGACCGGCCCCGGATTCGATTCCACGAACAGCGCCTTGAACAGCGGCAGCAGCCGGCGGTGCACCTCGGCCGCGTCGGCCATGCGTCCGGCGCGCGCGTGGTCGGTGAGCGTGCGCATCGCGCGCGGCGCCACCTGGCCCGCCACCGACACGATGCCGGTGCCGCCCACCGCGATGATCGGCAGCGTCAGCGAATCGTCGCCCGACAGCACCGTGAAGCGCGTGCGCGCGGCGAGCGTGCTCGACTGGTCAACGCTGCCGCTCGCCTCCTTGATGGCGACGATGTTCTGCACCTCCTGCAGCTTCTCGAACGTCTCGGGCATGGTGTTGGTCGCGGTGCGGCCCGGCACGTTGTAGAGCATGAGCGGCAGCCGCGTGCTGCGCGCGACGGCGGTGAAGTGCGCGATCTGCCCCCTGGGCGTGGGCTTGTTGTAGTACGGGGTCACCACCAGCGCGCCGTCGCAGCCGATCTCCTCGGCCATCTGGGTGAGCGCGATCGAGTCGGCGGTGTTGTTCGTGCCGGTGCCGGCGATCACCGGCGCGCGGCCCTTCACGCGCTCGCGCACGAACGACCACAGCCTGCGGCGCTCGTCGGTCGAGGTCGTCGCCGCCTCGCCGGTCGAGCCCGACACCACCAGCCCTTCGACGCCGCCCTCCAGCATGAACTCCACCAGCCGGTCGGTCGCGTCGAGATCGAGCGCGCCGTTCCGGAACGGCGTCACCATCGCCACCGTCAGTCCATCGAACATGGCTTCCCTCCCGGTTCGCGGTGCGCGAACCTATCCGTGTGACGACAGCGCGGCCACCGGTTCGGGCCACGTGCCGGTGAACGCCACCTCGGCCGGGCCCGCCAGCCGCACGCGATCGAATCCGCCGGCGACGCGGCGGGCGCGCACCGCCAGCTCGTCGCCGCCCGCGGTGAGCACGGTGCGCTCGTATTCGCCCGGCGCTTCCGCCTCCATCGCCACCAGCGCCGACGCCACGGCGCCGGTGCCGCACGCCAGCGTCTCGCCCTCCACGCCGCGCTCGTAGGTGCGCATCGCCAGCCGGCGCGGGTCGAGCCGCGTCACGAAGTCCACGTTGGTGCCGCGCGGCTCGAACTCCGCGTGATGCCGCAGCGCGGCGCCCCATTCCATCAGCGGCACCCACTCCACGCGCTCGACCTCGACCACCAGGTGCGGCACGCCGGTGTCGATCGCGCGGCCGGCGAAGGCCCGGCCCGCGGCCGTGACCGCCACCGCGCGCGAGCCCGCGATCGGCGCGCCCGAGCCGAGCAGCAGCTCGATCCGGCCGTCGGCCTCGGCGCGCGCCTGCTGCGGGCCGGCGTCGCTCGCGAACCGCACCACCCCCGACCGCCCGAGCCCGAGATCGAGCGCGAACCGCGCCAGGCAGCGCGCGCCGTTGCCGCAGAACTCGGCCGCCCCGCCGTCGCGGTTGAAGTAGCGCATGCGGAAGTCGAACTCGGCGTCCGGCTCCAGCACCAGCACGCCGTCGGCGCCGATGCCGCGGCGTCGGTCGCACAGCCGCGCGACCAGCGTCTGCAGCGCGGCCGGGTCGGCGGGCAGCGCGGGACGGCGCTGGTCCACGACCACGAAGTCGTTGGCCGCGCCGTGCATCTTCACGAACGGCAGTGCCGTCATCAGGGCCCCTGCAGCACGCGCCGCAACCGCAGCGTCACGTCCGTCACCTGGTCGGCCGGCGTCAGCGTGAACTCGCGCACCGCGCTCGCCGGCTCCACGTCGGTGCGCCAGATCCGGTTGCGATCGTCGTCGCGCCACGCGCGCACGCGCCACGTGCCCGCGTCGAGCTGCAGCTCGAACGCGCCGCGCGCGCCGGCGTCCACCATCACGCGTCGCGTGGAATCGCTGGTCGAGATCGCGACCACGCGCACCACCCCCAGCGTGTCGCCGGTCGAGTCTACCACGGCGCCGCGCACCACGGCCTTGGCGCGCGGATTCACGGCGCGGAGCCGGATGTCGCGCGCGACCGGATGCTCGCGCGTCAGCGACAGCACGGTGTCGGCGCCCGCCAGCACGTCCTTGTCCGGCTCGTACGACAGGTTGGTGTTGAGGTCGGCGAACGCCCACACGCGATAGCGACCGGGGAGGCCGAGTCCCACGATGCGGAACCGTCCCTGCGCGTCGGCCACGCCGAGCGCGTCGAAGTCGCGCGCGGTGGAATCCGGCAGGCGCGGGTCGGCGTACACCCACAGGTAGGTGCCGGCCGCGTCGAACCCGCGCGCCTCCAGCGTGCCCTCGATCACCCCCGGCGGGAACGCATCGGCGGTGCTGAACACGATCGCCTTGGGGGCCGCCATGGCGTTGCCGTGCCGGTCGTGTGCCGACGCTCCCACGAAGAATGCATAGGTCTGGGCGGGCTTCAACGGCTGCCCGAGCGTGACCGTGAGCGTGCGTCCGCTCCAGCGCCGCTGGCGGATGTCGATACGCGGCGCCAGCGCCACGGCGCCGCCGCTGGTGCGCGGCTCCATGCCCTCGCTGAACGTGATCGACAGCGCCGCGTTGAGCGGCACGTGCGCGGCGCCCGATTCGGGCGAGGTCGACACCACGAACGGCGGCGTGATGTCGGGCGGCCCGCCCGAGGGCGGGCCCTTGCGCGCGCAGCCGGCGAGCGCGATGCCGATCGTCGCGCCGGCGAGCGCGAGCGCGCGCCGGCGGCGCCGCGCGCGCATCCGCTCACGCACGCGGATGCGCCTGGGCCCACGCCTGCCGGAGTCGGGCGCTGGTCACGTGCGTGTAGATCTGGGTGCTGGCGAGCGAGCGGTGGCCGAGCAGCTCCTGGATCGCGCGCAGGTCGGCGCCGCGGTCCAGCAGGTGGCTGGCGAACGAGTGCCGCAGCGCGTGCGGCGTCACGCCCAGCCCGCGCGCCACCTGCGACAGCCGGCGCTGCACCACGCGCTGCACCGTGCGCCCCGACAGCCGGCCGCCCGCGCGCCCCGCGAACAGCGGCCGGTCTCG
>DASSIN010000315.1:0-8127 GCA_035691845.1 Candidatus Eiseniibacteriota bacterium | reverse complement strand
CGACACGAACGCCGCGCCGTGCTGCGCCTCGGCGCGCCACTCGCCGCCCGGGCCGCGCAGCGTGCGGAACTCGCGCACGAACCGCTCGGCGTCCGCGCGGCTCCCGACCCACGCCAGCACGCCGTGCTCGTCCGACACCTGCTCGTGCGCCAGCAGCTCCAGCTCGGGGAACGCGGCGGCGGCGGCCTCGATGATGCCGCGCGCCTCGCCGCGCGCGCCGGCGTTGCCCTCGGCGATCACCACCGAGCACTCGCCGCGCAGCGCGATCGCCTGCACGCGCGCGCGCTCGAGCGGCGCGGCGGTCGCATGCGTGCCGGCCGTGCCGGCCGTGTCGGCCATGGCGCCATCCTCCTCGATCACCGTTCCGGGCGAATCGTCGAACGACGAGCGCACCGCGAGCGGCACCCGCTCGCGCGCGGCCAGGTCCACGCAGCGCGCGTGCAGCACGCGACCGCCGAGGTGGGCGAGCGTCGAGCACGCAGTGTAGCCCATGCGCGGAACCACGCGCGCCCCGGGCACGACGCGGGGATCGGCCGTGAGCACGCCCGGCACGTCGGTCAGGATCTCGCACCGCCCGGCCGCGAGCGAGGCGGCCAGCGCCACGGCGGTGGTGTCGGAGCCGCCGCGGCCGAGCGTGGTGATGTCCCTGGACTCCGGATTCACGCCCTGGAACCCGGCCACGATCGCCACCTGCCCGCGCTCGAGCGCGGCGCGGATCCGCTCCGGGCGCACGGCGGTGATGCGCGCGGCGGCGTGGGCGGCGTCGGTCAGGATGCCGCTCTGCGAGCCGGTGAACGAGATCGCGGGCACGCCGGCGTCGCGCAGTGCCATGGCGAGCAGTGCCATGGCCACGCGCTCGCCGGTGGTGAGCAGCATGTCCAGCTCGCGCCGGTCGGGGGCCGGGCTCACCTCGTGGGCGAGCCGCAGCAGCTCGTCGGTGGTCTGACCCATCGCGCTCACCACCACCACCAGCGCGTGGCCCGCGGCGCGCGAGCGGGCGATGCGCGCGGCGACCGCGCGGATGCGTTCGGGCCCGTCCACGGACGTGCCGCCGTATTTCTGCACCAGCACCGGCATCCCGGGAGTTATAGGCGGCGGCCGTCGCGTCCGCAACGCGCGCGCCGTGGCGACGTGGCGCGCGCGGCGCGACTAACGCACGACGATCAGCCCGCGGAACATCCCGATCCCGCACTGGAACGGGATGTCGGCGCTGTCGGCGGGCGCGAGCGCGATCTCGACCGTGCCGCCGACCGGCAACGCCCGCGTGATGCCGAGCGCGGGGATGACCACGCGGTCGACGCAGTTGCCGGGAGCAGGCCGCGTGAAGGCGAGCAGCGTGCGGCGGCCCCGCGGCACCTCGACCCGCGCCGGGGTGAAGCCCGAGGCGTCCGCCACGATCGCGATCGCGTCGCGCGGCGGAGCCGGAGCGGCCGCCGGGCGCGCGGCCGCCGGCGCCGCGCCCACCGAGATCACGAACGGCGCCGTGATCACGCGGCCGTGCCGCTGGACCTGGACCCACAGGCCGTAGAGCCCGGCGTGCGGAAAGCTGGTGACCACGTGCAGCGTGGCGGGCGATGGCCCGCGCAGCGCCCGGGCGAGCTGCGCCGGATCGTGCACGTGCGCGCCGCGCGTCGTGTCCACCACGTCCCCCAGCTCCTGCGGGTGAGCGTGGATGAAGGTGTGGAGATCGGCGCTCACCACCATCACGTGCGCCAGCGCGCCGAGGTAGAGCTGCAGGTCGGTGACCGGCCGCCCGCCCCCGCGCAGCGACACCCTCCAGCGCACGTCCTCTCCGGCGACCGGCGGGCGCTCGAACGCCAGCGACATCGTGAGCGAATCCACGCTCCGCTCGAGCACCGCGTCGGCCGCCGGCGGAATCTCGTCCCGGGCGGGGCCCGCCACGTCCACGTCGAACGCATCCACCAGCGTGCCGGAGCCGGGCGGGGTGTAGTCGGCGAACACGCGGTAGCGGCCGCCGTGCGCGAACGTGTGGGTCACGGCGTAGCGGTCGTCCAGCGTGGGCTCGGGATGAATGTGGGCGAACTCGGCCAGATCGCGCGACACGACGATCACGTGCATCGGGCGCTCGTGCACGAGCTGCAGGAATCGCACGCGGCGGCCGCTGGTGTCGGTGACGGCGAACGTGAGCTCGGCCGGCACGCGCGCGATGGGACGCGAGGGCAGCGTCGCCAGCGACGCGTGGTCGCGCGCGGGCGCGTCGCCGGCGCCGGCGATGCGGGCCGCGCGCCCGCATACCGACGCCAGCGCCAGCGCGCCCACGATCCCACCGAGCGTGCGCATGCGCGTCAGTGGACGATCAGCATCGGCCGCGCCACGTGCACGCTGCCGGCCGCGAGCCGGTACCAGTAGATGCCGGCGGGCAGCCGCGCGGCGTCGAACACGACGCGGTTCGCACCCGCCGGGCGCGCGCTGTCCAGAAGCCGCGCCACCTCGTGGCCCGCCACGTCGAAGAGCGCGAGCCGCACGTGCGTGGCGGCCGGCAGCTCGAACGCGATCCCGGTGACGCCTGCGGCGGGATTGGGCGCGTTCTGCGCCAGCGCCACGCCCGCGGGGCCGGCGCCGGGGCCCACGCCCAGCGTGGGCGCGTACGTCGTCACCGGCTCCGAGATCGTGACGTGCCCGTGCGAGGAGATGTCGTCGCTCGCGACCACGCCGTGGTAGGTGGGACCGATGTCGTACGGGTAGGCGGGGGCGCCGGTGGGGTCGGTCGTCACGTAGTACGCGTAGGTGCCGGACGGGTAGTCGGGCGTCACCGCGAAGCGGCCGTTGGACGCGTCGAGATCGCCCGCACCCGGCACGTACACGTAGTCCTCGACGTAGTAGCCGAGTGGATACGTTGCCGACACCGGCGGGCCGTACTGCGACGGCGTCAGCACCGTGCCGTCGGGCAGCGTCTCGCGCACGGTGATGGCGCGCAGCTGATAGCTCGAGCGGATGCGGACGATGCCGCCGGTGGCGTTGCCGTAGCGCCAGCCGTACGGGCCGTACACGGGATAGCCGTCGAACGCGAACCCGAGCAGCGCCGAGTGCTGGGTGGAGTCGGCGCCATACAGGCACGAGGGGTTCTCGTGGTTGTGGTAGGTGCCGTCCGGCGCCGGGTGGCCATCGCAGCCATCGAACGACGGGCCCTCGACCGTGATCGCGTTCTGGTGCCAGATGTTCAGGTTGTCGTACGAGCGCGCGTCCAGGGCGTTGAAGATGGCGACGCCGTTGGTCCACGACCCGATCGGGCCGAGCGGGGTCGAGGTCCTGGTGCTGGTGTTCTCGGCCGGCGTGCGCGGGAACCGCAGCAGGAACGCCTTGTTCGCCGGCACGTTGGGATTGCCCGGCCACGGCCCGATGGAATAATCGGGGATGCTCGAGCAGTTCACGTACGCCGAGCCGTCCGAATAGCGCACCTGCTGGACGTCGGCCGGGAGCCCGGCGTAGCCGGTCAGGCCGGTCGTGTTGAGCTTCCAGCTCGCCAGCTCGGGCGGGTTGGGGTTGGCGTGCGCGGCCGTGGCGGCCATGACGCCGGCTGCGACCAGTGCGAACGTGATGCCGGAACGACGGGAAACTGCGCGCATGTCGGCCTCCGATGGGTGCAGGTCACCCACAAGACAGGCCGGCCCCGCCCGGCGTTAGCCGCGCGCTACAGCAGGCTGCCCCGCATCACCAGGCTCGCGGTGGTGAAGTAGATGATGAGGCCCGTCACGTCCACGAGCGTGGCCACGAACGGCGCCGAGGCGCTGGCGGGGTCGAACCCCAACCGGCGCAGCAGGAACGGCAGCATCGAGCCCGCGACCGTGCCCCACAGCACCACGCCGACCAACGAGAAGCCCACCGTCAGCGCCACCACGACCGCGTGCGTGCCGTAGGTGCGGAACATCGCCTGCCACGCGAAGATCCGCACCATGCCGATCGTGCCCAGTACGGTGCCGAGCCCGAGCCCCGACAGGAACTCGCGGTGCACGACGCGCCACCAGTCGCGCAGCCGCACCTCGCCCAGCGCCATGGCTCGGATGATGAGCGTGGTGGCCTGCGAGCCGGAGTTGCCGCCGCTCGAGATCACCAGCGGCACGAACAGCGCCAGCACCACGGCGCGCGCGATCTCGGCCTCGAAGTAGCCCATCGCGGTGGCGGTCAGCATCTCGCCCAGGAACAGCGCCGACAGCCAGCCGGCGCGCTTGCGCACCATGCGGCCGAGCCCGATCTCGAAGTACGGCGCGTCCAGGGCCTCGGTGCCGCCGATCTTCTGGATGTCCTCGGTGGCCTCCTCGCGCACCACGTCCACGATGTCGTTGACGGTGACGATGCCGCGCATGCGGTTCTCGCCGTCCACCACCGGGATCGCGATGATGTGGTGACGCGCGAACAGCCGGCTCACCTCCTCCTGGTCGGTCTCCTCCGACACCGTGACCGGCTCGGCGTTCATCACCTGCGACACGGTCTGCGCCGGCCCGGCGCTGAACAGCTGCCGGAACGACACCACGCCCAGCAGACGGTCCTGCGCGTCGAGCACGTAGGCGTAGTAGATGGTCTCCGCCTGCTCGCGCGCCTGCTTGCGCAGGTAGGCGATCGCCTCGTCCACGCTCATGTCGGGCCGCAGCCGCGCGTAGCGTGGGTTCATCAGGCCGCCGGCGTCGTCCTCGGCGTAGGCGAGCAGTCCCTGCACTTCGCGGCGGGTGGGATCGTCGAGCAGCCGGAGCAGCTCGTCGCGATGCTCGCGATCGGTTCCCTGGATCACATCGGCCGCGTCGTCCGGCGCGAGCAGCCGCATCCACGCGCGCGCCTGGGCGTGCGGGAGCCCGACCAGCACGCCCGACTGGTCGCGGGCGGACAGCGACAGGAAGAACTCGTCCGCCTCGGAACGCTCGAGCGCGAGCAGGCTCTCCCGGCGGTCGTCGCCGTCGAGGAGCGGCCACACCTCCTGCAGGTCGTCGAGGCCGAGCTGCTCGACGGCGCGCTGCGGCTCTGGCGGAGTCATAGGCTCGTCCTCCCGTCACCGATCCCGAGCGCGCGGCCGCGCCGGCCGCGACCATCGAGCGCACCATACGGGGGGCCGCGGCCCGTCTTCAACCCCTGCCTGCAGCGGCTTGCGCTGCTCGGGGCCTGTTGTTAGCTTCCTTCCGCTCTTCGACGCGGAAGTAGCTCAGCCCGGTAGAGCGCCACCTTGCCAAGGTGGATGTCGGGGGTTCAAATCCCCTCTTCCGCTCCATGTCGCGGGGTCGGCTCGATGCCGGCCCCGCGTTTTCCATGTGCGGGAGGCGTGTGGCGCACGAGAACCCCGGGAAGGCTCGCGGGAACCCCGACCAGGTTCGCGACGCGATCGTACGGCTGATCGCGGCGCTCGGGCTCGACCTCCGGGACGAGCCGGAGCTGGCGGCCACGCCGGCCCGGGTGGCCGAGTTCTACGCCGAGGTGTTCGCGGGGCTGTCGCAGCCGACGCCCGAGCTGGCCACGTTCCCGGCCCCGGAAGGGGAGCGCGATCTGGTGGTGGTGCGCGGCCTGCCGTTCCATTCGATGTGCGTCCACCACTTCGCACCGTTCTTCGGCCGCGCCACGATCGCCTACCTGCCGGATCGCGCGCTGGTCGGGATCAGCGGCCCGGCGCGGCTGCTCGAGCATCACGCCCGCCGGCCGCAGCTCCAGGAGCGGCTGGGCGCCGCGATCGCCGACGAGCTGGAGCGCCAGGTGGCGCCGCGCGGGGTGGCGGTGGTGATCCGCGCGCGGCACCTGTGCATGGAGATGCGCGGCATCCGCACGCGCGGCGTGGTCGAGACGCGCACGCTGCGCGGCGCGCTGGCCGACCCGGCGTGGCGGAGCGCGCTGGACCGCGCGTGACACCTCCTCGCGCGCGCCCGGGCGCGTGGCGGGCGCGTTCACGTCCGTGACGCCCGCGACGCCCGATCTGCTGGTGGTCGGCGCCGGCGCGGCGGGCGTGTCCGCCGCGCTGTGGGCGCGCTCGCTCCAGCTCGACGTGCAACTGATCGAGGGCGGGCCGCGCCCGGGCGGTCAGCTGCACGACATCCACTTCGAGCCCGACAACGTGGCGCTGGCGGCCGCGGGCCAGGGCGCGGCGCTGGCCGCGCGCCTCGCCGAGCAGCTGGCGCGGGCCGGGATCGCGCCGGCGTGCGACACGGTGGCGATCGGCATCGGGGACGAGGACGGCAGGCCATGCGTGCGCACCTCCGACGGCGGCCGGCTTCGGGCCGAGGCGCTGCTGGTGGCGACCGGCGCGCGCAAGCGCAGGCTGGGGGTGCCGGGCGAGCGCGAGCTGGAAGGGCGCGGTGTCTCCACCTCCGCGACGCGCGACCGCGCGCAGCTCGCGGGCCGGCGGGTGGCGGTCGCCGGCGGGGGCGATGCGGCGTACGAGAACGCGCTGCTGCTGGCGCGCGCCGCGTGCGACGTGGTGCTGCTGGTGCGCGACGCGCCGCGGGCGCGGGCCGAGTTCCAGCGCGCGGCGGAGGCCGAGCCGCGCATCGCCGTGCGCCACGACACGCAGGTGACCGCCGCGCTCGGGACCGGGCGGCTGGAGGCAGTGCGGATCGAATCGGCCGGGCGTCGCGAGGATCTGGCCGTGGACGCGCTGGTGGTGAAGGTCGGGATCATGCCCAATTCCGAGTGGTGCGCGGGCGCGCTCGCGCTGGATCCGGCCGGCCACGTCGAGGTGGACGCGACGCTGCGCACCTCGCGGCCGCGCGTGTGGGCGGCGGGCGATGTGACCGGGCCCAATCGCCCGAGCCTGGCCGTGGCGATCGGCCAGGCGGCCGAAGCCGTTGACGCGATCCGCCGCGAGCTGCGCGGCGACTGATCGCGGCGTGGCCGGCGGGCCGCCGCCGGCGAGCGGATTTCGTCCGGCCGGCTGCGCGCGCACGGGTCGGACCCATGTTCGGCCGGGGCCAGGGCACGCTCGATCTCGCATCTTTGCTGGGCGTTCCGCGTCGTCGCGCGGCGCGGGGCGACCGCATCCGCGTCCGGGCACCGTCCTTGCGAACGGCAACGCCCGGATACGTGCGCCGCGCCGAAGTCGAGCCCGACACCCACCTGAACGCCACGACCCATGCCCAAACGAGCCGTCGTCACCGCGCTGGTGCTCGCCCTGCTGTTCGCGGCCCCTGCGCTCGTCCGCGCCGGGCCGGCCCCCGGGACGGACCATCCCGGCGCGCACGCTGATGCGTGCGGCCGCGAGCCATGACGCACGCCGCCTTCTGGCGGCGGCCCGACTGGCTCGACTGGCTGCCGGTGGCGGTGGTGGCGGCGGGCCTGATCGAGCCGCTGGCGCCACTCCGGGCGCACGGGCGGTTCGGGACGCTCCCGTACGTGAACCTGGTGATGGCGGGCGTCGCCATGGTGGCGGTAGCGCGCGCCCTGGCGTTGCGGCGACGGCTGCTGCCGCCGACCTCGTTCGATCGCGTGCTGCTGCCGCTGCTGGTCGTGTCGGCGCTCGGCGTGCTGCCGCCCGCGCATCGCGCGCAGGCACTGCACGACTTCGGACGCTGCCTGCTCGGCGTGAGCGTGTTCTACGCCACCGCCACCGTCGCGAGCCGCCGCGGCGGAGCGCGCCGGGTGTGGCCGGCGTTCCCGCTGGCCGCAGCCGTGGTGGGCGCGCACGCGCTCGCGTCGCTGGCAGGCGGCCCGGGCGGGGTGGCGCGCCAGACGCGCGCGGCCGACCAGGCGTGGCAGTGCACGGGCGGGCTGGTGGCGACGCTGTGGTGCGCGCTGCCGGTCTCGCTCGCGCTCGCCTGGGACGCGGGCGAGCCGGGTGCGCGGCGCGCGTGGCGGATCGCCGCCGTCGTCGGCGTGGCGGGCGCGCTGGTGCACGTCGCGCTCGGGCACCCGGACGCGGGCGCCGCGGTGGCGCGGCTCGAGGATCCGGTCGGATTCGCCTCGCTCGCGCTGTCGTGGGTGGCGCTGTTCATGTTCGCGCGCACGGCGTGGCGCATGTCGCGCCTGCGACCGCACGAGTCACCGCGCTGGCGCGCGCTGTCCGCCACGTTCGTGCTGACGGGCGGTCTGCAGCTGGGGATGGACGTGCTGGCCGCGCCCACCGCGGCGCTGCTGCTCGGGATCGGCGGCGGGCTGGCGGCGGGCGCATGGCGCGCGGCGCGCAGCGACATCGAGCGG
>DASSIN010000314.1:0-13472 GCA_035691845.1 Candidatus Eiseniibacteriota bacterium | reverse complement strand
GCTGGCGCCGGCTCGCCGCGGGCGGCGTGCGCGCGCTCACTTCCCGCCGGGCGTTCGAGCCGGGCACGCTCGGGCGTTACAAGACGACGAGCCGCCTGGCGTGGAACCTGGCGCGCGACGAGGCGCGCGCGCGCGGCGCGGACGAGGCGCTGCTCGTGGCCGCCGACGGCGAGCTGCTGGAGGGCGCCACGAGCAACGTGTTCGTGGTGGCAGGCGGCGCGCTGCTGACGCCCCCGCTCGATCGCAACGTGCTGCCGGGCATCGTGCGCGGCCGGGTGCTGGCGCTGGCCGCGCGGCTCGGGATCCCCGCGCGCGAAACCCCCATCGGTCCGGGGGTTCTGGCCCGGGCCGAGGAGGTGCTGCTCACCAACTCGGTCCAGGAGATCGCCTGGGTGGCGGAACTGGACGGCGCCGCGCTGCCCTCCCGCGCCGTGGGCGAGGCGCTGGCCGCCGCCTGGCGGCAGTCGGTCAAGCCCGGCTGATCGAAAGCTGGCCACCCCGCGCTCGGGGGGCGTCGAGCGGCGAACCTGTGGCATACCCGATGCATCCGCATGCGTTGACGGGTGCGACGGCACCGGATTCTGTCGCACTGGACGACACCCCCGGAGCGCGCCATGACCAACAAAGGCGGCCGTCTCGAGCTTCTGGTCCCGCACCTGCTGCGGGGACAGCTGCTGCGGCCGCGGTTCGTGCGCATGAGCCTGCGCCTCGGGGCCGCCCGGCAGATGCCGCGCTGGGCCAAGCTCCAGTTCATCAACTCCGGCGTCTCCCCCGAGGACCTGGATCTCGTGCTCGGTCACGTCACGAGCCTCGAGAGCTGGGTGGACGAGTGGGAGAAGCTCGGGCAGCAGCACGAGCAGGGCGGGCGCGCCGAGCTGGCGTTCGGCCACGCGCACGAGGCCGCACTCCGGTTCCTGGCCGCCTCGGCCGCCTTCAACTTCGCCCAGTACGTCGTGTTCATCGACCTGGCGCGCAAACGCGAGCTGCACGAGGCGTGCGTGCGCTGCTACGCCGAGGCCGCGCCGCTGCTCGATCCGCCGGCGCAGCCGTTCGAGGTGTCGTTCCGCCGCCGGATGATGAAGGGCTGGCTGCGCGTGCCGCGCGGCAACCGCCTGGCGCCGGTGGTGGTGCTGTTCCACGGCACGAACGCGGTCAAGGAGGAGCTGCACTGGTGGTCCGAGGCGCTGCTCGAGCGCGGGCTCGCCACCATCACGTTCGACGGCCCGGGCCTGGGCGAGACGTTCCACCGGCTGTCGATGCTGGCCGAGCCGCGCCCGGTCGGCACCGCGATCCTGAACCAGATCGAGGCCCGCCCCGAGCTGGATCCCAACGCCGTCGCGTTCATCGGCTTCAGCCTCGGCGGCTACCTCGTGATCCGCATGGCGTCGCACGATCCGCGCATCAAGGCGGTGGGCGCCGTGAGCCCGCCGTTCTCGCTCGACATCTACTGGAACGTCACGCTGGCCGGCATGCGGCGCGAGCTGGCCGCGCTGTACGGCACCTCCGAGCAGGAGATGGGCGCGGTGGTGAACAAGATCACGCTGGCCGACGTCATCGGCGACGTGCGCTGCCCGATGCTGGTGGCGGGCGGCGGCCACGATCTGCTGACGCCGGGCGAGGAGGCGTGGCGCATCTTCGAGCAGGCGCGCTGCGAGCGCGAGCTGCTGTTCTATCCGCGCGCCGGGCACGATTGCTTCAACGTGCTGTCCGACCTGCGGCCGCGCATGGCGGGCTGGCTGGCGCGCCAGCTGGAGCCGCACCGCGACGCCGCCCCGCGCCGCCGCGCCGCGGCCGGGGCCGAGCTGACCGAAGCGTGGCGTGCGGCCGAAGCCGTGGATCCCGACTTCGCGGACGAGCTGTGCGGCGCGGTCCACCGTCTGGTGTGGAACGCGCAGAGCCAGACCGCGCCGGTCCACTACCGCTGGTGGAACCAGCCGAGCGGCCACATCGAGATGGTGCACCGCACCGCGCACGCCGAGACCCCGGCCGCGCCGCGCCCCGTGGCCCCGCCCCGCGAACTGGCCGGCGACATCGCCGGCTGACGCCGCCCGGACTCCGCGCCCCAAGAGCGGCCCCAAGAGCGGCCCAAAAACGGTCCCAAGAGCGCGGGGGCACGCCGTGCGCGTGCCCCCGCCGCGCCTACGCCTTGATCCTGCGCTGCACCGACCGCCGCAGCGCCTCGATCGGCTGGGCCAGCTCCTTGTCATCCAGATCGATCTCGTGATGGATCTGGTCCGGATGCGGCCTCGCCACGACGTGAATCGTGTCCTTGCCGACCTGGACCGGTCCCGTGCGCAGCGCGCCGAGCAGCCGGCCGCTCTTGTCCGTGATCGCCGTCATTCTCGTCATGTGTGTCTCCTCCCTGCACCCCGACTCGGGTGCGGTCAGGACAATCCGCCGCCATCGAGACCGAAGCGCGTTCCGTTCGGTCCGCCGTTCTTCATCTGGAACCCGTACCAGAAGCGGCTGTCGCGCCCGTATCCGATGGTGTGGTCGTTGACGGACAGCACGCTGTCCGCGTCCTCCGGCATGCCCTGCGCGTACTGGGCGCCGCGCGACCCGCCGTCGCTCCACGCATAGCCGACGAAGATCGTCGCGCCCGGCTCGATGAATCCCCAGTCCTTGACGTTGTAGGCCATCGTCCTGCCTCCCGGGGGATGGACAGCTGCTGCTGTGCACGCGCCGCGACGGTCGCGGCCGTGGCGCTCGAACAACGCCACGCGCGGCGGAATCGCACGCGTCCCGGACCCCGGGCGCCGAACCGCGGGCCGCGTCCGCCGCGGGCCGAGCCTGGGACGCACCCTGCAACGGTGCGGGTCGCACAAACTTCTGACGCTTGCGTCGGGCGGATGCGGGCCTATGCTCGTGTAATGCGTGTGCCCGCCCGGCTGATCGATTACCTGCTGGCGCCCAGCACGGTGGTCATCACCGCCGCGAGCGGGTTGCTGCTGCGCACCGACCTCGAGCCCGCGACCCAGTTCATCTTCGTGCTTCCGGTGGCGGTGTCGGGCTGGCTCGGCGGGTTCGGGCCCGGGCTGCTCGCGACCCTGCTGTCGCTGGTCGCGGTGGAGGCGCTGTTCCTGCCCGCGCCCGATTCCATCCTCACCGGCAACACGCACGACCTGGCGCGCATCGCCCTGTTCCTGTTCGTCGGCGTGCTGGTGAGCTGGATCAATCACGCCATGCGCCAGGCGCGCCGCGCCGCCGAGGCCGAGCGCACGCGCTACCGCCAGCTGGCCGAGGCGCTGCCGCAGATCGTGTTCGTCACGCGTCCGGACGGCAGCGTGTCGTGGTGCAACCGCTGGTGGTTCGAGCTCACCGGACTGTCGGCGAAGGAGGTGGACACGGCGGGCGGATGGCAGCACGTGATCCATCCCGAGGACCTGCCGAACCTGGTGACGCTGTACGGCAGCACGCCGCTCGAGCCGCACAGCTACGAGTATCGCGTGCGCCGCGCCGCGGACGGCGAGTATCGCTGGCACCTGGGCCGGTCGCTGCCGCTGACGGGCCCCGAGGGACAGTACGAGGGGCGCGTCGGCGTCGCCGCCGACATCCACGAGCAGAAGCGCACCGAGGCGCTGCTGCGCGACCAGGCCGCCGAGCTGCGCGCCAGCGAGGAGCGGTTCCGCACCATGGCCGACACGCTGCCGCAGCTGGTGTGGACGGCCGACGCGGGCGGCGCGATGCAGTGGTACAACCAGCGCTGGACCCAGTACCTCGGCCGCCCGCCGGCGTCGCTCGAGCGGCTGAGCCGCGCGGAATGGGAGCACCTCGTGCACCACGAGGACGTCGCGCGCCTCGACCGCGCGTGGGAGAACGCGGTGCAGGCGGGCCAGCGGTTCGAGTGCGAGTACCGCATCCGTCGCGCTTCCGACGGCGCATGGCGCTGGCACCTGTCGCGCGCCACGCCGGTGCGCGATGCGGCCGGACAGGTGCGGCAGTGGGTCGGCACCTCCACCGACATCCACGATCAGAAGCTGGCCGAGGAGCTGGTGCGCGACCAGAAGCTGCTGCTCGAGCAGCTCGTGACCGAGCGCACCGCCGAGCTGACGCGCCGCACCCACGAGCTGACGCAGAGCCACGCGCAGATGGCGGATTACGCGCACACGATCGCGCACGATCTGCGCGCCCCGCTGCGCGCGATGCGCGGCTACATCGACGTGCTGTTCGAGGAGCACGTGGATCAGCTGGGCCCGCGCGGCGTGCACTACGGCACGCGCATCGCGCAGGCGGCCGAGCGCATGAACGCGCTGCTCGAGGACCTGCTGGCCTACAATCGCGCGGGCCAGGGCCCGATCTCGAGCGCCGCGTTCGCGCTGCCGGGCGCGGTGGTGTCGGCGGTGGCGCAGCTCGAGAGCGAGATCGCGGGCCGGCAGGCGCGCGTCGCGGTCGAGGTTCCCGAGGCCCACGGCGTGCTGGGCCACGAGCCCACCTGCGTGCAGGCGATCGCCAACCTGATCGCCAACGGCCTCAAGTTCGTGGCGGACGGCGTGCGTCCCGAGGTGCGCGTGTGGAGCGAGCTGCACGGCAAGCGGGTGCGGCTGTGGGTTTCGGACAACGGCATCGGGATCGCCCCCGAGCACCAGGACCGCGTGTTCCGGATCTTCGAGCGCATCCATCCCTCCTATCCCGGCACCGGCGTGGGGCTGGCGATGGTGCAGCGCTCGGTGGAGCGGATGGGCGGACGCTGCGGGTTGGAGTCGACGCCGGGTGAGGGCAGTCGGTTCTGGATCGAGCTGCCCGCGGCCGAGCCGCCGGCGGGTCGCACGGACGACGCGGCCCGGGTCGCGACCGCGGTCGCGCGCTGACTTCCCCGGCGCGCTCGCCGCGCCGACGTCCGGCGGGCGCGACACGCCCGGGTCTGCTAGGCTCGATCCACCGAATGCCTGACACCCATACCATCCGCCTGCGCGCGCTGGACGAGCTGGACATCGGCGCGATCGTGCGCATCGACGAGAACATCACCGGCATCTACCGCCCGGACGTGTGGGAGCAGCGCGTGGGCTACTACCTGCGCCGCGATCCGGACGCCTCGCAGGTGGCGGAGGTGGACGGCCGCGTGGTGGGATTCATGCTGGGCGACGTGCGCGCCGGCGAGTTCGGGATCGAGGAGCCGAGCGGCTGGATCGAGCGCTTCGGCGTGGATCCGCACCATCGCGGGCAGGGCATCGGCGACCGGCTGTTCGCGGCGATCGTCGCGCACTTCCGCGCGGCGGGCGCCACGCGCGTGCGCACGATGGCGGACCGCGAGGACCAGGCGGTGACCGGATTCCTGTCCGCGCTCGGGTTCGCGCCGTCGCGGCTGCAGGCGCTGGAAATGGACGTGAACGCCACCGCGTCGGAAGGACGCGCGAGAGAACGAACGTGAAAGTCGAACAGCTTGCGCTCGAGAAGAAGTACCACGACGCCGTCGAGCACTGGCGGCGCCACAATTTCAAGGACTACCCCACGCTGCTCGAGAACTGGGACAAGTACTTTCCCAAGGACGAGCCGTTCTGCCTGTGCGCCAAGCTCGAGCTCGGCACCAGCGAGGTGATCACCGTCGGCGAGCTGACGGGCGAGAACAAGCGCACCAAGCCGAACGAGCTGACCGAGGAGCAGGCCCGGCACCTGCTCGCCATCATCCGCGCGCAGGCCTCGACCGAGTTCGGCTCGATCCAGCAGCACGCGGGCACGCTCGAGCGCGCGATCGACGACGAGGACCGATTCTGGGTGCTGCGCGTGATGGCCGAGGAGCTGCGCCATGGCTACCAGATGCTGCATCTGCTGCTGACGGAGGACTGGAGCCACGTGTCGGGCGGCGTGACGGGCGAGCAGATGGTCGAGGACATCCTGTCGATGCAGACCGGCAACCACGTGCTGGACGCGTTCAACCTCGACTACGACTCGTTCATCGACAACATCACGTTCGCCGCGTTCATCGACCGCGTCGGCAAGTACCAGCTCACGATGCAGAAGGTGTGCGCGTACAAGCCGATGGCCGACTCGATGCCGCCGATGCTGCGCGAGGAGGCGTTCCACCTCGCCGCCGGCGTGATTCCCTTGCGCCGCTGGGCGCGCCGCGCCGCGCAGGGCGATCCGCTGGTGACCATGCGCGCCATCCAGCACGCGGTGAACAAATGGTACCCGCGCGGGCTCGAGATGTTCGGCGACGAGCGTGGCGGCGAGACCAACGTCAAATTCGGCTTCAAGGACATGAAGAACCGCGAGGCGCAGGATCTGTACATCGAGGAGGTGCGCCGCATGCTGCACGACATCAACCAGCGGTTCGTGCGCGCGCGATTCCCGGAGTACGGCCCCGAGCGGGCGGACGAGGTGCTGGCCGAGCTGGAGCGCACGCGCGGCACGCACCGCGGCGTCCCGTTCGACGAGCTGCTGCGGCTGCCGGACCGGCGCTTCTTCCGGCGCAAGGGCGAAGCGGCGTTCCAGATGGTCGGCATCGAGGGCGAGACGTTCACCGACGCCGCCGACTACCTGCGCTACCTGGCGAAGAACCTGAACGAGGGCTATGTCGCGTCGCGCGACCTGAGCAACTACGCCGACGCGTTGCGCAAGGTGGCGGGCGGCGAGCTGTCGGTGGCCGACGCGGTGCGGGCGATGCCGAAGCTCAAGCGCGTGGGCGGCACGTGCCCGTGCTCGAAGAGCGTGCGCTGGGTGATGGAGTAGAGTGCATCGGCCGTGAAGACAAAACCCCCGCGCGATCGCTCGCGCGGGGGTTTTCGTTGGGACGGCAGGTCAGTTCGAGCTCGACGTCGTGGTGTGGTGGTGGTGCATGGACGACGACATCGTGTGCATCGCGGACGTCATCGGCTGGTGGAAGTTGAAGCCCACGCGCGCGACCAGACCCGAGTAGTCCTCGTGCGTCAGGCCGGAGCTCGACACGTCCTGGCCGGCGATGTCCTTGATCTTGACGTCGGCGAACCGGTAGCCGAGCTGCAGCATCCCCGAGATCGCGGGCGTGAACGAATGCGTGCCCTCGCCGAGGAACTGGAAGCCGGCGCCCGAGCCGTGCGTGTCGGCGGTCGACGGCGTGCTGGTCGAGCTGTGGATGTCGCCCGTCAGCGTCAGCCAGTCCACGTTCGCCTTCAGCGCCCACGTCATCGGGCCGGTGCCCGGGATCATGTAGCCGACGCCCACGCCGAACGCGTTCGCCGACGGCTCCACGTCCGTGCCCTGGTACGAGCTCTTCTTCGCCATCAGCCGCTCGAAGTCGGCGCCGAACATCCACTGCCCCGTCGTCATCGTGGGGCCCGCGCCGAAAGAGAATCCGCTGTGGATGTTGTCGAAGCTCGCGCCGCTCGTGTTGGCCTGGTCGATGATGTCGTTCCAGTCGCTCATCGAGTGCGTGTTGAAGCCGCCGAACACGTCGGCGCCCCACTGCATCGGATTCGCGGCCGCCACGCCGGCGCCCCACAGCAGCGCGCACATGGCGAGGACGACGACATGCTTGAAACGGGGGAAGGCGTGCATCACTCCTCCTTGCGGATGGCGTTGACGCCGGGGTACCGGGCTCCCTGCCCGCCCGCAGCCGCGCGGGACACTACCCCAGCAGTTTTCACGGGTCGAGGGTGATCGAGCGCTGCAATCGTCGTGCCCATCGCACGGCGTGCGCGTTGCAACGACGGCACGGAGCCGTTGCAGAGTGGCGCAACCACGTGTCGAATTGGGAGCTGACCTGGGGCGGCGCCGGGCGGCGCCGAGCGGCGCCGTCGCGCGCTGCAAGAAATCCGGCCACCCGCAGCGTGCGTCGTGCGGGTGGCCGGCTCGATTTTGCGCGCCTAGCGGCCGATCAATCCCCGCCGCTGCAGCTCGGGAACCACCCGGCGCGCCACTTCGTTGCTGACCTCCGACACCGAGTTGGGATCGATCGACTCGCCGATCGCGGTCCACACCAGATGGCCGTTCGGGCCGGTGTCCCACAGGTCGATCTCGTGCCGGACGGTGCGCTGCTGCTCGCGGTAGCCGGGGTGGTGCACGTACACCCAGCGCTCGTGGTAGAAGCCGCTCCACGGATTGTATGCGTAGATCGGCTGCGTGGTGACATAGCCCGGCACGTACACGGTCTGCCGTTCGGTGGGCAGCGGCGAGATCATCAGCACGCCATCGAAGCGGCGCTCGTCCACCGCGCGCTCGATCTGATCGGTGTCCGGCACCGCGTTCGGGAACAGCTGGTAGGACGGCGTCACCTCCACGCCGTGGCGGTCGAGCTGCGAGGCGTACGCGTCCTCCATGATCCGGCGGCGCGCGGGGGCGTTGCGCATCGCCACCACCAGGATCGAGTGCATCGGGCCGCCGGAGTACCGCGGGTCGGCCCACATGTTGGTGAGCTGGGTGGTGCTGCCGCAGCCGGCGAGCAGCGTGAGCGCGCCGGCGATCAGCACGCGGCGCCACGCCGCGTTCGCCTGTCGTACCGTCATGATCCGATTCCTTTCCCGTGCGATGCGTGCGGGCTTCGAGGGCGGCCCGCACCTGGCGTTCGCCCTGCCGAATGGGATGTGCCGGGCGCGCACCATGATGCGCCCGTCCGGCTGTTGCGCGCACGTGACGCGGAGCCGGCGGCGCCCGGGGCCCGGCCGAAGCTCGAGTCCGGCGAACGTGCGGGCCCGGACGGCGGCGCCGTCCGGCGTCAGCGGATCGCGTACGTGAAGCTCACCATCACGTAGGCCGGCAGGATCTCGTTGCGCGTGTCCTGGACGTAGGTGTCGGCCACCGTGCGGGTGGTGCTGCGATTCTGGTGCAGCAGGTCGGTTGCCTGCACCGACAGCTCGCCGCGCCCGTCCTTCAGCAGCTTCTTCCCCACGGGGCATTGTGCCGCACGCGAGCGGCCCTGCCGCGCCGCATCCCGACCAGCGCGTGACTTCGCCCGACCGGCTGCCTAGAATTGTCGCTTCCTTTGCCCCCGTCGCTCGTGGAGAACCCCACCCGTGATCCGCACCCCCCACGTCGCCTACTTCTGCATGGAGTTCGGCCTCGACGTGTCGTTTCCCATCTATTCCGGCGGGCTCGGCGTGCTGGCGGGCGACTTCATCAAGTCCGCCCACGACCTGCGGCTGCCGGTGGTGGCGGTCGGGCTGCGCTGGGAGCGCGGCTACTGCGTGCAGCGCATCGGCGAGGGCGGCCAGCCCTACGACGAGTTCCCGATCTACGAGCCCGAGGGCCTGCGCGACACGGGGGTGCAGGTGCGCGTGCTGGTGCGCGGCGAAGAGGTGCCGTGCACGGTGTGGGTGACCACGCGGTTCGGGAACGCGCCGCTGTACCTGATCGAGCCGCAGCGCGCGGAGCATCGCTGGATCACGCGGCGGCTGTACGAGGCCGGCACCGACGTGCGCATCGCGCAGGAGCTGCTGCTCGGTGTCGGGGGCTTACGCGCGCTCAACTGGCTCGGCATCCCGGTCGCGGCCTACCACTTCAACGAGGGGCACGCGGTGTTCGCCGGGCTCGAGAGCATCGCCGAGCGCATGGAGGCCGGCATGCCGTTCCCCGAGGCGTGGGCCGACACGCGCGAGCGCATCGTGTTCACCACGCACACGCCGGTGAAGGCCGGAAACGAGGAGCATTCGCTCAAGGACCTGCGCCGCATGGGCGCGTGCCTGCAGCTGTCGGGCGCCGAGATGCGCGCGATCGGCGGCGATCCGTTCAACATGACGGTGGCCGGGCTGCGGCTGGCGCGCGCCGCCAACGCCGTGTCCAAGTTGCACGCCGAGACGGCGCGCGCGATGTGGAAGCACGTCGAGGACGCGGCGCCGATCCACGCGGTGACGAACGGCGTGCACGCGCCGACGTGGCAGTCCCCCGCGATCCGCGCCGCCGACGGCGAAGCGAACGCGCTGTGGGCGGCGCACGACCAGCACAAGCGCGAGCTGCTGGCCGAGATCGAGCGCCGCGGCGGCGGGCGCATCGATCCCGCGCACCTGGTGCTCGGGTTCGCGCGGCGCGCGGCCGGCTACAAGCGTCCGGACCTGATCCTGCGCGACGAGACGCGGCTCCAGGCGCTGCTGGCGCAGGGCGTGCACGTCGTGCTGTCGGGCAAGGCGCACCCCGACGACAAGGTGGGCAAGACGCTGGTGGCGCGCATGGTCGCGGCCGGCGTCCGGCATCCGGGGCAGGTGATCTACCTCGAGAACTACGACATGGCGCTCGGCAGGCTGCTCACGCGCGGCTGCGACGTGTGGCTCAACAACCCGATCCGCCCGCTCGAGGCGAGCGGCACCTCGGGCATGAAGGCGGCGATGAACGGGCTGCTGAACTGCAGCATCCTCGATGGCTGGTGGCCGGAGGGCTGCATCCACGGCGTGAACGGCTGGGCCATCGGCGACGCCGGCTCCGGCGACGACGCGCAGGATCTGGACGCATTGCACCGCACGCTTCAGGACCAGGTGCTGCCGGCGTGGCGCGACCGCGCGCGCTGGGTCACCATGATGAACGCGAGCATCGCGATGGGCGTTGGGAAGTTCTCGTCCGACCGCATGCTGCGCGACTACTTCGCCACGCTGTATCCGGCCGGCATGCTGGAGGCGAACGCCGGCGCCGCCGCCGCGAGCTGATTCGCGCCGCCGTCGCGCGCGACGCCCGCGCGCTCCGGCCGCGATCGCAAGATCGTCAAGCGCGCCGACACCCACGCGCGTGCGCTTTCGGCCGCGGTGGGCATTTGTTCTGGCGGTTGCGCGCGCCACGCGCGCATACTCGCGCCGGTTCGTCGCCATCCCCACTCCGCCGAGGCCCGCCATGCGCCGCTTCCTGCCCGCCTTCGTTCTGGCCGCCATGTTCATGCCCACCGCCGCGCACGCGGCATGGTCCACCTACGCCGACCACGGCACGGTGCTGTCCACGGCGGGCACCTTTCCGGGACTCGCCGCCATCGTCACCGACGGGAAGAACGGCTGCATCGTGATGTGGTCGGAGTCGCGCGCCGGCAACAACGACGTGTACGTGCAGCGGCTGGACGTGAACGGCAACGCGCGCTGGACGGCCAACGGCGCGCCGATCACCGCCGCCGCTGGCGACCAGTTCGGGGCCACGGCGATCACGGACGGTGCGGGCGGCGCGTTCGTCGTGTGGAACGACAACACGCTCGCCACCGGCTCGTTGTTCGCCCAGCACATCGATTCCACCGGCACCAAGCTGTGGGCCGCGGGCGGCGTCCAGATCTCCAACCTGGCCAACCCCCTGTCCAATCCCGCGCTCGCGCTGGACGGGGCCGGCGGGGTGATCGTGGCGTTCGAGCGCGCGTTCACGAACACCGACCACGACATCTTCGCGCAGCGCCTGAACGCCGCCGGCGTGGTGCAGTGGAGCGCACCCGGTTTCATCGTGGCCAACAGCACGTCGTTCGAGGACCACCCGCAGATCGTGTCCGACGGGGCGGGCGGCGGCTGGATCACCTGGATCAGCAACCTGACGGGCGGCGGTTATCGCATTCATGGCTGCGGCATCTCGTCCGGAGGTTCGGTGTCGACCGACACGGACCTGCTGGCGCTGGGAACCTTCGTGCTGTCGCAGACCATGTGCCCGGACGGCAACGGCGGCGCCTGGGTGACGTGGGACGAGCTGTCTTCGGACTTCGACGTGCTGTGGGCGCACATGAGCCACGGCTTCGCGTTCGCATCGAACATTCTGGCGGGCGGCTCCCAGGCGCAGGACGAGCCGGTCGCGGTTCCCGACGGCGCGCACGGGCTGCTGTGCGCGTTCTTCAACTCGGCCTCGCTCTCCGGCCTCATCGATGGCCAGCACGTGGCCGCCAACGGAACGCCACAATGGGGCTTCGCCGGTGTCGACATCGGCACCACGCCGGGCGGGAACGACCTGCAGCCGGGCGGGGCGGTGAGCGACGGCACGGGCGGCATGATCGTGGTGTGGCAGAACTCGTACCTGGTGGGCTCCAGTCTCTACGCGCAGCACGTGAACGGATTGGGCACCACGGCCTACACCACGTGGGGAAGCGCGCGCCCGGTCATGGTGACGGCCTGGTCCGAGGGCTCGCAGAAGGCCGTGCCCGACGGCGCCGGCGGCGCGTGCGTGGCGTTCATCGAGGACACGGGCACGCTGCAGCGCCTGGTCGTGCAGCACATCGACGGCTACGGCATGCTGGGCGACTCGTCGCCGCGCACGGCCGGCGTGCGCGACGTGCCGAACGACCAGGGCGGCCGGGTGCGGGTGAGCTGGACGCCGAGCGATCTCGACACCACGGGCACCGACGGCATCGCCAGCTACACCGTGTGGCGCCAGGCGCCGGCGGCGCTGGCGCAGGCGGCGCTGCGCCGCGGCGCACGCCTGCTGCGCGCGGACGAGCAGCCCGCGGCCGGCGAGCGCGCGTTGCGCACGACGATCGCCGGGACGCAGACGTTCTACTGGGAGAACGTGGCCACGGTGGCGGCCCAGCAGCTCGCCGGCTACAGCGTGGTGGCGGCCACCACGTCCGATTCGATCGCGGGCGCCACCGGAAATCCGCGCTCGGTGTTCATGGTCGAGGCGGTGAGCAGCGCGGATTCGCGCGCGCACTGGTACTCGGCGCCCGACTCCGGCTACTCGGTGGACAACCTGCCGCCCGCGCTGCCGTCCGGGTTCGCGGGCACGTTCGTCGAGGGCTCGGGCGCGTTCCTGCACTGGAACGCGAACGTGGAGAGCGATCTCGCCGGCTACCACGTGTACCGCGGCGGCTCGGCCGGGTTCACGCCGTCGCCCGGCAATCGGGTGGCCACCACGAACCAGACGTGGTTCGACGACTCCGGCGCCGGCCCCGCCTACTACAAGCTGTGCGCATTCGACGTGCACGGCAACGAAGGCGACTGCGCCATGCTGCTGCCGGTGGGCGCGACCGATGCGCCGTCCCCGCAGGCGCCGCGCGTGTCGTTCCTCGCGCCGGTCGTCCCCGATCCCGCGCCGGGCCGCGCGAGCGTGCGGTTCGGTCTCGCGCACGACGCCGACGTGCGGCTCTCGCTCTACGACCCCCAGGGCCGACTGGTGCGAACGCTGGCGCTCGGGTCGCGCCCGGCGGGCAGCTACGCCATCGCCTGGGACGGTCGCGACGCGGCCGGCGCCGCGGTGCGCGGCGGGCTGTACTTCGCGCGGCTCGCGGTGCGCGAGGCGGGCGCCGCCACCACGTTCGTCCAGCGCTTCGCCGTGGTGCGTTGAGCGGGCGGGTCGCCGCCGTTCGCGGCGCGGTGCAGGTGGCGGAGAACTCCGTCGAGGCGATCCTGGCGGGGACCACCCGCCTCCTGCTCGCGCTGATCGAGGCCAATGCGGTGACGCCGGAGCGGATCGTGAGCGCGCTGTTCACGACCACCGCCGATCTCGACGCCGATTTCCCCGCGCACGCCGCGCGCCGGCTGGGCTGGACCGAGGTGCCGATGCTGAACGCGCGCGAGATCCCGGTGCCGGGCTCGCTGCCGCGCGCGATCCGCGTGCTGCTCACGCTGCGCGACGTGCCCGGGGACGCGGCGCTCACGCCCATCTATCTCGAGGGCGCCGCCGCG
>DASSIN010000313.1:0-8840 GCA_035691845.1 Candidatus Eiseniibacteriota bacterium | reverse complement strand
GCCCCACGCCCCTGCCGCCGCGCGCCCCCCGGCGCGCGCGCGATCCCGTGAGCCGCGCGCAGGCCCGCGCCGCAGTCGCGTTCATGTCGCCCGCGCTGCTGCTGATCGGCGTGTTCTTCGCGCTGCCGGCGCTGTTCGCGCTGCTGCTGTCGTTCACGGACTTCGACATCCACGCGCTCGGCGACCCGTCCACGCTGCGGTTCATGGGCGTGCGCAACTACGCCGAGCTGTTCACGGACCCGATCTTCTGGCAGGCGCTGCGCAACACGCTGGAGTTCGTGGTGATCGGCGGCCCGCTGTCGATCGCGGTGTCGCTCGGCGCCGCGCTGCTGCTGAACGCGCCCGGCGTGCGGCTGCGCCCGCTGTTCCGCACCGTGTTCTTCGCGCCGGTCGTCACCACGCTGGTGGCGGTGGCGATCGTGTGGCGCTACCTGTTCCATCCGCACTACGGCCTGATCGACCTCGGGCTCACGCGCGTCGGGCTGCCGGCGATCGACTGGCTCGGCGATCCGCACTGGGCGATGCCGGCCATCATCCTGCTCGCGGTGTGGAAGAACTTCGGCTACAACATGGTGATCTTCGTCGCCGGCCTGCAGAACATCCCCGACGAGCTGTACGAGGCCGCGCGGCTCGACGGTGCCGGCGCCTGGCAGCAGTTCCGGCACATCACCGTGCCGATGCTGGCGCCCACGTTCCTGTTCGTCGCCATCACCACCATGCTCGGCTACTTCCAGTTGTTCGCCGAGCCGTACGTGATGACCCAGGGCGGCCCGCTGCACGCCACCACCAGCGTGGTGCTGATGATGTACGAGCAGGGCTTCCGCTGGTGGCGCATGGGCTACGCCGCCGCGATCGCGTTCGTGCTGTTCGCGCTGATGCTGATCGTCACCGCCGTGCAGCTGCGCGTGCAGAGGTCGCGCCCATGAGCCGCGCCGCGCGCATGCTGCTGCTGCACGCCGCGCTGATCGTGGGCGCCGCGCTCACGCTGACACCGCTGGTGTGGATGGCGTGCGCGTCGCTGATGCCCTCCGGCGACGCCAGCACGTTCCCGCCGCCGTTCCTGCCGCGCACGGTGACGTTCGCGCACTACCACGACCTGCTGACGCGGCTCGCGCTGGCGCGCGACTTCGGCAACAGCGTGCTGCTGGCCGTGTCCGTGACGGCGCTGTCCACGCTGGTGAACGCGCTCGCCGGTTACGGCTTCGCCAAGCTGCGCTTCGCCGGCCGCGAGCGGCTGTTCTCGCTGCTGCTCGCCGGTCTGGTGGTGCCGGTGCAGGTGACGATGCTGCCGCTGTTCCTCGAGATGCGCGCGCTGCATCTCGTCAACCACTACGGCGCGGTGATCATTCCCGGCATGGCCAGCATCTTCGGCATCTTCCTGGTGCGCCAGTACGCGCTCGGCATCCCCGACGAGCTGCTGGACGCCGCGCGCGTGGACGGCGCCAGCGAGGGGCGCATCTTCTGGACGCTGGCGATGCCGCTGCTGCGCCCGATCCTCGTCACGCTGGCGCTGTTCACGTTCATGGGCACGTGGAACGACTTCCTGTGGCCGCTGGTGGTGCTGAGCGACGACCGCAAGTACACGCTGCCGGTGGCGCTCGCGAATCTGGTCGGCGAGCACGTGCAGGACACCGAGCTGATGATGGCCGGCGCGGTCGTGACCGTGATCCCGGTGCTGGTGCTGTTCCTGCTGCTGCAGCGCGCCTACGTGCGCGGGCTGATGGTGGGCGGTGTGAAGGGGTGATCATCATCGTCACCCTGGCGCTGGCCGCAGCCATTTCGCTGGCGCACGCTGGCGCTCCGCTCCCGCCACCGACGCTGATCGACGGGTTCGAAGACGCCAAAGCCTGGCAGCCGATGCCGTCCGACGGCGTCACGCTCGCGCTCTCGAACGAGCCCGGCATCCGCGGCAGGTGCATGCGCATGGACGTCGCGTTCGCGCAGGGCGGCTACGCGATCGCGCACCATGCCGTGAAGCTCGCCATCCCCGACAATTACGAGCTGGCGTTCTGGATCAAGGGCGCGATCCGCTCCAACCAGCTCGAGCTCAAGCTGATCGACACGAGCGGCGAGAACGTGTGGTGGCACATGGAGCCCGATTTCACGTTCCCGCGCGACTGGACGCACGTGGTCGTGCGCGCCCGCCGGATCCAGTTCGCATGGGGCCCCCAAGGCGGCGGCCCCCCGCGCGACATCGCCGCGATCGAGCTGGTGGTCACGGCCGGCGCCGGCCACCCTGGCGGTCAGGGCAGCGTGTGGCTCGACGATCTCACGCTGCGCGCGCTTCCCGCGCGCGCGCCAATCGACACCGCCTACGGCCCCCACGGCGAGCTGCGCGGCGTGACCACGAGCAGGGCCCGACATGCCCCACGGCGTGTTGAGGCCATCACGCTCGACCTGCACCAGTGGCGTGAGTACGGCGGCCTCAGCGTCGATTGGAACTCCGCGCATCGGTCCGCGGGCTACGACGTGCAGTCCTCCAACGACGGCCACACATGGTCGACGCTGCGCTCCGTGCGCGCCGCCCACGGCCCGCGCGACGTGATGATGCTCCCCGACGGCGGCTCACGCTGGTTGCGGCTGTCAGGCGCAGGCGTCGCCGCGGCCCGCGCCGTGCGCGTGATGCCGCCCGCATGGGGCGACTCCCGCGAGCCGATGCTGCGCGACATGGCCGCCCGCGCCCCGCGCGGCAGCTTCCCGCGCTGGCTCGTGCCGGAGCCGGTCAAGTGGGCCGTCGTGGGTGTGCCGGGCGCGCTGGACGCTGCCCTGCTTTCGGCCGACGGCGGCGTGGAGCTCGGACGCGGCGGCCCCACGATCGAGCCGTTCCTGTTCGTGAAGGGCAGGATGTGGAGCTGGGCCAACGTGCGGGCCGTACCAGGGCTCGGCCCCGACGACGCCTCCCCCAGCGTTGTCTGGCAAGGCATCCCCGGCGTGGAGCTGACGGTTCATCCTCAACCCGCGGGCGGCGAGGAGGACGCGACCTTCTGGATCGACTACTCGCTCGTGAACACCTCGGACGACCCTGTCGATGTGTCGTTGCTCCTGGCTCTCCGGCCATTCCAGGTGAACCCGCCATGGCAGTTTCTCGGAGTTCCCGGTGGACTCGCCCCTCTCCACAGCGTCCGCGTCTCCGGCCACACCATCGCGGCGGACGCCTGGCGCCTGAGCGTTGGGAGCACCACCACCACGCCGCCGTTCACCGCGACGCCCCGGGTGGCCGCGCGAGGCACCGACGGCCTCGTTCCCAGCCTCCCTGGTGAAGGCGAGCCTCGCCGGATGCTGGATGCCGACGGGATGGCGTCCGGGGCGGTCGCGTGGAGCTGGCGGCTCCCTCGGAGGATGCACTCGAGCCTCGACATGCTGACGCTCGAAGTCGCGCTTCCAGCCGACGATTCGATCCGGGCCCTGGCCGAACTTGGCATGCACCACTCCGCCTACCAGAAGCCTGTCGAGCTCCACGCATTCGGATCCGGTGCGCCGCTGGTGTCGTCGTTCCAGGCGAGCCGGGCCTGGATCCGCGCCTTGCGTGCCGGGCCCGCGCTTCGACCCGGCGCGCGCGCCTATGCGCGATCCTGGATTCGGGACGGCGCGCTGATGGCGGACGCGCTGCTGCGATCCCGCCAGACCGATGAGGCGCGCGCGTTCGCCAACTGGTTCGCTTCGCACCAGTACGCCAACGGCAAGGTCCCCTGCTGTGTCGACGCGCGCGGGGCGGATCCGGTGCCGGAGAATGACAGTCATGGCGAGCTGATCTATGCGATTGCGGACCTGGTACGGCACACCGGCGACGTGGCGTGGGCGAAGTCGTTGATGCCGCACGTGAACGCCGCCGTTGCCTACATGGACTCGCTGCGCGGCACGCATCTCACGGTGGAATACGACAAGCCGGGCATGCGGCGTTATCGCGGGCTGTTTCCGGCTTCGATCTCGCACGAGGGGTACTCGGCGAAGCCGATGCATTCGTACTGGGACGATCTGTGGGGGCTGCGGGGCTACCGCGATGCGGCCTGGCTCGCCGAGCGCACCGGTGATGCGGCGCTCGCAGCGCACGCGCGCGAGGCGGCTCGCCAGTTCGCGCACGACATCACCGCGTCGATCGAGAGCACGGACGTCGCGAACCACATCGACTATGTGCCGGGATGCGCGGATCTCGGCGACTTCGACGCCACGTCCGAGGCGATCGCGCTGAGCCCGCTCGACGTCACCGACGTGCTGCCGCCGCACACGTTCGAGAACACGATCGATCGCTACATGCGGTTCTTCCGCGCGCGCGCGGATTCGGACGCGGCGTGGGAGGCGTTCACGCCGTACGAGATGCGGATCGCCGGCACGCTCGCGCGCGTGGGGCGCGGGGCCGAGGCGCGCGAGCTGCTGAATTGGTTCCTGAAGTTCCGCGATCCGCCGGAGTGGCAGCAGTGGCCGGAAGTCGTGTGGCACGACACGACGGCGACCAAGTTCATCGGCGATCTCCCCCACGGCTGGGTGGCGGCGGAGTTCTGCCGCTCGGTGATGGACCTGTTCGCGTTCGAGCGTGGGGCGGATTCGTCGCTGGTGATCGCGGCAGGGGTCGATCCGGCGTGGCTCGACAGTTCCGGTGTGCGGGTGAGCCAGCTCTCGACGGAGTACGGATCGATCGGTTACGGCATGCGCCGCGATCGTGGCCACGTCAACGTCGAGCTCGACCACGTTCCGGTGATGCCCAGGGGCGGTGTCGTGGTGCAAATTCCGGGCGCCCACGGCGGCGAGGCGGTGACGGGCGCCGACGGAGTGGCGTCCGTCGCGGGCGACGGCACGGTTCGCGTGCGCCGCGCGCCCGCGAAATTCACCGTGGCGCTGCGCTCGCCCTAGCGCCGGCGATCGCTGCGCCGTTCGTCGCGATCAGCTCGCGATACCACTCGGCGCTGCGCTTCAACGTGCGCTGTTGCGTGTCGAAGTCCACGTGGACGATGCCGAAGCGCTTGCTGAATCCTTCCGCCCACTCGAAGTTGTCGAGCAGCGACCACACGAAGTAACCGCGCAGGTCCACGCCAGACGCGATCGCATCGGCCACCGCGGCGACGTGCGAGCGCAGATAATCGACTCGCCGGGGATCGTCGAGCACCGGCGCATCGATCCGCGGCGGATCCGGCATCGCGGCGCCGTTCTCGGTGACGAGGATCGGGAGCTCGCCGTAGCGCTCGCGCACCCAGCGCAGCACGCGCGTGAAGCTCTTGGGATCGATCTCCCAGCCGGTCTCGGTGCGATTGTTCTCGGGGGCCGGTGTCTTCGCGAACCCGAGCGGCTTCCGCTCGGGCGCGGCGCGCATCACGCCGCGCGTGTAGTAATTGACGCCCAGGAAGTCGATCGGCTCCGCCGCGGCGCGCAGCGTGGCATCCGACGGCCGCCGCCACGCTTCGCCGTACATGCGGGCCAGCTCCTCCGGGAACGCGCCGAAGAACACCGGATCCAGGAACTGCCGGTTCATGTAGGCGTCGGACAGCGCGGCCGCCGCGCGATCCTGCTCCGAATCGGAGGCGGGGTCCTTGGGCTCCAGGTTCACCACCAGCCCGATCGCATGCCGTCCGATCTCGCGATAGACGCGCACCGCCTCGCCGTGCGCCCACAGCAGGTGCTGCGCCGCGATCGCGGCCTCGAACGGGCTCGCGTGACCGGGCGCGTGCACGCCGAACTGGTAGCCGCCGTCCATCACCACCCACGGCTCGTTCAACGTGGCCCACCACGGCACGCGGTCGTCGAGTCGCTCGAACGCCACGCGCGCGTAGTCGGCGAACCAGCGCGCGATCTCGGGATTGAGCCAGCCGCCGCGGTCGTCGAGCGCGGCGGGCAGGTCCCAGTGGAACAGCGTGACGAACGGCGTGATGCCGGCCTCGAGCAGCGCGTCCACCAGCCGGTCGTAGAACGCGAGCCCGCGCTCGTTGACGCGCCCGCGCCCCTCGGGCATCACGCGCGCCCACGCGATGCTGAAGCGATAGGCCTTGAGCCCGAGCGCGCGCATCAGCGCCACGTCGTCGCGCCAGCGGCGGTAGTGATCGCACGCCACGTCGGGGGTGTCGCCGTTGCGGATGCGCCCGGGCGAGTGGGCGAAGCGGTGCCAGTTGCTCGCACCCGCGCCATCGGCCAGCGGCGAGCCTTCGATCTGGCAGCTGGAGGTGGCCGCGCCCCACAGGAATCCGGGCGGGAACGCGCTGCGTGGCTCGGCGGATGTCGTCACGCGCGCACTATCGCCGATCGGCGCCCCGCCACGAAACGCGAACGGCCGCCGGACGAATCCGGCGGCCGCGGCGTGCGCGAGCGAACTAACGATACAGCGTCTGGATGCGGCCCCACGTGGTGTGGTTGACCGGCACCGCGTCCAGGTTCGTGAACTGGATGTTGGTCCACTGGCCATGCAGGTTGCCGCCGGTGTTGATCAGCACCTGCAGGTGGCCGCCGACCGTACCCCCGGGATCGGTGGGCAGGGCGTTCAGCATGCCCCACTGACCGTGCGGCGGATCCTCGGCCGGATTGCCCTGGTCGAACGGCAGCGGGCCGCTGGTGAAGAGCGGGCCAAGGGCTGGATAGTTGATCTTGTATTCGATCGTGGCCGGATCGACCGACGACAGCGAGTGCGGCAGGTAGGTGATGTCGAGGTGGAGCGGCGTGCCCTTGACGTAGTGCAGCCCGAAAACGGTGGTGAAGCTGAAGAACGGCAGCCGGCCACCGAAGCAGGCGATTTCGCCGGGGTTGTTGGGGTGACCTTCGCTCTTGATGTTCAGACGACCGTCAGCCGTCGACCACCACGGATTGATCATCAACCCGGATTCGCCCTGGCCGTTCCCGTCCATGACGAAGTCGCACGAGTACTCGAACGCGGAATTGTTCTGGAACTTCACGTTGCTCGCGCCGCCGTCGTCGGAGAACATCCACGAGTGCAGGTTGGCGAACCCGGTCGCGCACGGCGGGTTGTCGTCGATGCTGATGAGGCCCGGGTAGCTGTTGATCGGCGTGAGCGTGGAGAATGGGCAGTCGTTGAAGATGCGCAGGTTCAGGTGCGCCGCGTTGGGGTTGGGCGTCGCGTAGGCGACGGCGGCGAACGCCAGCGCCACGACGGACGCCACAACGAAGTAGCCAATCCGCTTCATCTGTTCTCCTCCTCTGACCACGGTGCGTGACGAAGATGGTGCGGAGCCCCGGGGGCAAGTCGCGGCTGGCCTTGAATGAGGTCATCGGCGTTGCTGGGGTCGATGAAAACCTTTACATTCCGGTTTCAGGAGTGTCAAGGTCGGAATGTTTGGCGCGGGGAGGCACGACCCCGGGGCGCCCCGGCGCTCGCGGCCCAAGGCCCGCCGGACGCACCGACCGCCACCGCCCGGGAGCCCCTTGGCCCTGCGTCACGACATCTCGTCCCCGGCCGCCCCTCTCGCGCGGCGCTGGACCATCGCGCACGGACGGTTCGAGACGCTGATCACCGCATGGGGCTCAGGATACTTGCGGCGGGGCGACCTCGCCCTGACGCGCTGGAGCGACGACCCGATCGCGGGGCTGGACGGCGCCTGGCTCGTTTTGCGGGACCAAACTCGCGGACTCGTCTGGGGCGCGACCCCGTTGCCGCTCCGCCAGTCGGGATCCTGCGTCGTTCAGGCCTGGCCCACGGCGGTCGTGTTCGAGCGCGAGCAGCACGGGATCGCGAGCCGGCTCGCCGTTGCGCATGCCGGCGACTCGGCCGAGCTGCGCGTGCTCACGGTCGAAAACCGCTCGCCCGAACCGCGTGCGCTCGACGTCACGGCGTGGACCGAGCCGGTGCTGGCGCGATGGGCCGCCGATGCGGCGCATCCGGGGTTCTCGAAGCTGTTCGTCCAGACCGAGGCGCACCCGGAGGCGGGCACGCTGCTGGCGTCGCGCCGGCCGCGCGGGCACGACGAGCGCTTCCCGGCGCTGGCCGCGGTACTGGCGGGGCCCGGGCGGCTGACGTGGACGACCGATCGCGCGCGTTTCATCGGGCGCGGCCACGACGCCTCCGATCCGCGCGCGCTGGAGCCGGGCGCGGCGCTGTCGGGCACGGCGGGCAGCGTGCTCGATCCGGTGCTGGCGCTGCGGCGCGCGTTCGTGCTCGAGCCCGGCCAACGCGCGAGCTTCGCGTTCGCGCTGGCCGCGGCGGACGATCGCGAGGCGACGCTGGCGCTCGCGGCGCGCGCGGCCGAGCCCGAAGCCGCGCGCGCCCAGGTCGAGGCGGCATGCGCGGGCGAGCCGGGCGAGCGGTTCGCGCTGCCGGTGCGGCCCACGTCGTCCGCCCGCCCCCGCGCTCGCGTCGAGTCCGTCGACGGCTCGGGCGATGGCGGGGACCCGGGCGCGCCGGCGGCCGGCCGGTTCACAGCCGGTGGCTACGAGTTCGAGGTGCGCGCGGACGCGCTGCCGCCCAGGCCGTGGGTGAACGTGCTCGCCAACGAGCGCTTCGGCACGCTCGTGAGCGAACGCGGCGCGGCGTGCACGTGGGACGTCAACAGCCGCGAGCGGCGGCTGACGCCGTGGTCGAACGATGCCGTCTCGGACCCGCACGGCGAGGCGCTCTACCTGCGCGACGACGACACGCTCGCGGCGATCCCGCCGCAGCCGGGGCCGATGGACGACGCGGGAGCGTTCGAAGTCACGCACGGCCTGGGCTTCAGCCGCTGGCGCCGCGCAGCGCAGGGGCTCGCGCTCGAGACCACGCTGTGGGTGGATCGCGTCGAACCCGTGCAGTGCTGCCGCGTTCGGATCCGCGAGATCGATGGCCGCGCGCGAAGGTTGTCGCTGCACGCGTACCGCCAGCTCGTGCTCGGCTCGCTCGCGCACGAGCCGGGCCGGCGGATCGCGGTGCGCGC
>DASSIN010000312.1:0-11529 GCA_035691845.1 Candidatus Eiseniibacteriota bacterium | reverse complement strand
CGCGCGCCGGCGCGCGGCGCGATCACCCGGCCAGGCGCGCGCCGCCGGCGACGCGGATGCCGGACAGCACGCGCGTGGCGATGTCCCGGGCCGCGTGCGGCGCGCCCAGCCGGCCGTCGACCTCGCGCACGCGCTCGCGCGCACTCGGGTCGGACAGCCACCCCGACACCAGCGTCGCCACCTCGTCCGAGCTGTCCGCGTGCACGGCGGCGCCGGCGTCCACCAGGTACTCGGCGTTCGCCACCTCCTGCCCCGGCGTCGGCTTGAAGATCACGAGCGGCGCGCGCTTGACCAGCGCCTCCGCGCAGGTGAGGCCGCCCGCCTTGCTCACCACCACGTCGCACGCGGCCAGCAGCACGTCCACGTCGTGCGTGAAGCCGAGCGTGCGGATGCGGCCGGTGCGGCCGGCGGGCAGGTGGTCGATCTCGTCGCGCAGCCGCGCGTTGGTGCCGCACACCACCAGCACCTGCGGCGCCAGCGCCAGCGCGGCCAGCCGCTCGGCCACCGCGGCCAGCGGGCCCACGCCGCTGCCGCCGCCCATCACCAGCACGAACGGCCGCTGCGGATCGAGCCCGAACCGCGCGCGCGCCTGATCGCGCGCCAGCGGGTGGGCGAAGCGCGGATCGATCGGGATGCCGGTGACCGCGATGCGCTCGCGCGCCACGCCGTGCCCGGCCAGCTCCCCGGCCACGCGTTGGGTGGCGACGAAGTACTGGTCCACGTGCGGGAACGCCCAGAACGGGTGCGCGGTGAAGTCGGTGATCACGCAGTGCAGCGGCACGCGCAGCCGGCCGCGCTCGCGCAGCGGCGCCAGCGCCTCGACCGGCAGGAAGTGCGTGCACACCACGGCGTCCGGATTCTCGCGCTCCACCACGCGCACCAGCCGCCGCAGGTTGAGCCGGTCCATCGCCAGCCGCATCGGCGTGGTGCCGCGGTACACCGGATCGAGCGCGGCCGAGTGATAGAGCGCGCCCCACAGCGCCGGCGCGCGCGCCGCCATGGTGTTGTACGTGGCCGCGTAGGTGCGGCGATAGAGCCGGGAGGCGAACACCAGCGTGTCCACCTCGCGCACGGTCGCGCCGGGCGCGAGCGCCGCCACCGCGGCCGCGATCGCCTGCGCGGCGCGCTTGTGGCCGCTGCCGGCCGTGGCGTGCAGGATCGCGATGCGCGGCCCGCCGCCGCCCGCGCCGGCCAGCGTCTCGATCGCCACCATGCCGCGGCCGTCGGGTGGGAACAGCACCTCGCCCGGCGCCTCGCGGCGCCATTGCGTGCGCCACCAGCGACGCTGGGCGCGCAGCCGCACGCGCAGCCGGCGCGCGAGCCGGCGCGGACTGCCGGGGACCTGGACCATTCGCTAGCGCACCCGCGCGCGTGCGGGGGCGTCGTTCGGCGCGCGGTCAGGCATCGTGGGTGAGCGCGTTGCGATAGTGGCGGATCGTGGCGCCGTCCGCGTCGAGCGTGATCGCCAGCACGTCCACACGCACCGGCCCCGAGCCGTCGCGCGCCAGCGCTTCGGCCGCGCGCAGCAGGCGCGCGCGCTTCGAGCCATCCACGGCCAGCGCCGCGCCGCCGTAGTCCACGCGGGAGCGCAGCTTCACCTCCACCACCACGCGGCAGCGGCCATCGAGCGCGAGCACGTCCACCTCGACGCCGGCCAGCCTGTGGTTGCGCGCCAGCACGTCACAGCCCGACAGCTCCAGATAGGCGGCGGCCAGCGCCTCGCCCGCGCGACCCCTCGTGCTCGCGATGCCCATGCGTCCTCCGCGGGGGCGTCCGACGGGGGCACCTGATCGCGCGCATCTTAGTCCATCGCGTCGCCGGCGGGGCCGGCGATCGCGACGCCGGCCCCATCCATGGTCGCGCCCGCGCCCGCCGCCTCGCGCGCCGCCGTCGCGTCCGCCGCGGTCACGATCGCGTCCCCGGCCGCGGCGGCCACGACGTCCGGCGCCTCGTCGCCGAACTCGAGCGGCAGCTCCTGCACCCGCACGGGCGCGTAGCTGAAGCGATGGATCGGGCACGGGCCGTGGGCGCGCAGCGCGGCCAGGTGCTCGGGCGTCGAGTAGCCCTTGTGGCGCGCGAAGCCGTAGTGCGGCCACACCGCGTCCAGCCGCTCCATGATGCGGTCGCGCACCACCTTGGCGACCACCGACGCGGCCGCGATCGACAGCATGCGCGCATCGCCGTCCACCACCGCGTGCTGCGGCCACGCCAGGCCGGGCACGACGTCGGTGCCGTCCACCAGCACGACGTCCGGCGGGATCCCGAGCCGCATCAGCGCGCGCCGCATCGCTTCGAGGCTCGCGCGCTTGATGTTCATGGCGTCCACGTTGCGGGCGCCGATCACCGCCCAGCCGGTGGCGCGGCACTCCGCGCGCAGCCGCGTGTAGAGCGTGGCGCGCGTCTCGGCCGTCAGCACCTTGCTGTCGTCCAGGCCGTCCCAGTCGCCGCCCTCGAGCACCACGGCCGCGGCCACCACCGGCCCGGCCAGCGGTCCGCGGCCGACCTCGTCAACGCCGGCAACGACGAGGCCCGTGCCGACGAGCTTCGTCTCGGCACGGGCCAGATGACGCCAGCGTTTCATGTCGGCCGCCGGAGGGGAATCGTCCCTGAACCGACTCCGCGCGGCCGGCCGTCAGGCCTTCGGGCCCGGGGTCGCCGCGGGAGACTCGATCCCGGTCAGCGCGCGCTTCTCGGACAGCCGCGCCGCCTTGCCGCTGCGGCCGCGCAGGTAGAACAGCTTCGCGCGGCGGACCTTCGACTGCTTCAGCACCTTGATGTCGGCGATGGTGGGCGCGTGCACCGGCCAGGTGCGCTCGACGCCGATCCCTTCGCTGATCTTGCGGACGGTGAAGCTGCGGCGCAGTCCCGCGCCGCGCACGTTGATCACCTCGCCGCGAAACTTCTGCTGCCGCTCCTTGTCGCCCTCGATGACGCGAACCGAAACCTCGATGGTGTCGCCGGGTCTGAGATCGGGTCGATCGGACTTGAGCTGGGCGGCCTCGATCTTCTCAATCAGGCCCATGGCTGCTCCTTTCCCACCATCGCGCGCGCCGACGCTCGCGTCGCGCGGTCAATGACGCTCGAACGAGCCGGGGAGTATAGGCGAGCGGCCGCGGTGAGGCAAAGACGCGGCAGGAACCGGCGCCACGCGGGCGGAACGCCGCCCTTTAGGGGCGGCGTTTGCGGTGCGGCGGGCGTCGGGCGGGATGCTAGCGGTACATCGCCAGCAGGTCGGCCCAGGTGAGCGCGTGGGCGCCGGTGATGGCTGCGGGCGCGACGCGTGAAGCGATCGCGCCCGCGCCGCCCGTGTCGTCGAACACGCCCTCGACGTACCAGCGCGTGGCGAGGCCCGTGGCGCCGTGGATCGTGGTCGAATCGCCGCGCACCACGTAGAACGTCGCCGTCGAGCCGGTGCCGCCGATCGGCAGCGTGATGTTGGTCTTGACCACGAGGCTCACGCCCGTCAGCACGTCCTTGTGGACGGTTGCGTCCAGGCCGCGGGCGTTGTCCAGCACGCGCAGCGTGTTGTCGAGACCGAGCGCGATCGAGGTGGCGTGCGGCAGCAACGCGCCGGCGCCGGTCACGAACAGCCTCTGATCGATGGCGAGCATCGTCGGGCGATCGACGCCGCCCGGGAACACGGTGGCGGCCGTGTCGCCGGGCGTGCCGGCGATGAACTTGAAGTTGTCCGTCAGCACGGAATCCTGCCGGGCCGTGTCGCGGTGCTCCCAGCCCCACTTGAACAGCAGCACCGCGTTGGCCGGCGAGTCGTTGGTGGGGGGCGTCGAGGGCGGCGGCGGGGCCGCCGGGTTCTTCGAGCCCTTGGAACAGCCGGCCACGACGAGGGAGGCGACGACGGCGAGCAGGGTGAGGCGGGTGAATCGCATGCGGAACTCCGTGGGACGGGCCTGCGCCGCCGCCCGCGCGGACTGCCCGGGCACCGGTCGCCGACCGACGGCGTGAACTGGGGATCGAGAGCCTAGCATGGGGCCGAACCGGCCCGCACCGGCTTTCGCCCGCGCCGGCCCCTCGGCCCACGGACGCGCCCGTTGGCGCCACGCGGTCAGCCGCGCCACCCGAGGTTCCGCAGATAGCGCTCGTCGTCGGGCGTCAGGAGATCGCGGCGCAGCAGGTCGGGGCGGCGCTCGAACGTGCGGCGCAGCGATTCCTCGCGGCGATGGCGCTCGATCCGGCCGTGATGGCCGGACAGCAGCACCTCCGGCACCTTCCAGCCGCGGTACTCGGCCGGACGCGTGTACCACGCGGCATCGAGCTGGCCGGAGTGGAACGAATCGCTCTCCACCGAGTCGAAATCGCCGACCACGTCCGGCAGCAGGCGCGCGACCGCGTCCACCACGCACAGCGCCGCGGGCTCGCCGCCCGACAGCACGAAGTCGCCGATCGAGACCTCCTCGTCCGCCAGGTGCTCGCTGACGCGCTCGTCCACGCCCTTGTAGCGCCCGCACACCAGCACCAGATGCGCGAGCGCGGCCCACGCGATCGCGGTGTCCTGCGTGAAGCGCCGGCCCTGCGGTGACAGCAGCGCCACGCGCGTGCCGGCCGGGCGCGCGCCCTTGTCGCCGGCGCCGATCGCGGCCAGCGCGCGGTCGATGGGCTCGATCTTCATGATCATCCCGACGCCGCCGCCGAACGGGTAGTCGTCGGTGGTGCGATGGGCGTCGTCGGTGAACTCGCGCAGCCCGACGACGTCGACCTGGAGCCGCTGCTTCTCGCGCGCGGTCCGGATCATGCCTTCGGCCAGCGTGGCCGGGAAGAAATCGGGGAAGATGGTGAGCACCGAGATGCGCACGGCGCCTACAGCTCCTCGAATCCGGGGGGCAGCGTCACCGTGACCACGCCGCCCGTCACGTCCACCTGCTTCACGAACTCCGGCCGCGCCGGGATCAGCAGCTCGCGCGCGCCCCGCACGCGATACAGCGTCTGTCCACCCAGCTCCAGCACTTCGGCCAGCGTGCCGAGCGCGGCGCCGTCCTCGCGCCGCACTTCGAGGCCCACGAGCTGGAACGCGTAGGCCACGCCGGGGCCGGGATCGGGCAGCCGCGCGCGCTCGGCCAGCAGCGCGCCGCCGGTCAGTCGCGCCGCCGCTTCGCGGTCCGCGACGCCCTGGAAGTGGACGAGCATGCGCCCGGTGGCCGGGCGCGCGGTGTGCACCGTGAGCGCGCGCGTGTCGCCGCGAGCGCCGCGCCAGGTGAACTCGCGCACCGCATGCAGCTCGATCGGCGTCAGCGACACGCGATCGAGCGACAGCTCGCCGTGCACGCCATGCGGCCGACCGACGCGCGCGACCACGACCAGATCCGAAGTCGGCATCGGCCGGTGGCGGCTAGTCAGCGATCTCCAGCTCCGCCCTGCGATCCGACTTGGCGGCGGCTGCGCCGAGCACGAGCCGCAGCGAGCGCGCGGTGCGGCCCTGCTTGCCGATGACGTGGCCCAGGTCGTCGGGATGGACGCTCAGCTCGAATGCGGCGTCCTGGCCGGGCTCGAGGATGTCCACGTGCACGTCGTCGGGATGGTCCACGAGGCCGCGGGCCATCAGCACGATCAGCTTCTGGAGCTCGACGTCCCGGGCGTCGGGCTCGCGGCGCGCCCGGGGAGCGCCGTATGCGGGAGCTCCGGCTGGGGCGCCTTCGGGGCGACTGGCACGGACGATAGTCGCCGCCCCGCCCACAGCAGCAGGATCGTCCACAGGCCCGACAGCAGGAGCGCCGGCAGCGCCCGGTTGAGCTTGAGGACCACGAGACCGCTTGCGCAGAGGGCGGCCCCACTGACCCAGATCAGCAGCACGGTTGTCTTCGGACATGCCAATACACTCGCGAGTCGATGGTTGCTGTGATCGCGGCCGCCCACGTAGATCTTGCGACCATCGCGCAGGCGGTTGATCACCACGAACGTCATGTCGAAGGCCGGGTAGGCCAGCATCAGCGCCACGCCCAGCCGTCCCCAGCCACGCGGGGCGTGCGCGAACGCGAGCACCGCGGAAGCTCCCAGACTATAGCCCAAAAGCAGGCTGCCCGCGTCGCCGAGGAAGATCCGCGCCCGGGGGAAGTTGAAACGCAGGAACCCGACGCACGCGCCGGCCAGCGCCAGCTGCGCGGCGGCGAGCCCGACGGCGCCGCGCCGGGCCGAATCCCATGCGAACGCGGCCAGCGTCACCGCGGCCAGCCCGCCCACCATGCCGTTCATGTTGTCGAGGAAGTTGACCGCGTTCATGAGCGCGGCCATCACCAGCAGCGTGAGCGCGACCTCGACCGGCACCGGCAGGCCGAGTTGCGGCACCGCGCCCGAGGCGACGAGCAGCCCGCCGGCCGCGAGCTGGCCCAGCAGCTTGACCGGGGGCTGCATGCCGAATCGGTCGTCCCACAGCCCGAGCGTGAGCGCCACCACCGCGCCCGACAGCAGGAACGCGGCCTCGCGATCGCGCCCGGCGTGCAGCGCGTGCACCACCAGCCAGCTCGCCAGCGCGCACGCGAACACCACCACGCCGCCGAGCAGCGCGGTGGCGGACGTGTGCAGCTTGCGGGCTTCGGGATGGTCGAGGTAGCCGATCGCCCACGCGATGCGGATGCCGAGCGGCATCAGGGCGAGGGCCAGCACGGCGGCGAGCGCGAACGACGCGATCAGCGCCATGGCCGCAGGCAGAGGGGTGTGGGGCTTGGGCCTACGTGGTGAGCGCGGCGGGAACGGGACGCCGCGTGCGGTCGCACATGTCGCGGATCGTCAGCTCCAGCAGTTGATCGAGCGTGACATGCGGCCGATAGCCGACCGTGCGGTGGATCTTGCTCAGGTCCGGCACGCGCCGCTGCATGTCCTCGAACGAGCGGCCGTACACGCGCTCGTAGGGGACGCACTCGATCTCCGAGCGACCGCCGCACAGCTCGCGGATCTTGCCGGCCAGCGCGAGGATCGTGATCTCTTGATCGGAGCCGACGTTGAAGATGTCGCCGTCGGCGGCCGGGCTGTCGGACAGCATCAGCGCGCCGCGCACCACGTCGCTCACCGCCGAGAAACAGCGCGACTGGCTGCCATCGCCGAACACCAGGATCGGCTCGCCCGCCAGCGCGCGCGCGATCATGTTCGGGATCACCATGCCGTAGGCGCCCGACTGGCGCGGTCCGCAGGTGTTGAAGCAGCGCACCACCACGACCGGGAGCTGGCGCTGCTCGTGGTAGGCCATCGCCAGGCACTCGTCCACCGCCTTGCCGCACGCATACGACCAGCGCAGCTTGTGCGTGGGGCCCATCAGGCGATCGTCCTCCTCGCGGAACGGGACGTTGACGCCCTTGCCGTACACTTCGCTGCTCGAGAACAGCATCACCTTGCGACCGTGGTCGGCGCACGCCTCGAGCACCACCTCGGTGCCGCGGATGTTGGTGATCAGCGAGCGGAGCGGGTTCTCGAGCACGTATTTGACGCCCACGGCGGCCGCCAGATGGAACACGCGGTCGCACTGCGCCACCAGCCCGTGCACGAGTGGCTGGTCCATGACGTTGCCTTCGAGGAATCGGAACCGGGGATGGCGCTCGAAGCCCTGGAGGTTGGCGAGCTGCCCGGTGGACAGATCGTCGAGCGCCCACACCTCGTCGCCGCGTTCGAGCAGGGCCTCGGCAAGATGGGAACCGATGAAGCCGGCGCCACCGGTGATCAGAAATCTCATGCGCGTTCCTTCACGGTCGGTCCGGCACGGAGTTCACCGCGGCGCGGATGTCGGTACTGGGGTGCATCGGTGCTCCGTTCGGGTGGCGGCGCGCCGGCACCATGATCGTCCTTGAGTCTTCCTGCATCGTCCCTGACATCGCCGACTTCCGCGCCCGGCCCGGCGGCGAACCAGGCTCACAACGCCGATTGAGCATAACCCAAGGCCCCCGCGCGACGCCAAGATTTCCTGTCATCGCCGGAACCCGCTCTGGACAGCGTGTTCATGCTCCGTTAGCGTCGCGCGTTCGCCCGCACCCGTGATGGAGCACGACACGTTGAAGGATCCCCGATCCCGGCCTTTGGCTGCGGCCATCGAGCGCGCCGCCGGCGGCTCGCTGCTGCTGTTCGTCGCGGCCCTGCCCTGGGCGATAGCACCCATCTCCATCGCCGCAGGCATTTGCGGCTTCGTCACGCTGCTACTGTGGATCGGACGCCCTCCGCGTGACGCGGCGCCTGTCGTCTTGTCAGGCGCCGGCTGGTTCCTGGCATGCGTGCTGGCCGCGGCATTCGCTCTGGATCCGGCCGCGAGCTGGTCGCGCACACCCAAGGGCCTGCTCACCGTCGTGGTCATCGTGATCGCGGACCTCGCCCGCCGGCAGGGCCGGCTCGGGCGGACGACCGCGGTCCTGATGGTATCGGCCGGGCTCGCCGCAATCTTCGGCCTGGCGTCGTTCGTGGCCAACGGCGCCGGAATGGCGGCCCGGGCGCGCGGCGCCGTCGGGCACTACATGACGTTCGGGGGCCAGCTGCTGCTGCTCGGCAGCCTCGCCGCCGGCATCCTGATCGCCACGCGCGCGCGGCGCTGGAAGGCGGGCGCCGCCGCGCTGCTGGCGCTGGTGCTGCCGGCGCTCGGCGCCACGTTCACGCGCAGCGCGTGGATCGGGTTCGCGGTCTCGCTCGCCACCATCAGCGCGGTGCGGCGGCCGCGCTGGACCCTGCCGCTGCTCGCGGCGCTGGCGCTGGCGGTGGCGTTGGCGCCCACCCCCTACCGCGCGCGCGCGCTGAGCGCGTTCGATCCCCATCACCCCGCCAACCTGCAGCGCACGTACATGTGGCAGGCCGGCGCGCGCATGTTCCGCGAGCATCCGGTGACCGGCGTCGGGCTCGAGGACCTGAAGCCGATCTACGAGCGCTACAAGGTTCCGGGCGCCACCGAGCCGGCGGGACATCTGCACAGCGTGCCGGTGCAGATCGCGGCCACGATGGGACTGGCGGGGCTGCTGGCGTTCGTGTGGCTGTACGGCTCGTTCGTGAACGTCGCGCTCGCGGGGCTCGCGCGCTCGCTGCGCGACGAGGGGCTGGAGGCCGGCATCCGGCTCGGCGTGCTCGGCGCGCTGGCGGGATTCCTGGTGGCCGGACTGTTCGAGTGGAACTTCGGTGACGAGGAGCTGCTGTACCTGCTGTTCACGCTGGTCGGGTTGGCGTGGGCCGCGCGGCCGCGCGCGCTGACTGCCGCGTCCGCTCCGCCCGGCCCTCCGGCGGCGCGCGCGGCCGAGACCGCGAGCGCGGTGCCGGCGTGAACGTCGCGCTCGTCCACGACTGGCTGACCGGCATGCGCGGCGGCGAGCGCGTGCTCGAGCGGATCGCGCAGCGCTGGCCGGAGGCGCCGATCCACACGCTGGTGTGGAAGCGCGGCTCGGTGTCGGAGGCGCTGGAGTCGCATCCGATCCGCACCTCGTGGCTGCAGCGGCTGCCGGCGCCGGCGCGGCTCTATCGCTGGTACCTGCCGCTCTACCCGCGCGCGATCGCGAGCCTCGATCTGTCGGGCGCCGAGGTGGTCGTGTCCACCAGCCACGCCGCCGCCAAGAACGTGCCGGTGCCGGCGGGCGCGTTCCACTTGAGCTACGTGCACACGCCGATGCGTTACGTGTGGGATCTGGAGCGCGACTACTTCCCGCCCGGGCGCTTTCCGTGGCCGCTGTCCGCGCTGGTGCGCGACACGTGCGCGCGGCTGCGCGCGTGGGATCGCGCCGCCAGCGCCGGCGTGCACGCGTTCCTCGCCAACTCCGCGCACGTGGCCGGGCGCATCCGCCGGCATTACGGGCGCGAGGCCGAGGTGGTGCATCCGCCCGTGCCGGTCGGGCGCTTCACGCCGGCCGAGGGGGCGCGCGCGTTCTACCTCGTCGCGGGCGCGTTCGCGCCTTACAAGCGCGCCGATCTGGCGCTCGCGGCGTGCGCGCGGCTGGGCGCGCAGGTGGTGGTGGCGGGCTCGGGCCAGGACGAGCCCAGGCTGCGCCGCGCGGCGCCGCCCGGCACCGAGTTCCGCGGCTGGCTCGCCGACGCCGAGCTGGCGCCGCTCTACGCCCACGCCCGGGCGCTGCTGTTCCCGGGCGAGGAGGACTTCGGCATCATGCCGGTCGAGGCGATGGCGAGCGGCTGCCCGGTGGTGGCGTTCGGGCGCGGCGGCGCGCTGGAGACGGTCGGGCGCGGCGCCGACACGTCCGCGCTGCGCGCGGTCGCCGCCGGCGGCATCGCGCGCGTGCCGGGCGGGGTGCTGTTCGGCACCCAGAGCGTCGAGTGTCTGATCGAGGCCATCCGCCTGCTCGAGCGCGAGCGTTTCGATCCGCACGAGCTGGCGCGCCGCGCGGCCCCGTTCGCGCCCGAGCGCTTCGACCGCGAGTTCGAGGCCGCGTTCACGCGCGCCTACGAACGCTGGCGCGGCGCCGCGCGCGCCCCCGCCGCCGCGGGCGCGGTCTAGAGCCGGACGCCGGCCAGCGCCGCGCGGTATTCCTGCTCCACCGCCTCCGCCACCGCGTCCCAGGTGAAGCCGGGCGGCAGTCCCGGGCCGCGCGGTGGCGGCGATGCCAGCAGGCGCGCGAGCGCGGCGGCCCACGCCGATTCGTCCGGCGCCACCAGCTCGCCGCTGGCGCCGGGGCGCACGACCTCGGGCGCGATGCCGACGTCGTGCGCCAGCGTGTACAGCCCGCCCGCCAGCATCTCGAGCAGCGCCACGCCGCAGCCTTCGTACCACGACGGCAGCGCGCCGAGATCGGCGGCCGCGATCCAGTCGGCGACCTCGGCGTGCGGCTGCGGGCCGGTGACGAGCCGATCGCCCGTGCGCTGCGGGGCGTGGCCGCCCACGCTCACCCACACCGCGCCCCTGGGCAGCGCCGCGCGCCGCCACGCGCGTTCGAGCAGCGCCCAGCCCTTGACGAAATCCGCGCGCCCGATCGTGAGCAGCACCGGCGCCTCCGGCGCCACGCTCCACGCCGCGCGCACGGCCGCGCGATCGCGCGCGGGCGGCTCCACGCGCACGCCGTTCGGAATCACGCGCACGCGCGCGGGATCCACGCGGTACCAGTGCGCGAATTCGCGCCGCAGCCGATCCGACACCGCGATCAGGCGGCCGGCGCGGCGGACCGTCGCGCGCTCCTCGGCCAGCGCGGCCCAGTTGCCGGGATTGGCCAGCGTCTGCACGCGCCCCAGTCGCACGTAGGTGGCGACCTTGGCCGCCGTGCACCAGTGCAGCGTGCGCACGTACCACGCTCCGGTCGGGATGTTCCCGGGCCACGCGCCGCCATGATGGTGGACGATGTCGTGGCGCGCGGGCACGATGTCGGCAACGCTCGGAAACGGCGGCAGCCGCCACGGCCCGTGCATGGCGATCTCGTGCCCGCGCGCCGCGAGCGCGCGCGCCAGCTCGCGCACGTGGGTCTCGAGCCCGCCCGGCCGCGTGGGATCGACCCCCGCCACCAGCAGCACCCTCACGCTCCGCCCTCCCGCCGGCGCGCGCGCGCGGCGCGCGGCGTCAGCGCCACCGGGAACGAGGCCACCCACCAGCCCAGCGCGCGCGGGTCGGCGCCCCAGCGCACG
>DASSIN010000311.1:0-5985 GCA_035691845.1 Candidatus Eiseniibacteriota bacterium | reverse complement strand
CGCCGGCGCCGCGGCCGCGCCGAAGCCGGCCGGCGCGACGGCGTTGCCGGCCGGCGCGTGGTGCGGCGCGAACGGATCGTGCGGCGGCGCCACGTACGGGAAGTACGGCAGCAGCGGCACGTCGTTGGCGTCGACGCCGTCGCCGAGCTGGTTGGCGGGGGCGGCGTCGAACGCCGGCGTCAGCGGATAGCCGCCCGCCGCCGCGCGCTCGGCGATGTCCACCACGTCGTCCGAGAGCCGGCGGCCGTTCGGGAATCCGGCCACGTCGCCGCCGAGCACGCCGAGCCGGTTGGGGCTCGCGGCCGGCGGGATCGCCATGTTCAGCCGCAGCATGTCGCACGCCGCCCGACTCGGCGCGGCGGACTGGTTCAGGCCCGGGATGCCGGTCAGGAACACGCTCACGAGATCGTTGCGCGGCGTGGTCGGCACCGGCAGGCCGTACAACGCGTGCAGCAGCCTGGGCAGCTCGGGGTCGAGCACGTAGTTCAGGAACTGCGCGTCGTCCTTGGGCTCCGAGGCGTTGAAGCGGTCCTTGTCCTTCAGCGGGATCACCACCTCGTTGACGAGCGGGTTGCCGAGCCGCGACACCTGCTGTGCGGGGCCGTGCTGCGACACGGTGCCGTCCGGCATCAGCATGCGGATGCGCGCGCGCTCGGCCGAATCGTAGACGCCGATCACCGCGTTGCCGGCGTTCGGCGCCGCGCCGTCGCGGGTGAGCCGGGTGTCCGGCACCTGCAGCGCGATCGTCATCACGTTGAAGCCGCCCAGGCCGTCCACGCCGCCGCCGTGATCGCCCGGAAGCTGCCGCACGGTGAGCAGGTCGAAGATCGCGGCCAGGTCCACGAAGAACGGATCGTCGCGCGGACCGATGAACAGCCGGCTGCCGTCCGGCAGCGTGCGCACCGCCGCCTGCGCCAGGCTGGCGTAGTCCGGCATCGAGGCGGGACCGACGTCGTATGGCGCGAGCTGGACGTCGTCGGCGAGCACCGTGGCGACGCCGTTGTCGAGGCGCGTTACGGTCGCGAACTGCCGCACGTTGAGATCGGGATCGTCGAGCGATGTCACGATCCCGGTGTTGTACAGGAACGTGTTGGGATTGCGGCGCACGGTGCGGAACTCGAACTGGTACTGGATGTGATCGAGGCAGTCGCCGACGTTGTCGATGTTGATGAAGTACGTGGCGTCGTCGTCGAAGCTGGCGAAGTTGGGCCCCGAGTTCGGCTCGATCAGCGGCACCCAGTTGCCCACGAACGTGACGGAATGGGGCGCGTCGGGCGCGACCCACGCGTACAGGTCGGTGTCGTCGGCGAGACGATCCTTGGACGTGCCCGGGGCCTCGCTGTGGCTCGACGCCAGCGCCGCGCCGGGCAGCACGAGCGCGGTCGCGAGCGCGAGGGCGGGAAGCAGTGCATGACGCATGTCGGTCCTCTGGCGCGGAACGCGCCGAGCGATGCGGCCGGATGGTCGCCGGGAGCAGCCGCGTCGGATTCGCCCGGTGCAGCCCGGGCCCCCGGCCCGCCATCGCGCGCGGTCCGTGAATCACACGGCGCGCGGCCTCCGGCCGGAACACGCCATCACTACGCGCCCGAAGCGGAACCGGATGAGGCGGGAGCCGCACGACGACGTGCGTGCCGCGGCCGCGCGGCGCGCGGGCCGGCCGGCGGTGCGGCTAGGAGCCGCCGGAGCCGGCGGCGACGTTCCCGGCCGCGAGCGACGTGCCCGAGGGCGTGCGCGCGCGATGGCCGACCGGCAACGCCAGCGCGCACGTGGCGCCGGCCACGCACAGCACGCACAGCGCGCCGAGCGCGGGCTTGAGCCCGATGCGATCCCCCAGCGCCGCGGTGGGGCCGATGAACAACTGCCCCACGCCCCACGCGAATCCCATCAGCAGGCTCGAGATCGTGGAGGCGTGGCGCGGCGACAGCTCCTGGCCGAGCACCACGTTGACCGGCAGCGAGCCCTGCAGCACGAATCCCGCCGCCACCAGGCACGCGATCCCGGGGCCGATCGGCAGCACCAGGAACGCGACGAACAGCGGCAGGCTCACCGCGAACGACTGCACCACCACGCGCCGTCCGCCGATCCGCCCCGACATCCAGCCCCCGGCGAACCCGCCCACCGCGCCCGCCAGCAGGTAGGCGGTGAGCACGTTGCCGCCGGCCTCGAGACTGAAGCCGCGCGCGTGCAGCAGGATCGGCAGCATGCTGGCGAACCCGAACGACACCGCCGAGCGGAACACCACCGCCAGGTACAGCAGCAGCAGCGGCCGCGCCACCGGTCGGAGCTCCCGCCACGCGGGCCGGTCGGCGCGGTCCACCGACTGCATCGGCGGCGCCATGCGCCGGAACAGCAGCGCGAGCACGATCGCCATCGCGATCCCCGGCCCCGCCGCCACCCACGTGTGCTCGAGCCCCCACGCCGCCACGAGCCGCGTCGAGAACAGCGGCCCGAGCGCGAACCCGAGCGTGCCGGCCGACACGAACACCGACATCGCCAGCGAGCGGCGCGGGGTGGTGTGGATCGTGAACAGCGCGCCCTGCGGATGGAACGCGGCCGCGCCGAGCCCGCCCAGCATCAGCAACGCGACCAGCCATCCGAACGAGTGCGCCAGCCCGATCGCCGACAGGAACACGCCCGACACGAGCGGCGCCAGCGTCACGAACCACGGGCGCCGCACGCGATCCGACGCCCACCCGAACACCGGCTGCGCGAACGACGAGGTGATGGACGCGAGCGCGACCAGCGTGCCGGCCAGCGTGAGGCTCAAGTGCAGCCGCAGCATCATCAGCGGCAGCAGCGGCGTGAAGAAGCTGGCGTAGGCGTCCATGGTGAAATGGAGCGCCGAGAGCAGGATCAGGCGCGGAGGCAGCGTGCGGGTCACGTCGTCCCGCACGGTAGCATTGTCGGTGGGATCCCGCCCGCGCGGAGGCGAGCGCCGCTTCCGAATGCGGTCCGGACCGCGCCGAGCGCGGCGCGGCGCGCGATGCGGGCGGCGGCGCGGCGTGCGCGACGCGGCCACCGGCGTGATGTGGGTTATGCGGCCAGCAGCGTGCGGTCGGTGCCGTTGATGTAGCGCTCGGCCTGCTCCACCATTTCCGCGGCGCGCTCGTACAGCGGCGCCAGCGCCGACACCGTGCCTTCCTTGGCGCCGCGCTCGATGGCGTCGAACAGCTCGGCGCAGCGCAGCGCACCCACCGTCGCGCACATCCCCTTCAAGCCGTGCGCCTCGAACTCGCACGCCTCCATGTCGGCGCCGAACATCGCCACGCGCAGCGCCTCCATGCGCGGATGCACCTCGTTCAGGAACGTGTCGAGCAGCTTGTCGCGCATGCTCGGCACGCCCATCGACATCTCCGCCAGCCGCGCGGAATCGAGCGGCGGGCCGTCGCCGCCGGCCGCCGTGGACGCGTTCGCCACCGGCGCGGGACCGGCCGGCGCGGCGCCTGGCGTGGGCGCGGACGCCGGTGCCGGCACAAGCGTCGCCGCCGGCGCGGCCGTCGCGGCGGGCGCGGGCGCGGATTCGGTCGCGGGCGCCTCGCCCGGCGTGGGATCGGCGGTGAGCTGCTGCACCCGCTCGCACAGTCGCGCCAGGTCCACCGGCTTCTCCATGCAGTCGGTCATGCCGGCCTTCAGACACCGCTCGCGCTCGTCGAACTCGGCGCTGCCCGTCAGCGCGAGCACCGGCGTCAACGTGATGCCGCGCGCGTGTTGCGTGGCGTGCAGCGCGCGCGTGAACGCGTAGCCGTCCATGTCCGGCATCTGGATGTCGGTCACGATCAGCGCGAACGTCTCCTTCTGGCACTGCTCGATCGCGTTCGCTCCGCCGTTGGCGGTCTGCACCGTGTAGCCGAGCCGCTGCAGCGTCCAGCCGGTCACGAGCTGGTTCACGACGTTGTCCTCGACCAGCAGGATCTTCACGCGGCTGCGGCGCGCCTCGGCCACCGTGTGCCGGGTCACCAGCTCCGGCGGTTTGGCGGGCGCGTCCGGCTGGCGCAGCACCTCGGCCAGCGCCTCGGCCAGCGTCTCCCAGTCGAGCGGCTTCGTGAGGTAGGCCGCGAAGCCGCGCGCGCGCGCCTCGGCGCCGTCGCCGCGCTGGCCGTCGCTCGCCATCAGCACCGTCCGCGCCGCGGCCAGCGAGGCCTCGTCGCGAATCGCCGCGCCCAACGCGTCGCCGCCGCCCTCGACGTAGCGGTCGAGCAGGGCGATCCGGCACGGCGCGCCATGCGAAGCCGCTTCGCGCAGCCGGTCCAGCGCCTCGGTGCCGGTCTCGGCCTCGACCACCGCGCAGCCCCACGCCGTCAGCCGCTCGTTGAGCGCGGCGCGCGAGGCACGCGACGGATCGGCCACCAGCACCTTGACCTGGGCCAGTGCCTCGCCGCCGGGCGGCGGCGCCGGCGCCTCGGTCTGTTTCTCGATCGGCAGCGCGAACCAGAACGTGCTGCCCTTGCCGGGCGTGCTGTCCACGCCGATCGTGCCGCCCATCAGCTCCACGATCTTGCGCGACACGCTGAGCCCGAGGCCGGTGCCCCCGAACCGGCGCGCGATCGACGCGTCGCCCTGCTCGAAGTCCTCGAACACCCGCTGGCGCTGCGCGTCGTCCATGCCGATGCCGGTGTCGGTCACCACGAACCGCACGGTGACGTGGGTGTCGTCCTCGGCCGAGCGCTCGACGCCGATCACCACGCGGCCCTGGTTCGTGAACTTGATCGCGTTCCCGATCAGGTTCAGCAGCACCTGACGGATGCGGCCGGGATCGCCCGTGAGCCGCGCGGGCACTTCGTGCTGCACGCGGCAGTCGAGGTCCAGGTGCTTGTCGTGCGCCAGCGGCGCCAGCAGCGCCGCGATCTCGCTCACCGTCACCCGCAGATCGAAGTCGATGTGCTCGAGCGTGACGTGGCCGGACTCGATGCGGGCGAAGTCGAGCGTGTCGTTCACGAGCAGCACCAGCGCGCGGCACGACTGGCGGATCACCTCGACCATGCTGCGCTGCTCGCGATCGAGCTCGGATTCCAGCAGCAGGTGCGCCATCCCCATCACGCCGTTGAGCGGCGTGCGCAGCTCGTGGCTCATCGTGAACAGCAGGTCGCGCTCGTGGCGCGCGCGGGCGCGGGCCTCTTCCAGCTCGCACTCGAGCTCGGCGATGCGCTGCCCGGGAGGAGTCGCGGCATCCCCGCTCGCGGGAGGGGTCGCGGCATCGCGGCTCCCGGGAGGGGTCGCGGCATCGCGGCTCGCGGGAGGGGTCGCGGCGGCGCCCGTCGCGGGAGGAGTCGCGGCGTCGCCCGTCGCGGGTGCGGAAGCTGCGGCATCTCGCGCAGCGTCCCGCGCCGCGGCGTCGCTCGCGGCGGCGCTGCTTCCTTCCTGCGGGGGCTTGGCCCCCAGTCCGTCGAGGTTCATGCGTCCTCGTCCTTGGGTACGGTGCACGACGGCGTTTCCCGGAAAGTTATCGGCCGGGGCGCGTCCGCCTTGAGGGGTCGAATGGCGCAAGCCGCGGCGGTGGTGCCGCGCGCCACGGCGCCGATGGCGCTCACGTGACGCCGCTCCCGGCCTCGGAGGGGGCGCGGACCAAGGCCGGCTCCGGCGCAGGCGGCGCGGGCGCGGCGGACGGCGGAACGGCGAGGGTCCGGCCGGCGTTGCCGGCGGCCGGATGAACGTGCGCCAGTCCGCGCCGGATGAAGGCGCACGGCAGGCTCTTCAACTGATTGCGGGGCATGGTGGAACACTCCAGGACGCCGGCGCCGTGCCGGCGGACCGCGAACGGCCGAGCAATCCGCATGCCTCGTAACGCGCCGCCCCGCACGCGGCGCCCGCGCGCACCTTTACGCCTCGGGTGACGCCACGTATCGTGCGGCGCATGCTCACGAAGATCGGCCCCTACCCCGTCGAGCGCGAGATCGGCCGCGGTGGGATGGGCGTCGTCTACCTCGCGCGCGACACGCGGCTCGACCGCCCGGTGGCGATCAAGGTGCTGCCCGAGCACCTGGCGCA
>DASSIN010000310.1:0-3417 GCA_035691845.1 Candidatus Eiseniibacteriota bacterium | reverse complement strand
CGACGCGCAGCAGGGCCCGCCCGGCACGATCGGTGCGCGCGTCGGCGACGACGCCGGTCGAGTCGCGGCGCGCGGCGTCGCCGGGAATCGCGTCCGGGGCCAACGGCTGCCGCCACGCGCGCACGCGGGCGCCGGCGAGCGGGCGACCCTGCCACAGCACGCGCAGCGCGAGCCGCGCGCCTCGGGCGGGATCGGCCAGCGGCACGATCTCGAGCGGCAATCCAGCCGGCGTCGTCACGCGTCCGGCATCCGCGCCGGCCGCGCCCGCGATCCACGCCTTGGCGCAGCGCGCGTAGCGCTCGCGCCCCGGACCGGCGGCCGCGCCCATCCTGACCCGCGCGGCGCGCGGGCCGTCCAGTCCCTGATCCTCCAGATAGCGGTCGAATGCCGCGGCCGGCAGCTCGATGGGCGAGAAGTCGGAGCGGTAGACGATCAGCGCGCCGCGCGCATCGGGCGCGATGAAGCGTGCGAAGGTGAGGTCGCCGTTCACGGCCGCCGGCCGCATGTCGAGCGCGCGCGGGCCCACGAGCGTCAGCGCCAGCGTGCGCGGCGCCGCGTAGGGCTTGCGCTCGCCGCGGAAGCCGGTGCCGGCGAACGCCGCGATCGCCAGCGTGTCGCCGGCGGCGGCGCGATAGCGACTGGGCTCGAGCCAGTACTCGTGCGCGGCGGCGGACGGGACGGCGGGCGGAAGCGCGAGGGCGAGCCAGAGCGCGGCGGCGGGCCACGGCGCGGCGCGGTACGTCACGGGCGGTCTCCTTCCAGGCTCGGGGGCTTGCGCGCCAGGAGCCGCGCGGTGACGGGGCCCTGGGCGGGATCGGACTCTTCATAGCGCTCTACGGACAGACCCGGGAAGGCGGATGAGAGCTCGTTGGGCTCGAGCAGGAACGCCCGCCGGCGCGGATGACCGAAGCGCTCCTGACCCACCCGGTAGGTCTCGTACACCAGCGCTCCGCCCGGCGCCAGCGCGCGTGCGATGGCGGGGAACAGCGGCCGGTGGAGGAACCGGAAGCAGGTGACGAGCTGGAACGCCCGCTCCGGCAGCGGCGGCGCGCCGCGCTCGAGATCGGCGACCACCGGGGTGAGCGCGACGCCGTTGCGCCGCGCGAGATCGGCCGCGCGCGCCAGCGCTTCGGGCGCGTGGTCCCAGGCTTCGACCTGGAAGCCGTGCATCGCCAGGAACACCGCCTCGCGCCCCGAGCCGGCGGCGAGATCGATCGCCCGGCCGCGCGGCAGCCGCGGCAGCATGTGCGCGAGGAACGGCGCCGGGCGCCACAGCCGCGCCGCCGGCTCCCGCCCGGCGTCACCACCCGGCAGCGCCGTCGCCGGCGCGTCGAGCCAGGCCACGTCGGAATAGCCCATGCCGGCCAGCGCCGCCGCGGCGGCCTCCGCCTCGGCGCCGGAATCCGCCAGCACCAGCACGCCGCGATCGCGCGGCGGCAGCTCGGCGCGCCGCGGCCCGAGCTCGGGCGCGGGAACGTGCCCGGCGCCCGGCAGGTGCCCGCGCGCGAACGCCGCCTCGTCGCGCACGTCGAGCCAGGCGCGGGCGCGCTCGGCCGGGGCGTGGGCGGGCGCGACGCGGCGGATCACGCGCGGCCGCGCGCCATCACGACACGATCGGCAGCTCGCAGCAGTCGCCGAACGGGATCGGCTTGCCGTGCGGGCAGTGGCGCGGATGCCCGAGGAACGCACAGATGCTGGCGGTCACCTCGGGATCGATGATGTGCTCCATGCGGCACGCGGTCTCCTCGATGCGCTCGTCGGGCACGCGCAGGGTCGATGAGAACAACACCTCGGCCAGCCGGCGGCGGCGCACCAGGTCGCGCGCGCGGACGCGGCCGCGCGGCGTGAACTCCGGCGATTCGCCCGGCGCGAGCAGCCCGCTCTCCACCATGCCCTGCAGCGTGCGGCGGTTGTCCACCACGTCCGGAATCTGCAGCCTGGCCGGCTCCACGCGCCGCCCGTCCTCGGCCAGCGCCCACATCTGCACCAGCACCTCGTCGTAGCGCCGCTCGATCTCCTCGCTCGGCACGGTCAGGTCGGCGATGCGGCCGTGGTGCAGCTCGACGCGGCGGTCGGCGAGGTTGCCGACGCGCGCCGCATGCGTGACGGTGACCAGCGTGTGGCCCTCGTCGTGCAGCTCGCGCAGCAGCTGCAGCACGCGGTCCTCGTTGTCGGCGTCGAGGTTGCCGGTGGGCTCGTCGGCCACGATCAGCTTCGGGCGGTTGACGAGCGCGCGCGCCACGCACACGCGCTGCTGCTCGCCGCCGGACAGCTGCGACGGCAGGTGGCGCGCGCGCTCGGCGAGCCCGACGCGCGCCAGCGCCGCCAGCGCCTCGGGCTCGTCGGCCAGCGAGTGGTAGTGCTGCGCCACCATCACGTTCTCGACCGCGGTGAGGTAGGGGAGCAGGTGGAACTGCTGGAACACCACGCCCACCTTCTCGCGCCGGAACCGCACGCGCTCGGGCTCGGACAGCCGCGACAGGTCCTCGCCGTCCACGATCACGCGGCCGCTGGTGGGACGATCCAGCGCCGCCAGCAGGTGGACGAGCGTGCTCTTGCCCGAGCCCGACGGGCCCATCACCGCCAGCCACTCGCCGCGGCGGATCTCCAGGTCCACGCGGTCGAGCGCGGCCAGCGTGCCGTAGGCGCGCGTCACCTGCTCCAGACGCGCGAGCACCTCGCGCCGGGCGGGCGGCGCCTGGGCGTCGCCGTCGTGACCCGGCGGCAGCGGGCGCGGCGCGCGCGCGTCGTCGCGCGGCGGCAGTGTCGGATCGCGCATCGCCATCACTCCCCCTTCAGCACCGCGGCCGGCTCGACGCCGCGCGCGAGCCGCAGCGGCCCGAGACCCGCGAGCGCCGCCACCGCCACCGCGAGCGCGAGCACGATCGCGGGCACGTCCGGCCGCAGCGCGATCGTGGATGAGAACACCTCGCGCCCGATCAGCTCCGCGAACCCGAACCCGACGAGCCAGCCCGCGATCCCGCCCGTCACGCCGATCGCCAGCGATTCCAGCACGAGCTGGCGCGCGATGTCGCGCTCGTCCGCGCCCAGCGCCTTCATCAGGGCGATCTCGCGCCGGCGCTCGAGCGCCAGGTCGGTGAGCGTCCCGAACGCGCACAGCCCGGCGGCGAGCAGCGCCGCCAGCGTGACGAGCAGCATCAGCCGCCGCATGCGGGCGAGCAGCGCGGCCTCGGTGGCCGACAGCGCGTGCACCACGTGCGCCTCGAGCGCCGTGCCCGCCAGCGCGCGCGTCACGCGCGCGGCTTGATCCGCGTCGGCCACGCGCGCCTGCAGCAGGCTCGCGGCGCCCGCGAGCCCGGCGTCGCGCTGGATCCGCGCGAGCGGCAGCCACCAGGTCTCGAGATCCGGCCCGTCCGCCGACAGCAGCGCCACGCGCGCCGAGTCCGCGGGGCCGGT
>DASSIN010000309.1:0-12149 GCA_035691845.1 Candidatus Eiseniibacteriota bacterium | reverse complement strand
CTCGGGCTCGCGCGCGGCCGCGGCGCCACCGGCGCGACCCGGCGCCCGGCGGCGGCGCGCGCTGAAATAGCGCAGCAGCACCGGCAGGTAGTTGCGATCCGTGCGCAGATCGAGCAGCGGCACGCGCGCCTCGCCCAGCACGCGCTCCACCTCGCGCTTGCGCTCGCGCGCCTCGCGCTGGTAGGCCTCGCGCACGCGCCGGCTGTTCGTGTTCACCAGCTCGCGCCGACCCGTCTCCAGGTCTTCGAGCTCCACCCAGCCCACCGCCGGGACGACGTCGTCGCGCGGATCGCGCAGCGCGATCGCAGTCACGTCGTGGCGGCGGCCGAGCACCTTCCAGTCGCGCGGCTCCAGCCGGTCCTCGAAGTCCGAGATCCAGAACACCACCGAGCGCCGCCGCGCGGTGCGCGACACGAACCGCGCCGCGTGCGACAGCCGCGTGCCGCCGGCCTTGGATTCGGCGCCCAGCACGTCGCGCAGCAGCCGCAGCACGTGCGTGCGACCGCGCGCGGGACGCACGAAGTGCTCCACCTCGCGGCCGGCGAGCACGAGCCCGACGCGGTCGTTGTGCTGCAGGGCCGCGAACCCGAGGATCGCCGCCAGCTCCGCCGCCAGCTCGCGCTTCTCGGGGCCGCTGGTGCCGAACCGCATCGAGCGCGAGATGTCCACCACCAGCACCACCGTCAGCTCGCGCTCCTCGACGAAGCGCTTGACGAACGGCGCCCCCATGCGCGCGGTCACGTTCCAGTCGATGTCGCGCACCTCGTCGCCCGGGACGTAGTGGCGCACCTCTTCGAATTCGATGCCGCGTCCCTTGAAGATCGAGCTGGACTGGCCGGCGAACAGGTCCTCGACCAGGTGCCGGCTGCGGATCTCGAGGCGGCGGACCTTGCGGAGCAGCTCCGCGGTCTGCATCAGGCGCGGCGCGGCACGGCGGTCCGCGGGCGGACGCGGGACGGACGTGCGCCGCGCGCGGCGCGCGCGACACCGGAGCGGAACGCGTGCGTGCTCACGGCACCCGCACCTGCTCCAGGATCCGGCGCGCCACCTCCTCGCCGTCCACGCCCTCGGCCTCGGCCTCGTAGGTGACGTGGATGCGGTGGCGCAGCACGTCGGGCGCGATCGCCTTGATGTCGTCCGGCAGCACGTACGGCCGGCCGGCGAGCAGCGCCAGCCCCATCGCGCCCCGCACCAGGAACAGCGTGGCGCGCGGCGATGCGCCGAACGCGATCAGCGTGTCGAGCGCGAGCCCGATCTCGCGCGGGCGGCGCGTGGCGGTGACGATGTCGAGCACGTAGTCCTGGATCTTGTCGTCGACGTACACGGCGCCGAGCGCCTCGCGCGCGGACAGGATGTCGGCACGCGCCGCCTGCGGCGACAGCGTCGGCAATCCCGCGAGCCCGGCGCGGCGCAGGATCTCCTTTTCCTCGCCACGCTCCGGGTAGCTCACCTTGACCTTGAGCATGAACCGGTCGCTCTGCGCCTCGGGCAGCGGATAGGTGCCCTCCTGCTCGATCGGGTTCTGCGTGGCGAGCACGAGGAACGGCTCCTCCAGCGGATAGGTCTGGTCGCCGAGCGTGACCTGCTTCTCCTGCATCGCCTCGAGCAGCGCCGACTGCACCTTGGCGGGCGCGCGGTTGATCTCGTCGGCGAGCACGAGATGGGCGAACAGCGGTCCGGGCTTGGCGGTGAACGAGCCGTCGCGCGGGTTGTAGATCAGCGTGCCGGTGAGATCGGCGGGCAGCAGGTCGGGCGTGAACTGGATGCGGCGGAACTTGAGCGACAGCGCGTCGGCCAGGCTCTTGACCGCCAGCGTCTTGGCGAGCCCGGGCACGCCTTCCAGCAGCACGTGGCCGCCGGTGAGCAGCCCGACCAGGAGCCGGTCCACCATCGCGTGCTGCCCGACCACCACGCGCGCCACCTCGGCCCGGACCCGGCCGAGGATCTCGCCCGCGCGCTCGATGCGTTGCGTGGCCTCCCTGGTATCCACCGTCATGCTCGCCCTCCCGGCGTGGCCTCGCGCGCGCGCAGCGGGCGCGGCGGCTCCGGCGCATGCGGCCTCGTGCCCCACGCGGCGCGGAAGCGCTGGCAGTATAGCGGGATGGGCGACGCGTTCAATCGCGCGCGCCGTGCTTGACGCGGGGCTGACGAAACGCGCGGCCGATGCCCGCGAGCGGTCAGGCGGCGGCGGGCAGCGTGTGGTCGGGCGCGTCGTCCGCGGGCGACTCCACGGCGACGGCGACCGGCGCGCACCAGCGGGCGAGCAGCGCGCGCGCCGGCACGCGCGCGAACGGCGCGGCCGGCGACTCGATGGTGTCGAGCCGCGCCAGCGCGCGGTCCACGTCGAGCGCCAGCGCGAGCGCCTCGGGCGACGGCGCCGGCCCCGCGGCGCCGGCCGCGAACGCGTGCGCCATGCGCTGGTGCACGCGACAGCGCGCCAGCGGCTCGACCGCCAGCTCGCGGCGATAGCGCTGTGCCGCGCGCTCGAGCAGCCGCTCCGCTTCGCCGTACGCGCCGTCCGCGATCGCCTCGAGCCCGGCGCGGTGCAGCGTCCAGCCGCCCGGCGCGAGCCAGCACAGCCGGTCGTGGCGGCCGAGCAGCCGCCACACCGGCCACGCCGGCCAGCGCGAGCGCGCGTCGTGACCCGGCATCCGCGCTCCGATCAGAACACCCAGGTGGCCCCGAGGCCCAGCGTGCCGTACCCGAATCCGACCTGGCCCTGGACGCTGAAGCGATCCGAGAAGTACCAGCGCGCGCCCGCCTGGCCGGCCAGATCCAGACTGCTGCCGGTGGCCGAAACGGTGGACACGCCCGGACCCACCCACGACGCGCTCACCACCGAGTACACGAGCGACAGGCCCGCGTACGGATCGAACTGCGGCGTGCTCTTCACCGGGAAGTGGTAGTTGCTGAACACCTGCAGCGGAAGGACGGAATAGTGCCAGCTCGCGCTGTAGCCGGGATACACGTAGCTCGCGCTCCACGAATACCAGTCCACTCCCACGCCGGCGCTGATCACGCCCGGACCGTAGTGGCCCGGGATCGTGAGCCCGCGCTCGGCCTGCGCGCCCAGCGCGACCGCGCCGTCGAGATTGCCGAGCCACACGCGCGGTCCGGCGTACGTCACGTGCGTCTGAAAGCTCTGCGCCGAAGCCGTCGTGCCGGCCGCGACGCCGGCGACCAGCACGGCGGCCGCCAGGACATGCCTGAACATGGTGCGACCTCCCCTGTTCGCAACGATCCGGCGCGCGACGATGTCACGCGCACTCGACGTGGCGGGCAGGACGGAACCCGGCCTCGACCTTCAGGCCCGCCCGTCCGCGGACGCCGCATCCGTTATCGGCAGGGAGCACGGGGAACTGGACCCGCCACGGCGGCTGGATCCAGGGGGTTACGGCGCCAAGGCCGCCGAGGGTGCAGTCGCAAGGCGCGGCCGAGTCGTTCCCGCACACGTATCGAAGGATACGTCGAAGGAAACGGCGAGAGAGCAACGCAGCGAATGCGCCCTCATCGGCGGCCGGCCGAAACAGACTCCCACGAGAACAGCGGGAACCCCGCGCACATCTCCAGCACGCCGCGCTCGACCGCGCGCCCGACCTCGGCGTCGTCGGGGGCCTCCAGCACGCGCGCGATCCAGCCGCCGATCGTGCGCATCTCGTCCACGCCGAAGCCGCGCGTGGTGATCGCCGGGGTGCCGATGCGGATGCCGCTCGTCACCCACGGCTTCTGCGGGTCGTTGGGCACCGCGTTCTTGTTGACGGTGATGCGCGCGCGGTGCAGCGCCTCCTCGGCCTTCTTGCCGGTCAGCGAGCAGCGGCGCAGGTCCACCAGCAGCAGATGGTTGTCGGTGCCGCCCGACACCAGGTCGAAGCCGTGGCCGGCGAGCGTGTCCGCCAGCGTGCGCGCGTTCTCGACCACGCGCCGCTGGTAGTCGCGGAACTCCTCGCGCAGCGCCTCGCCGAAGCACACGGCCTTGGCGGCGATCACGTGCATCAGCGGGCCGCCCTGCAGCCCGGGGAAGGTGGTCTTGTCCACCGGTTCGGCGAATGCCTCGCGGCACAGCACGAACCCGCCGCGCGGGCCGCGCAGCGTCTTGTGCGTGGTGCTGGTCACCACGCCGGCGTGCGGCACGGGGCTGGGATGGAGCCCGGCCGCGACGAGCCCGGCGATGTGCGCCATGTCCACCACCAGCACCGCGTCCACCTCGGCCGCGATCGCGGCCAGGCGCTCGAAGTCGATGATGCGCGGGTAGGCGCTCGCCCCCGCCACCAGGATGCGCGGCCGGTGCTCGCGCGCCAGCGCGGCGACCTGGTCGTAGTCGATGCGGCCGTCCTCGGGGCGCACGCCGTACTGCACCGCATGCCACAGCTTGCCGCTCACCGACACCGGATGCCCGTGCGTCAGGTGCCCGCCGTGCGCCAGGCTCATGCCGAGCAGCGTGTCGCCCGGCTTCGACACCGCCAGGTACGCGGCGATGTTCGCGGACGCGCCCGAGTGCGCCTGCACGTTGGCGTGCGCGGCGCCGAACAGCGCGCCCACGCGCTCCAGCGCCAGGTTCTCGGCCACGTCCACCCATTCGCACCCGCCGTAGTAGCGCCTGCCCGGCAGCCCCTCGGCGTACTTGTTGTTCATGACCGAGCCCAGCGCCTCGAGCACGGCATCGCTGACGAAGTTCTCGGACGCGATCAGCTCCAGCGTCTCGAGCTGGCGGCGCCGCTCGGCGGCGATCGCCTCGAAGATGCGCGCATCCTGCTGCGACAGCGCCGTCATGCGGGATCTCCCACGCGCGCGTGCGCGACCTCGTACGCGGCGATCTTGGCGAGCCGGGGAACGTGGCGGCCGCCCTCGAACGCCGTGGCCAGCCACACGTCGAGCCAGCGCGCGACCGCGTCGTGATCGGGGTTGGTGCGGCCACCCAGCGCCAGCACGTTGGAGTCGTTGTGCAGGCGCGTGAGCCGCGCGGTCTCGTCGCTCGTCACCACCGCGGCGCGGATCCCCGCCACCTTGTTGGCGGCGATGCTCTCGCCGATGCCGCTGCCGCCGAGCACGATGCCGCGCTCCGCCTCGCCGCGCGCCACCATCTCGGCCACCGGAAAGCAGTAGTCGGGATAGTCCACCGGCGGCTCGGGTGCATGCGTGCCGAGATCGATCGCCTGGTGGCCGAGACGCTCGAGCTCGCGCTTCAGACGTTCCTTGAGCTGGAAGCCCGCGTGATCGGCGCCGAGCGCGACCCGCACTACGAGGGCCGCGCGGCCGCGGCCGCGGCGGCCGGAGCCGCCGTGACGCCGGCCCGGGTCTTGACCGGGGTCAGCCAGCCGTGGCGCTCGGTGCCGTCGCCGCGCACGATGCCGAAGAACGCCTTCTGCATCGCCTCGGTCACCGGTCCGCGCATGCCCTCGCCCACTGCGATCCGGTCCACCGACACGATCGGCGTGATCTCGACCGCGGTGCCCGAGAAGAACAGCTCGTCGGCGGCGTACAGCATCTCGCGCGGCATCGGCTCCTCGCGCACGGTGTGCCCCATCTCGCGCGCCATCGTGATCACCGAGTTGCGCGTGATGCCGGCCAGGATGCTGCTCGACAGCGGCGGCGTCACCAGCTCGCCCTTCACCACCGCGAACACGTTCTGGCCGCTGCCCTCGCTCACGAACCCCGCCACGTCGAGCGCGATCGCCTCGGCGTAGCCGTCCACCAGCGCCTCCATCTTCATGAGCTGCGAGTTCATGTAGTTGGCCGACGCCTTGGCCATCGCCGGCAGCGTGTTGGGCGCCATGCGCTGCCACGAGCTGACCTTCACCGCCACGCCCTTGTTGAGCGCGTCGTCGCCCAGGTACTTGCCCCACGGATAGGCCGCGATCGCGACGTCGATCGGATTGCCGAACGGGTTGACGCCCAGGTTCTCGTAGCCGCGGTACACCAGCGGACGGATGTAGCACTCGCCCAGACCGTTCAGCGCCACGACCTCGAGGCACGCGTCACGCACCTGCGCGCGCGAGAACGGAATCTCCATGCGGTACACCTTGGCCGACAGCCACAGCCGCTCGAGGTGGTCGTCCAGCCGGAAGATCGCCGGCCCGCGCCCGGTCTGATAGCAGCGGATGCCCTCGAACACGCTCGACGCGTAGTGCGCCACATGAGAGAGCACGTGGATCTTCGCATCGTCCCAGGCCACCCAGCGGCCGTTCATCCAGATCTTGTCAGACTTGGCGATGCCCATCGGTCACCTTTCGTGACGCGCCCTCGCGGGCGGGTCGTGACGCGCCCTCACAGGCGCGCGCGCAGGGTCTCCCGGATGTGGGGAACGATGCGGTCCACATGACGCCGGATGCGCCGCCAGCACTCCTCGTACGCCTCCGGCGAGCCTCCGAACGGATCCGAGACCGGCCAGTCGGGCTCGCCCGGCGCCGGCCATTCCGAGATGACGTGTGTGCGGGCCGGATCGGCGCCGAGCGCCTGCACCGCGCGCGCATGCTCCCGATCCATCACGATCACGTCGTCCGCCCCGCGCACGAGCTGCGGCGTGGCGCGCCGCGAGCGGTGCGGGGTCAGATCGATGCCCGCCTGGCGCGCGACCTTCACCGAACCCTCGCTGGCCGGCTGTCCTTCCCACGCGGCCGTGCCCGCCGACAGCACCTCGACGCGCTCGGCGTCCGCCCCGAGCGCCTCCGCCAGGGCCGCGGCCACGAGCGGGCTCCGGCAGGTGTTGCCGCTGCACACCACCAGCACGCGATAGAGGGGTTCGCGCGACATGATGGAAGTCTAGGAGCCGGTTCCGGCAGCGTCAACCGGAGCGGGTCCGGGTGGCGTCCTCGAAATCGCCCAGCTCCGCACGCACTTCCACGTCGCCCTGGCGCAGCAGCCGCGGGCGCGGGCCGCTCACGTCCACGAGCGTCGAGGGCCGATCCGCGGGCCGCGGGCCGCCATCCACCACCAGGTCCAGCTGGTTGCCGAACGTGCGCACCACCTCGTCGGCGCTGCGCGCCGGCGGCAGGCCGGACAGGTTGGCGCTGCTCGACACCACCGGCCCGCCGATGGCGGCGAGGATCTTCTGGCACAGGATGTCGCGCGGGCAGCGCAGCGCCACCGTGCCGCCCGCCCCGCGCACGCGCGGCGGCACCAGCGGGGAGGCGAGAAAAATGAGCGACAGCGGCCCCGGCCAGTGGCGCGCGATCAGCCGCTCGGCCACCTCGTTGACCTCGGCCGCCAGCCCGTACACCTGCTGCGGGTCGGGGATCAGCGAGATCACGGCGTGCGAGGGATCGCGGCGCTTGAGCCGCGCCAGCATCTCCACCGCGCCCACGTCGAACAGCGAGCACGACAGCCCGTACACGGTGTCGGTCGGGAACGCCACGATCCCGCCGCGCAGGATCGCCTCCGCCACGAGTCGCAGCGACTCCTCGTCGGGATGCTCGGGATCGACGTGGCGGACGTCCATCATTTCTTCCTGGCCGGCTGCCGATCGCGGCCCAACTGCTTTGCCAGCGCGGCGTCTTCCAGCGCCAGGATGCGCAGCGCCAGGTGGGCGGCGTTCTTGGCGCCCCACGGGCCCACGCCCAGCGTGCCGACCGGCACGCCGGGCGGCATCTGCACGGTGGAGAGCAGCGCGTCGAAGCCGCCGAGCGGCGAGCTGGCGAGCGGCACCCCGAGCACGGGCAACGCGCTGTTGGCCGCCATCGCGCCCGCCAGGTGCGCGGCCCCTCCGGCGCCGGCGATGATCACGCGCAGCCCGCGCCCCGCCGCAGCGCGCGCCCACGCCGCGGCCTCCGTGGGCGTGCGATGCGCGGAGCGGATCGCGATCTCGCATGGGATGCCGTGATCGGCGAGCACCTGCGCGGCCTGCTCCATCACCGGGCGATCCGATTCGCTGCCCATGACGATCCCCACCCGTGGACGTCCCGTCCGTTTCGCCATGTCAGATCCCCTCCTCTGCGGCCGCGGCGTGCGCGCGCGCGGCCGATCCGCTCGCCGCCGCCCCGCCGATGTCGCGCCGGCAGCGCCAGCCCTCGCCGCCCAGTCGGTCGATGCCCGCGTACGCGCGCGCACGCGCCTCAGTCACGTCCGCGCCGCGCGCGCCCACCCATGCCACACGGCCGCCCGCGAACCGCCACGCCGCGGCCTGGCGCCGCGCCGAGCCGATGAACACGATCGCGTCCCCGGCCGCGAGCGCCTCCAGCCCTTCGATCACGCCCCCCGCGCCATCCTCGGGATAGCGCTCGTCCACCAGCGCCACCGCGATCGCCGCGCCGGGCGCGCGCGCGATCGCGCGCGGATCGAGCGCGCCGCGCGCGGCGCCCGCCAGCAGCGCGCCGAATTCGCCCGTCACGAGCGGCAGCACGGCCTCGGCTTCGGGATCGCCGAAGCGAACATTGAACTCGAGCACCGTCGGCCCCGTCGCCGACAGCACGAGCCCGGCGTACAGCACGCCCCGGAACGGCGTGCCGCGGGCACGCATGTCGGCCAGCAGCGGCTGCACGATGCGTTCGGCCACGGTCGCCTCCAGTGCCGCGTCGTCCACCGCCGGCGCGTAGGCGCCCATGCCGCCCGTGTTCGGGCCGCGGTCGCCGTCGCGCGCGCGCTTGGCGTCGCGCGCGGGCGGCAGCAGCACGCAGCGCTCGCCGTCCGTCACCGCCATCACCGACAGCTCCTCGCCCGCCACGAATTCCTCGACCAGCACGCGCCGGCCCGCGTCCCCGAACCGGCCGCGCTCGAGCGCGTCGGCCAGGAACTCCCGCACCTCGGCGCGCGAGTCGCTCACGCGCACGCCCTTGCCGGCGGCGAGCCCGTCCACCTTGACCACCCACGGCGCGTCGGACCGCGCGAGCGCGGCTTCGGCCTCCGCCAGGGTGGCGCAGGTCTCGGCGCGCGGCGTCGGGATCCCGAGCGCCCGCATGCGCTCCTTGGCGAACTGCTTGCTCGTCTCCAGCTCGGCCGCGGCGCGCACCGGACCGAACACCGGAATCCCCGCGGCCGTGCATGCGTCCGCGAGCCCGCGCGCGAGCGGCAGCTCGGGACCGGCCACCACCAGATCCACGCGCTCGCCGCGCGCGAGCGCGACCAGCGCCGGAACGTCGTCCGCCGCCACCGGCACGCAACGCGCCAGCGACGCCAGCCCATCGTTGCCGGGCGCGGCGATCAGCTCGGCCGGCTCGGGATCGCGCGCGAGGCGCCACGCGATGGCGTGCTCACGTCCGCCCGAGCCGACGACGAGAATGCGACGGGGCGCAACGCTCGCGGGCATGGCGAGCGACGATAGCCAGCGTCCTGCGGAGGGTCAACCGGAGGCGGTGGCGCGCGCCGTCGCGCGACCCGCGCCCTCGTCAATGCGACGACGGCGTTTCGGCGCGGCGGTCCAGCTCCGCCTTGAGCAGCGACTGCACGGTCTGCGGCACCGCCTGGCCCTGGGATAGTTTCATCACCTGCCCGACCAGGAACCCGAGCGTCGAGGTCTTGCCGCCCAGGTACTGCGCCACCGGACCCGGGTGGGCGTCGATCACCTGGCGCACGAGCGGCGCCAGCTCGTCCGCCGAAGCCTGCACGCGCACGCCGTGGCGCGCCAGCACCTCGTCAACGCTTCCCGTCTCGTGCTCGAGCCAGCCGAACACCTGCTTGGCGAGCGGCCCGGGCAGCTCGCGGCGGTGGACGCGGCCGAGCAGGTCGCCGAGCCGCGCGGCCGGCACCTGCGCGCGCCATTCACTCAAGCTCCAGTCGCGCTCCTTCAGCACGCGCAGCACCTCGGTCATCACCCAGTTGCTGGCGAGCTTGGCGTCGGCGAGTCCGGCCAGCGCCTCGAAGTAGTCGGCCAGCTCGCGCTGCTCGGTGAGCACCGCCGCGTCGTAGGCCGGCAGCCCGAGCTGGACGAGCCGCGCCTCGCGCGCCCACGGCAGCTCGGGCAGCGCGGCGCGCACGCGCGCGAGCCGCGCGTCGTCCACGATCAGCACCGGCAGATCGGGATCCTGGAAGTAGCGGTAGTCGTGTGCGTGCTCCTTCGAGCGCATCACCGCCAGCCGGTCGTGGTCGGCGTCGTACAGCAGCGTGGCCTGCTCGATCCGGCCGCCCTGCGCCAGCACCTGCTGCTGGCGCGCGAGCTCCGCGGCCACGCCCTTCTCGACACCCTTGATCGAGTTCAGGTTCTTGAGCTCGGTCTTGGTACCGAGTGTCGTCTCGCCCCTCGGGCGCACGCTGACGTTCGCGTCGCAGCGCAGCTGGCCCTTTTCCATGTCGCCGTCCGAGATGCCGAGCCAGCGCACCAGGCGGCGCAGCGCGGTCAGAAACGCCGCGCACTCCTCCGGCGTGCGCAGCACCGGCTCGGTCACCAGCTCGAGCAGCGGCACGCCCGCGCGGTTGAAGTCCACGCGCGAGACCCGGCGGTCGCCATGGCGCTCGGGATGGAACGACTTTCCGGTGTCCTCCTCGGCGTGGATGCGCGTGAGCGCGAATGGCCGCGGATCGCCCTCTACCGCCACGGGCAGCGCGCCGCCTTCGCACAGCGGCTCCTCGTACTGCGTGATCTGGTAGTTCTTGGGCATGTCGGGATAGAAGTAGTGCTTGCGCGCGAACCGGCTGCGGGGACGGATGTGGCATCCGAGCGCGAGCCCGAGCGCGAGCGCCAGATCCACCGCGGCGTCGTTGGCGCGCGGCAGCGCGCCCGGCAGCCCCAGGCACACCGGGCACACGTTGGCGTTGGCGGCGGCGCCGAATCCGGCCGGGCAGTCGCAGAACATCTTCGAGCGCGTGCCGAGCTGGATGTGGCACTCGAGCCCGATCACCCCTTCGTAGGCCATGCGAACTCCGTCTCGTGGTCACGCGCGAGCGCGGCGCGGTTCCCCCGCACCTCGATCGCGCGCGCGCAGCGCAGCAGATGAGGCTCGGCATCGTGGGGCCCCAGCAGCTGCACCGCGCGCGGCAGGCCCGCGGACGTGAGCCCCAACGGCACCGAGATGCCGGGAATGCCCGCCAGGTTGGCGCCGATCGTGAAGATGTCGCTCAGGTACATGGCGAGCGGGTCGTCGATCTTCTCGCCGATCCGGAACGGCAACGTGGGCGAGGCCGGCAGCAGCATCACCTCGCAGCGCGCGAACGCGCGCGCGTACTCGTCCTGGATGCGCGTGCGCGCGCGCAGCGCGGTCAGGTAGTAGGCGTCGTAGTAGCCGGCCGACAGCGCGTAGGTGCCGAGCAGGATGCGGCGCTGCACCTCGGGCCCGAACCCCGCGCTGCGGGTGCGGGTGTAGAGCGCGCGCACGTCGGCGGGATCGTCGGCGCGGTGGCCGTAGCGGACGCCGTCGAAGCGCGCGAGGTTGGAGCTGGCCTCGGCGGTGGCGACCAGATAATAGGTGGCGACCGAGTACTCGCCCGGCAGGAACTCGATCGGAACGCGGGTCGCGCCGGCGCGCTCGAGCGACGCAGCCGCGTCGTTCAGCGCCGCCACCACCTCGTCCTCGACGCCCGCGCGCCACAGGTTCTCGGGCCAGCCGAAGCGCAGGCCCTGGACGCCTTCGTCCCAGCGCGACACGTCGGGCGCGGGATCGGGGCGGGTGGTGGCGTCGAACGGGTCCTCGCCTGCCAGCACCTCGTAGGCGAGCGCGACGTCGCCGGCGTGGCGCGCGAAGATTCCCACCTGGTCGAGCGACGATCCGAACGCCACCAACCCGTAGCGCGACAATCGCCCGTAGGTCGGCTTGAGCCCGTACACGCCGCAGAACGCCGCGGGCTGGCGCACCGAGCCGCCGGTGTCGGAGCCGAGCCCGAGCGGCGCGAGCCCGTAGGCGACCGCGGCCGCCGGGCCGCCGCTCGAGCCACCGGGCACGCGTGCCAGGTCGTAGGGATTGCGCGTCGGGCCGTAGCACGAGTACTCGGTGGACGAGCCCATCGCGAACTCGTCCATGTTGCCCTTGGCCGTGATCACCGCGCCCGCCTCGCGCAGCCGCCCGATCACGGTGGCGTCGTACGGCGACTGCCAGCCGGCCAGGATGCGCGAGCCGCACGTGGTCGGCAGGTCGGTGGTGCACAGGTTGTCCTTGACGATCACGGGCACGCCGGCGAGCGCCCCGCCGTTCGCGCGCTCGACCGCGCGCGCCCGCGCCGGCGGGTCGGCGTGGACGACGGCGTGCACGTCGCGCTCCCACGCCGCGGCCGGCTCCCGCCAGCCCGCC
>DASSIN010000308.1:0-28064 GCA_035691845.1 Candidatus Eiseniibacteriota bacterium | reverse complement strand
CGCCGGCGCCGGCGCCCGCGGCCGCCGCACCACCCGAGCCGCCGCTCGACCGGCTGACGGTGCGCGTCGGCACGCGCCAGCTGATCCTGCGCGCAGCGGAAGTGCTGTGGTTCGGCGCCGAGCACAAGCTCGTGTTCGCGGCCACCGCGAGCGATCGTCACTGGATCCATTTCACGCTCGACCAGCTCGAGCAGCGGCTCGATCCGCGCCGGTTCGCGCGCGTCCACCGCGGCGCGATCGTCAACCTCGACCACGCCACCGCGCTCGAGCCGGCGTTCGCGGGCACGTGGCGGCTGCGGCTGGACGACGCCGCGCGCACCGAGGTGCCGGTGAGCCGCGCGCGCGCGCGCCTGCTCAAGACGCGCCTCGGCGCGTGACGCCCAGGAATCGCTAGCGGCTCCGGTGGCGCATCAGCAGCACGGTGAACTCGCCCAGCCCGGCGAGCAGGCTCGCCTCCTCGGGGCCGGTGTCGCGCTCCAGCACGAACCGGTCGCGGAACCACAGCCGGTGCGCGAAGCGCGCCACGGGCTCGTCCTCGTCGGTCACGAACGCATGCGCCAGGCCGAGCGAGTCGCTGGCGAAGCCGGGCAGGAACCGATAGCGCGCGCCGGATGCGAGCGCGAGCGTGCCGCGCAGCAGCCAGCCGACGCGCATCACCGCGGCCGGCGCGTCGCCGGACGGGGCGTACGCCTCGGTGGTCGGCCGGAACCATCCGCGCGTCACGATCCGCCACCGCCCGTGCGCGGTGGAAAGCTCGCCGCGCACCCACACGAACCCGCCCAGTTCCAGCGTCCCGTAACGGCGGTCCTCGTCGTCGACGAGCTGGTAGCGGCGCAGGCCCGTCCGGCGCCAGGTGAGCGGGCGCCCGATGGCCTCGGTCAGCGGCGTGAACGTGGAATCCTCGACCGGCATGCGACGGCTCCGCGCTCGCGCGCCGGCGGGAGCGCCGTGCCCGGCGCCCGGCCGTGATCGCGTTCTTGACCCTGGCGCGCGTGGTTGGGAAAGTACCGCATTCTGCCGCGCCCTTCCCGTTGTCCGCACCCCACGCGCGAGGACGAGCCATGGCGACGTCGCAGCTCGATCACCTCACCCCCGAGTTCCGCAGGCGTCGGACGCTCAACTGGCTCGTGCTCGGTCTGCTGTACGCGTTCTTCTACACCACCCGCTACAACTGGACGGTGGTGTCGCCGACCATCGCCGACCAGCTCGGCTGGGACAAGAACGACCTGGGCGTGTTCGAGTCGATGCTGCCGATCGTCTACGGCCTGGCGGTGGTGTTCAACGGGCCGTTCGCGGATCGCGTCGGGGGCCGCAAGGCGTTCCTGATCGGCGCCGCGGGCGTGGTGGTGATGAACGCGGTGTTCGGGCTGGGCGGCCTGATGGTGGTGGCGCGCGCGGTGTGGGAAGGCGTCGGCAAGGCGCACCACGTGGTGACGCCGGCCGTGCTGCGCTACGGCTTCACCCCCCACCGGCTGATGACGCTGATGGTGATCGCGTGGGGCCTGAACGGCTACTTCCAATCGTTCGGCGCGCTGTCGATCGTCAAGGTCAACGCGCACTGGTTCCACCTCCGCGAGCGCGGCACGTTCGCGGGCGTGTTCGGCGTGCTGATCCGGCTCGGGCTGCTGCTGGCGTTCCAGGGCGTGCCGCTGATCCTGCTCGGGCTGCCGTGGCAGTACGCGTTCTGGATTCCGGGCGCATGCGTGGCGGTGTTCTTCGTCATCAACGCGCTGGTGATGCGCGACTCGCCGCGCGATGCCGGGCTGGGGTCGTTCGACACCGGCGACGCGCAGGACCATGACGACCGGCCGGCGCCGCTGGCGGAGGTGGTGCGGCGCATCTTCGCCTCGCGCGCCACGTGGACGCTGGCGCTCGGCTCGATGATGATCGGGTTCGTGCGCCGCAGCACCATCGACGCGTGGTGGCCGCTGTACTTCACCGAGGTCCACGGCGCCGACAAGTCGCATTTCGCCACATACGCCCCGTACCTGATCGCCACGTGGGGGATCGCGCTCGCCGGCATCGCCGGCGGGTTCGCGTTCGGCATCGCGTCCGACCGCCGGTTCGGCGGCCGGCGCGCGCCGGTGATCACGATGGGCTTCATCGGCATGGCCGTGCTGCTCGGGATGTTCTGGATCTCCGACCGCCAGCACTGGGGCCCGATCGCCGCGGCGTGGTGGCTCACGCTGCTGTCGTTCTGCGTGAACGGCGCGCATGGCATGATCGGCGGCGCGGCGTCGATGGATTTCGGCGGGCGCAAGGCGGCTGCCACCGCGGCCGGCATGTTCGACGGCGTCCAGTACCTGGCGGGCGGGTTCGTGGGGGTCGGGGTGGGCTACATCACCACGCAGTGGAGCTGGCAGGCGTGGCATTGGGCGCCGATTCCGTTCGCGCTGATGGGCGCGCTGCTGGTGTCGCGGCTGTGGAACGTGCTGCCAGGCCAGCGCCCGAAGTCCGCGATGGCGCCGCGCTCGGTGGTCGCCGCCGAGGCGTGATCGCGCGCGGAGCCCGCGGGAATCAGCCCGCGACCCGCTCCGCGCCGCAGTACAGGTTGATGCGGCCTTCGCGCAGGAAGCCGCCGAGCGTCATGCCGGCGGCTTCCGCCAGCTCCACCGCCAGGCTGCTCGGCGCGCCCACCGCCACCAGCACGGGAATGCGCGCGCGCGCCGCCTTGAGCACGATCTCCGCCCCGGCACGCCCGCTCACCCACAGCACGCCGGAAGGCTCGGGGTAGCGACTGCGTTCCAGCAGCCAGCCCGCGACCTTGTCCACCGCGTTGTGGCGGCCGACGTCCTCGCGCACCACCTCGATCGCGAGCGACGCGTCGCACAGCGCCGCGGCGTGCAGGCCGCCGGTGGCCGCGAACGTGGCCTGCGCGTCGGCCAGGCGCGCGGGCAGCTCGAGCAGCGCGTCCGCGTCGAGCGTCGGTCCGCCCCGCCGGGGTTCGAGCCCCGCGCGCAGCGACTCGACGTGCGCGCGCCCGCACAGCCCGCACGCCGAGGTGGAGGCGAAGTGGCGCTCGAGCACGGTCCAGTCGAGCTTGACGCCGGGCGCCAGGGTCAGCTCGGCCACGTCGGGCTCGTCCGCGCACGCGGCGGGCGCGAGCGTCACGTCCACCACGTCCGCGGCCGCACGGATCAGCCCCTCGCCCGCCAGGAACCCGGTCGCCAGCTCGCGATCGTGCCCGGGCGTGCGCAGCGTGACCGACAGCGCACGGCCCGCCACACGCAGCTCGAGCGGGCGCTCGAGCGCCAGCAGATCGTCCTCCTCGAACCGCCGCCCGGCGCGCACGCGCGTGACCATGCGGTGCGCCGCCTGCGCGTGCCCGGCCGCCTCGGTCATCGCCGCTCCAAGCGCCGGACGTGCGCCCGGCTCACACCTTGGGGTGCGAGGTGCGCACCGCGTGCGTGCCGTCGGGCAGCGGCTCCAGCGTGTAGTCGCCGAACATGGCGGGGGCCTCGCGCTGCATCAGCGCGAGCATCGCCAGCGCCACCTTGCGGATCTCGACCTCGGCGTGCTCCGAGCCGCGCAGCTCGATGAAGTGCCGGATCGCGCGGGCGTTGCCGGTCACGAAGATGCGCGTCTCGGTGGCGTTGGGCAGCACCGAACGCGCCGCCTGGCGCGCCATCTTGCGCCGCAGCGTGCGGTCGGGCTCGGCCGCGAAGCGGCGCTCGAGCCCGGCGACCAGCGTGTCGTAGGCGGCGCGCGTCGCGTTCACCGCCTGCTCCCAGGCCGCATGCAGCGCCGGGTCGCCGGCGATCGCGTCCGGCTCGACGAACGCCGACTGGGACTCGTCCACGTAGCGCTGCGACAGCTGCGAGTACGAGAAATGCCGGTGCCGGATCAGCTCGTGGGTGAACGAGCGCGACACGCCGGTGATGAGGAAGCTCCACACCGCGTGCTCGAGCACCGAGCCGTGTCCGACCTCGACGATGTGCGCCAGGAACTCGCGGTTGGTGCGCCGGCCCTTGCCGTAGCTCATGTAGCACACGCGCCCGGCCATCTCGGCCAGCGCCTCGCCCGCCGCCTCGGTGTCCGTGCTCCACGTGACACCGTGGTCGGCGAGGAAGCGCGCGATCCCGTCGCGGTCCAGGCTCTGGCGGCCGACCAGGTAGACGCGCGGCTCGCGCACGATGTCGAGCGGCTTGGCAGCGGACGTGGCCGTGTTCCCTTCCAGCTCGGCGCTCATGACATCCTCCGTGGCGATCTCCGTTTCGCGTGCAGGTTCACGGCGCGGGCTGCCACCGGATGCCGGCCCGGAACGCCCGCCCGGGCCCCGGATAGTAGAGCGGCAGCGGATTGCCCGAGAAGTCGGAAGTGACGTAGCCGGCGCCCGCATAGCGGCGGTCGAACACGTTGCGCACGGCCCCGATCAGCGCCACCGGCCCGAACGGCTGCAGCACGGTGACGTCGGCCACGCCGTACGCCGGCAGGGCGTAGGTGTTGGCCTCGTCCACCCACTGGCGGTCGAAGTAGCGTCCGTCGAGGGCGATGCTGCCGCGCGTGGTCAGCGCCAGCGTGAGGCGCGCGATCAGCTGGTGCTCGGGCACGCCGTTGATCTGCCGCGTGTCGTTCGGGCCGCCGTCGAACACCGCGCGCGTGTAGGCGTAGCCAAGCATGGCGGTGACGTGGTAGGGCAGGCCGGCGGTGGCGTCGCCTTCGAACCCGTAGTGGATGCTGCGCGCGATGTTGTTGTAGCGGAAGTTCGCCAGGTCGAAGCCGATCTCGTCGCGCGAGCGGCCGTAGTAGAACGTGACGTCGGCGCGCGAATGCATGGCGGGCAGCGCGCGCACGCCGGCGTCCACGTTCCAGCCGCGCTGCGGCTCGAGCGCGTTGCTCGAGATCGTGACCGGGATGAAGCCGCCCGAGCCGTCGGGCACGAGATATGGACGCGGATCGTAGAGCTGCTCGAGCGTGGGCGCCTTGAACGCGCCGCCCGCGGACACGAACAGGTTTCCGCCCTTGACGTTCACGTGGTTCAGCGCCAGCGCCGGGCTGACGGCCGACACGCGGTGCGTGCCCGGCACGCCGGCCAGCTTGGAATGCAGGCCGTCGCCGCGCACGGCGGCGGTCAGCGTGAATCCGCGCCCCAGCCCGGCGCGCGCCAGCGCGAAGCCGCCGATCGCGTCGCGCGTGACGTCGGCGCTGCCGACCGCGTCGCGCGGGCTGTCGACGGCCGGGAAGTACGCGCCGCGCAGCCGGCCGTGCTCGCCCTCCACCCCCAGCACCAGCTCGGCGTCGGCCGCGAGCGGCCAGTCGAGCCGCGCCTCGCCGCGCTGCCGGTGCGCGTTGGACACGCGATCGAGCGTGCCGGCCGGGATGATGGTCTCGCGCGCGTTCAGGGCGCGCGCCTCGTCGCCGGCCTGCACGATCAGGCCCGCGCGCCCGATGCCGCCGCGCAGCTCGACGTTGCCCGCGGCCGAGTGCACGCGGCGGAAATCGGGCGGGACGGAATCGCCCAGCACCGGCACGAACGCGCGCCGGGCGTCCGTGTGCCACAGCGGATCGGGCAGCGCGCCCGGCTCCTCGGCGTGCTCGCGGTGCAGCAGCAGGTTCCCGCGCACCGTCCAGCGGGACGTGAGCGCCACGTCGCCGGAGGCATTGCCGCTCGCCAGCGTGGCCGCGCTGTGCTGGCGCCAGCCGTCCAGGTCGCGCCACGCGACGCCGGCTGCGAACCCCCCCGCGCCCCCGCGCCACGCCGCGCCGCCCTCGCCGACCCCCTCCTTGCGGCTGCCGCCCTCCAGCGCGCCCCACGAGCGCCAGCCCGCCAGCGCGCTGCGCGTGACGATGTTGATCACCCCCGCCATGGCCGCGTCGCCGTACAGGTACGAGACCGGCCCGCGCAGCAGCTCGACGTGGTCCACCTGTCCGGGCGCGAGCAGGTTCCAGTTGACGCGGCTGCCCTCCAGATCGTTGACCGGCATCTCGTCCACCAGCACGCGCACGTGGCTCGTGAACCCGAGCGAGGCGAACCCGCGCGCCTCGACCTGCGCGTCGGTCTCGGAGCCGGTCAGGTCGTAGACGTGCACGCCCGGCACGTCGGCCACCGTGGCCGCCAACCCGCGCGCGGCCGTGAGCCGCACCTGGTCCGGCGGCACGACCGTGGCGGTGGTGGCGAGATCGCGCAGCGTGAGCCGCATGCGGCTCGCGCGCACGGCGACGGTGTCCTGGTAGACGATGTGCCCGAGCGAATCGGACTGGGCGCGCGCGCGGGCGGGCGCGATCACGGCCAGCAGGGCGGCGGCGACCACGATGCGATGGACCATCGCGCGGCAGACTACCTTACGCCGCCCGGGGGTGCACGGGTGGCGGGCGTCGCGCCCGGAACGGAACGCCGGCGTCGGATGACGCGCGTCCGGCTATGCCAGCCGGCGGGCGTGGTCGCGCACCCGCGCCATCACGCCCTCCACCTCGTCGTCGCGCGTGTAGAAGTGCGGCGCGAGCCTCAACCCGACGCCGGGGCGGAAATCGAGCAACACGTCCTCCGCCAGCAGCGCCGCGCACACGCGCTCCGCGTTCGGGACGTCGAGGCACACCGTCCCGCCGCGGCGCGCGGACTCGCGCGGCGACACCACCGCGATCCCGTATTCGTCCGCGAGCGCGATCATGCGCCCGGTCTGGCGCAACGACTTGGCGCGGATCGCGGCCGTGCCGATCGCGGCCACGATCTCGTACCCGGGCCGCGCGGCGGTGAAGCCGGGGATGTTGGGCGTGCCGGTGTAGAACCGGCGCGCGCCCCGGTCGCGGCGGGTCGGGCCGATGTCGAACGCGAACGGGTTCTCGTGCGCGAACCAGCCGGTGATCGCCGGCTCGAGTTCCGGCGCGATCGCGGGCGAAACGTACAGCCAGCCCGCGCCCGGGCCGCCGCACAGCCACTTGACCGAGCCGCCGGTGACGAAGTCGACCCCGAGCGCCGCGACGTCCAGCGGCACCGTGCCCACCGACTGGTAGGCGTCCACCATCACGCGCGCCCCGACCGCGTGCGCGCGCGCCACCACCGGCGCCAGATCGAGCACGCTGGCGCTGCGGAACAGCACGTGCGACATCGCCACCACCGCCGTGCGCTCGTCGATCGCGCGCACGATCCGCTCCACGTCCACGTCGTGCGCGCCGCGCGCGGGCACCCGCAGCAGCGACGCCCCGCGCCGCTCGAGCCCTTCGTACAGGTACAGCACCGACGGGAAATCCTCCTCGGTGCACACCACCCCGGGGCGCGACGGCGTGAAGTCGAGCGCGGACAGCGCCAGCGCCTGCGCGGTCGTGACGTTCTCCGTCATCGTGACCGAGCCCGGCGCGGCGTTCAGGACGCGCGCGAGCACGTTGCCGACCTCGGTGGGCAGCGCGAACCACTCCTCCTCCCACGCGCGGATCCCGCGCGTGCGCCAGGTCCGCGTGTAGCGCGCGAGCGCCTCGTCCACGCCGCGCGGCATCGCGCCCAGCGTGTGCGACGCGAAGTGCAGCGTGTGCTCGAGCGCGGGGAATTCCGCGCGCCAGACGAGCAGTGGATCGGCGGCGGCGACCGGGGAACTCATGGCTCGGAACGGAACGGATGCGCCGGCACCGCGCGCGCGCCGCCCACGCCGGCCAGCGCGCGGCGCGCGGCGTCCTCGGGGCCGCTCGCGGTCTGCACGAACGGGAACAGCGCGGGGCGCACCATGTCGGGATGGCGCAGCGCGGCCAGGAACGCGGGCCAGTGGTCGCCCAGCAGCACGAGCGGCGCCGCCGCGCGGCCCTCGACCGACAGCAGCGTCCACGCCAGGAACAGCTCGGTCAACGTGCCGAGGCTGCCGGGGAGCACCACGAACCCGCCCGCCGTTTCGATCAGCACCTCGAGGCGCTGGTACAGCGACGCGGTGTGCACGCGCTCCCTCACGTACGCGTTGGCGCCGCCGCGGGCCTCGAACAGATCCACGGTCACGCCCACCACGTGCCCGCCCGCCTCGTGCGCGCCCTGCGAACACGCCTCCATCGTGCCGCTGTAGCCGCCGGTCACGACATCGGCCCCGGCGCGCGCCAGCGCCGCGCCCAGTGCGCGCGCCTGCTCCCACGCGGGCTCGCCGCGCTGCACCGTGCTCGAGCCGAACACCGCGATGCGCGGGCGGGCGAGGCCGTGGTCCATCGCCATCACTGGCCCGGGCGGTTGACGTTGCGCAGCACGCCGCGGTCGCGCACGTCGAGATAGCCGACCAGCCGCGCGTTGCGTTTGACCGCGTCGCTCAGGTTCTCGGCCTGGGCGTCCTGGGTGATGGCGCGCGCCAGCGCCGCCGACAGCGCCACCGGATGTCCGCGCCGGCCCCCCATGCGCGGCACCAGCGCGTACGAGAACGCGCGCCGTACCCGGGGCGAGCGCGCCGCCTCCAGCGCCTGGTGCATCGCCGTGGCCAGCGCCACCACGGTGTTGGGACGCACCGACGGATGGTCAACGGGCATCACCAGGATCGCCTCCGGCTTGCGGCCCAGCGCCGCCTCCAAGCCGGCGCGCACCGACGAGAACATCCCCCGCTTCCAGGTCGGATGGGTGACGAAGTGCACCTCGAGCTGGTCCGGCACGTTGTCCCGCACGCGGGCGAACTCGGCCGCCAGCCGGCCGCGCTGGACGAGTCGCGTGAACTCCTGCTCGGTGCGCTGCTGGATCGCCTTGGCGCCCGCGCCCAGCACCACCACCACGTCGTCGCACGCGCTCCACAGCGTGCGGATGCCGTGCGTGAGGAAACTCTCGCGCCCCTCGCGCGCCAGCGCCTTGGGGCTTCCCATGCGCGCGGAGGCGCCGGCGGCCAGTACCACGCCCGTCATCATCGCGACACGATCTCCCGCGCCTGCGGCGGCAGGGCCCCGGCGCCGGCGTCGTTCCCCGCATCCGGGTCGGGCGCGTCCGCGCGCCCGCCGCGCGCGGGCGGCAGCCACACCGGCGGCAACGGCCGCCCGCGGCGCGCCGCGATCAGCTCGCCCATGATGCTGACCGCGATCTCCTCGGGCGTGGCGGCGCCGATCGCGAGGCCCAGCGGTGTGCGCATGCGCGCGATCGCCGCATCGTCGAACCCGCGCGCCTTGAGCCGCAGCGCGAACTTCCGCTGCTTGGCGACGCTGCCCACCATGCCCAGGAACGCGGGCGGTCGCGCGAGCAGCGCCTGGATCAGCCGCTGGTCGAGCGCGTGGTCGTGGGTGACCACCACCACGAAATCGCGCGGCGACAGCGCCAGCTCGCCGAACGCGTGCTCGGGATCGCGCAACACCAGCGTGGCGCCGGGGAAGCGCGCGGGCGTCAGCCACTCGCCGCGCGCGTCCACCACCGTGGTCTCGAACCCGCACGTGCGCGCCATCGCCACCAGCGGGCGCGCGATGTAGCCGGCGCCGAACACCACCAGGCGCGGCGCCGGCTCCATGCGCTCGAGGTGCAGCGTCATCTCGCCACCGCAGCACATGCCGAGCTCCTGCGTCAGGTGGCGCTTCAGCAGCTCGCTCGCTCCCGCCGGCGCGTGCTGCAGCATGCGGTGCGCGGCGGCCAGCGCCTCGGCCTCGATCGCGCCCCCGCCCACGGTGCCGGCGGTGGCGCCGTGCTCGTCCACCAGCATGTGCGCGCCGCCCTTCTGCGGGGTGAACCCGTGCGCGTGCACGACGCTCACGCGCACGAACCGGCGCCGCTCGGCGCGCCAGCGCGCCAGCACGTCCCACACGTCGGGCCCGGGCGCGGGCGGCAGCGGCCGGGACTCGCCGGCGGGCATGGACTCGTGTGCGCTCAATTCGCCTCCTCCACCGGCGGCAGACCCAGCGCCTCGCGCGCCGCGCGACGAACGTAGACCGGCACCATCGCCTTGCGCCACTCGGCATCGTACGGCACGTTGATGAGCGGGTGGCACTGGCGCGCGGCCAGCTGCGCCACGGCCTCGATCGCCGGCGCATCCAGCGGCCCGCCGCGCAGCAGCGCGTCCACGCCGGTGACGACGCGCGGCCTGGCGGCGATCGCGCTCACCACCAGGCGCGCGTCCTTCACCACGCCGTTCATCTTCACCGCGAACGCCACCGACAGCATCGGGAAGTCGATCGCCGCGCGCGGGCGGAGCTTCTGGTAGCCGCACGCGTACGCCTGCGCCTCGGCCGGCACGTGCACGCGCGTCACCACCTCGCCCGGCTGCAGCACGTTGTTGTGAATGCCGTCGGCGACGAAGAACGCGTCCACCGGCATGGTGCGCGCGCCGGAGGGGCCGGCCACGGCGAGCGTGGCGCCGAGCGCGATCAGCACCGGCGCCAGGTCCGAGCTGTGCGCCGCCACGCAGCGCTTGCCGGCCGGCACCACGTGACACACGGTGCCGGAGTTCTTGAGGCAGAACCCGAGCGCGGCGCGCCAGAAGTAGGTCTGGTTGTAGTACGTGCAGCGCGTGTCGAGGCACAGGTTGCCTCCCACCGTGCCCATCGCGCGCAGCTGCGGGCCCGCCACCAGCCCGGCGGCGCGCGTCAGCGCGGGATGCGCCCGCGCCACGCGCTCGTCACGCGCCAGCGCCGCCAGCGTGACGCCCGCGCCCAGCTGCAGCCCGTCCGCGTCGCACACGATGCCCTGCAGCTCCGGCACCCGCGCGGTGGACACCACCACGCGCGGCTCGTGCAGGCGGTGCTTGAGGTTGGGTACGGCGTCGGTGCCGCCCGCCACGATCAGCGCGTCGCGGCCGTGCGTCGCCAGCAGCGCGAGCAGCTCGTCCAGGCTCGCGGGCTCGGCCCACTCGAACGGCGGCAGCGGCAGCATCAGCGCCTCGCCATCACCGGCGCGGCCACGTGCGCGCGCGCCCTGGCCCACGCCGCGCGTGCATCGGTCGCGGCCAGCAGACGGTGCACGGTCGGTGGATCGAACGGCAGCGCGTCGCAGCGGATCCCGAGCGCGTCGTGGATGGCGTTGGCGATCGCCGGCACGCTCGGGTGCAGCGGGCCCTCGCCCGCCTCCTTGGCGCCGTAGGGGCCCTCCGGATCCACCGACTCGACGATGATGGACTGCATCTCGGGCGTGTCGAGCGAGGTCGGGATGCGGTAGTCGAGCAGCGACGGCCCGTGGTGGAGCCCGGCCCCGTGGCCGGGCGCGGCCGGCTTGAAGCGCTGCGATTCCATCAGGGCCTCGGCGTAGCCCATGTAGGCGCTGCCTTCCATCTGGCCTTCGACCGTCACCGGATTGAGCGCGCGCCCGCAGTCGTGCGCGATCCAGATGTTCTCGACCGTGACGAAGCCGGTCTCGGGATCGCACGCCACCTGGGCGACGTGGGCGGTGAACGAATACGCGGGCGAGGCGCCGATCGTGCCGCCGCGATAGTCGCCGCCCAGTTTGGGCGACTGGTACCAGCCCACGCTGCCGAGCGTGCCGAACCGCGCCTCGGCCAGCTGGAACGCCTGCTTCACGCTCATCGCGTCCCGCTGCGGATCGCGCGTCGCGCACGCGGTGCCGAGCCGCAGCACCACCTCGTTCGGGCGTACGCCCCAGTGCTCGGCCAGCGCCTCGGCGACGCGGCGCCGCAGCGTGCGCGCGGCGTCCAGGCACGCGTTGCCGCACATGAACGTCTCGCGGCTCGAGTACGAGCCCAGGTCCACCGGCGTCAGGTCGGTGTCGGCCGCCACCACGCGCACGTCGCCCGGCTCGAGCCCCAGCTCCTCGCACACGATGTACGCCAGGATCGACTCGGCGCCCTGGCCGATGTCCGAGATCCCGCAGAACACCGTGGCGCGCCCGCTGCGGTCGAGCTTGAGCTGCACGGCCGACTGCGGCATCTCGTTCGGGTAGATGCAGTAGTTGGTGCCGCTGATGTACATGCTGCCGGCCACGCCCACGCCGCGCCCGTAGGGCATGCGGCGGAACTTCCGGCCCCAGTCGGACGCGCGCTCGACCGCCGTCAGGCACTCGAGGAACCCGTTCGAGGTCACGCGCAGGCCGTTCACGGTGCGGGTGTGCTCGCCGATGAAGTTGCGCCGGCGCAGCGCGATCGGGTCCATGGCGATCGCCTCGGCCAGCTTGTCGAGCTGGCACTCGAACGCGAACCGCGGCTGCACCGAGCCGTGGCCGCGCTTGGGGCCGCAGCACGGCTTGTTGGTGAACCAGCGCGTGGAATCGAACCGGTAGGCCGGCATCGCGTACGGCGCCGTCAGCAGCTGGCCCGAGTAATAGGTGGTGACGAGCCCGAAGCTCGAGTACGCGCCGCCGTCGATGTCGATGCGCGCGTCCACGCCGGTCAGCGCGCCGTCGCGGGTGATGCCGGTGCGGTAGCGCATCCGCATCGGATGGCGGCCGCGGTGCGCGTAGAACACCTCCTCGCGCGTGTACAGGATCTTGACCGGGCGCCCGGTCTCGATCGCCAGCTTCGCCGCGCAGAACTCGAGCGAGAACGCCTCGCTCTTGCCCCCGAACGCCCCGCCCACCACCGGCTGGATCACGCGCACGCGCTGCGTCGGAAGCCCCAGCACCTTGGCCAGGTCGCGGTGCAGGTAGTGCGCCACCTGGGTGCTGGACCACACGGTGAGGAACCCGGTGGCATCGTACTCCGCCAGCGCGCAGTGCGGCTCGATCGGCGCGTGGGTCGAGCCCTCGTAGAAGTACTCGGCCTCGATCACGATCTCGCTCCCCTCCAGCGCGTGATCGACGTCGCCGAACGCGAGCTGCACGTGCTTCGAAACGTTGCCGTCGCGCGCCAGCTCGTTCACCTGCCACTCCGGGTGCGCGCGCGCCGTGTCCACGTCCATCACCGCCGGGAGCGGCTGGTACTCGACGCGGATCGCGCGCAGCGCCTGCTCGGCCAGCGCCTCGCTCTCGGCCGCCACCGCGGCCACGGCGTCGCCCACGTAGCGCGTCTTGGTCTCGCACAGCGCCTGCTCGTCCTCGGTCCACGGGATGATGCCGTAGCGGACGGGCAGGTCCCGGCCGGTGATCACCGCGTGCACGCCGGGGATCGCCAGCGCGGCCGAGGCGTCCACCGCCACGATGCGCGCGTGCGCGTGCGGGCTGCGCAGCAGCTTGCCGTGCAGCATGCGCGGCAGCGACAGGTCGTCCGCGTACTGCGCCCGGCCCGTCACCTTGGCCGCGCCCTCGAGCTTGCGGTTGCGCCGGCCGATCACGGCGAAGTCCCCGCCGTGGGGCGGCCCGCTCCGGCCCTCCTCCCAGCGCGGCGGCTCGAGCCGGCGTTCGGCGGGCATCATGCGCCCGCCCGGCACCGGCGGGCGCCCGGACTCGCTCATCGCGTCACCTCCGCGCGGCGCCTCGCGGCGAGCTCCACCGCCTCGACGATCTTGGTGTAGCCGGTGCAACGGCACAGGTTGCCGGACAGGGCGGTCAGGATCTCGTCGCGCCCGGGCGAGGGGTTGCGCTCGAGCAGCGCCCAGGCGCTCATCAGGATGCCGGGCGTGCAGAATCCGCATTGCGCGCCGCCGGTCGCGTCCAGCGCGTCCTGCAGCGGATGCAGCCGGCCGTCGTGCGCCAGCCCCTCGATCGTGACCACGTCGCGGCCCTGGGCGGCGAGCGCCAGCGTGATGCACGACAGCACCGCCGCGCCGTCCACCACCACGGTGCACGCGCCGCAATCGCCCTTGTCGCACCCTTGCTTCGAGCCCGTCAGCCCCAGGTGGTAGCGCAGGGCCTCGAGCAGCGTGGTGTGCGGCGGGATGGCGCACGTGCGGGTTTCGCCGTTGACCCGCAAACGGCAGAGGGCGGTGGCTGGCACGGAGTTCCTCGGGGCGCGCGGCGCACGACGCGTCGAGGCTCGATTACAGCGCCCGCCGGGAAGCGCTGTCAACCGCGTGCGCTTGCTGCGCGTTGCGGCGAGCGGCACAATGCCGCGATGCACGTCGGCGCGCACGACTCGCTGTGGTGGGCAGAGCCCGATTCCCCCGCGTACCCGCCGCTGGCGGAATCGCTCGACACCGAGGTCGCGATCGTGGGCGGCGGCATCACCGGCGTGACGCTGGCGTGGTCGCTGGCGGAGCAGGGCGCGCAGGTGGCGCTGCTCGAGGCCGATCGCGTGGCGAGCGGCGCGTCGGGGCGCAATGCCGGATTCCTGCTGACGGCGCCGGCCGAGCCGTACCAGGAGCAGATCGCGCTGTGGGGGCGCGCCGGGGCGCGCGCGGTGCTCGAAACCGGCCGGCGCACGCATCAGCGGCTGCGCGCGCTGATCGAGCAGCTGGGCATCGAGTGCGAGTACCGCCCGCGCGGCAGCATCCGGCTCTCGACCAGCGACGAGGAGGCCGAGGACACGCGCGCCTCGCTGGCCCCGATGCGGGCCGACGGGTTCCCGATGGATGAGGTGCCGCTGTCGGCGGCGCTGCCCGAGCACGCGCGCGGCGGGTTCGTGGCCGCGTTCCACACCGTCGAGGACGGCGAGCTGCACCCGGTGCGGTTCGTGCGCGGGCTGGCGCGCGCGGCGGCGGCGCGCGGCGTGCGCGTGTTCGAGCGCTCGCCGGTGCGCGGCGCGCGCTGGCAGGCGGGCTGGGAGGTGCACGCCGGCGGCGGCGCGGTGCGCGCGCGCACGCTCGTGATCGCATCCAACGCGTGGGCCGCGGAGCTGTGCCCGGCGCTCGCCAGCCTGGTGGTGCCGCGACGCGGCCAGATGCTCGCCACCGCGCCGCTCGACGTCACCATCGCGCCGCTCCCCACCTACGCCCACTGGGGCTACCGCTACTGGCGTCAGACCGCGGACGGGCGGCTCGTGATCGGCGGCTGGCGCGATCTCGATCCCGATGCCGAGACCGGCGACGACGCGCGCCCCACGCCTGCCATTCAGGCAGGCATCGAATCCGGCCTGCGCGCGCTGCTGCCGGGCGGCGCACTCATCGAACACCGGTGGGCCGGCATCATGGGTTTCGCCCGTGACGGCCGGCCGTTGGTGGGATGGCTGGATGCGGACCATCACCTGGCGGTGTGCGCCGGATTCACCGGGCACGGCATGGGGATGGCCGCCGCGTGCACGCACGATCTGGCGGCGTTGCTGGCGTGGAAGCCCGCCCCGGGGATCGCCACGTTCGATCCGCTGCGCTACCCGGAGCTGCGCCAGGCATCGGTCGGGCTCACCGTGCCCGAGGCCGGCGCCGCCTGACGCCGCGGACGCGCGGCGTCGGGCCGCACGACGTGCCCGCGCGGCGTTGGCAACATCCGATTCGGCTATACTGCCGCGGCATTCGAGCCGATCTCTAGTGCGCGCGCCGCATGGCGCGGGAGCGATGGAGCCTGCCATGGAGCTGAAAACCCAGGAAGACGTGCGCCGCGCCGCGGCCGGCATCGCCGGCGGCCACGCCGACGCGCTGGACGCGCTGGCGTTCGCGGGCGTGTTCGGCGCTCACGACGTGCAGGATGCCGCGCGCGCCGCGGTCATGGACCAGGCGCGCAGCGCCGGCATCTACCCCGCCTCGATCGACGCGCTGTATCGCGCGCGCGGCCGCGACGAGACCCCGCTGCACTTCACCGTGCCCGCCGTCAACATCCGCGGCCTGGCCTACGACTCCGCCCGCGCGCTGTTCCGCGCGCGCCGCGCGCTGGACGCCGGCGCCGTGATCCACGAGATCGCGCGCTCCGAGATCGGCTACACCGGCCAGCGCCCGGCCGAGTACACGTTCGTGACGATCGCGGCCGCGCTGCGCGAGGGCTGGAAGGGTCCGGTGTTCATCCAGGGCGATCACTTCCAGATCAACGCCAAGAAGTACGCGGCCGACGCCGCGGCCGAGCTGAAGACGGTGCAGGAGCTGATCCTCGAGGCGCTGGAGGCCGGCTTCTACAACATCGACGTGGACAGCTCGACGCTGGTGGACCTGAAACTCGCCACGCTGGAAGGCCAGCAGGGCGCGAACGGCGGCGTGTGCGCCGAGCTGACGGCGTTCATCCGCCGCCACCAGCCGCAGGGCGTGATGGTGTCGGTGGGCGGCGAGATCGGCGAGGTGGGCGGCCACAACTCGCGGCCAGTCGAGCTGCACGCGTTCATGAACGTGTACCAGGAGGCGCTGGCGCAGATCGATCCCGCCCTCGAGGGGATCAGCAAGATCTCGGTGCAGACCGGCACCTCGCACGGCGGCGTGCCGCGCCCGGACGGCACCATCGCCGAGGTGAAGCTCGACTTCGAGGTGCTGGAGACGCTGTCGCGCATGGCGCGCGAGCAGTATCACCTGGCCGGCGCGGTGCAGCACGGCGCCTCGACGCTGCCACTGGACCTGTTCGACCACTTCCCCAAGGTCGGGGCGTGCGAGATCCATCTCGCCACCGAGTTCCAGAACATGCTGCTCGATCACCCCACGTTCCCGGCCGGACTGAAGCGCGAGATCTACGAGCAGCTGCGCCTGACCGCCGCCGACGAGCGCAAGCCCACGGACACCGACGAGCAGTTCTTCTACAAGACGCGCAAGAAGGCGCTGGGGCCGTTCAAACGCGAGCTGTGGTCCCTGCCCGGCGACACGCGCGAGGCGATCGGCGCCACGCTGGAGGAGCGCTTCCGGTTCCTGCTCACGCAGCTCGGCGTGACCGACACGCGCCGGCTGGTCGAGCGCTGGACCCCGCCCGTGGCGTCGGCGTTCCCGCGCCTCACCGGCGCCGCGATCGCGGCCGGCCGCAGCCCCGAGGACGTCACCGGCCTCTCGGACTGACCGCGCGTCCGTCCGATCCCCACCGGAGCCACGCCATGCCCGATCGCCAGCTCACGTTGTCGCAGTTCGTCCTGCAGCAGGAGCGCCGTCATCCCGAGGCATCGGGCGAGTTCACGACCCTGCTGATGGAGGTCGCGCTCGGCGCCAAGATGATCAACCGGCTCGTGCTGCGCGCGGGGCTCGTGGACATCCTGGGGTTGACCGGAAGCCAGAACGTGCACGGCGAGAAGGTGCAGAAGCTGGACATGTTCGCGCGCGACACGATGTATCGCATCCTCGGCAACACCGGCCAGCTCGCCGTGCTGGCGTCCGAGGAGGACGAGAACATCGTGCAGGTGCCGGACGGCGGGCCGGTGGGCAAGTACGTCGTCAACTTCGACCCGCTGGACGGCAGCTCGAACATCAACGCCAACGTGAACGTCGGCACGATCTTCTCGATCCTGCCGCGCGTCACGCGCAAGGGATGCGGAACGCTGGCCGACTGCCTGCAGCCCGGCTATCGCCAGCTCGCCGCCGGCTACGTGATGTACGGCTCGAGCACGATGCTGGTGTACACCACCGGCGACGGCGTGCACGGCTTCACATACGAGCCGAGCGTCGGCGAGTTCATGCTGTCGCACACCGACATCCGCACCCCGACGCGCGGGCACATCTACAGCGTGAACGAGGGCAACTACTGCCACTGGGACGAGGGCGTGAAGCGCTACGTGGACTGGCTGAAGGAGGACGACGCCGCCACCGGGCGCCCGTACAGCGCGCGCTACGTCGGCTCGCTGGTCGCCGACTTCCACCGCAACCTGCTGTACGGCGGCGTGTTCCTGTATCCCGGCGCGCGCAACAGCCCGAGGGGGAAGCTGCGGGTGCTGTACGAGTGCGCGCCGCTGGCGTTCATCGCCGAGGAGGCGGGCGGCGCGGCCAGCGACGGCCGGCGGCGCATCATGGAGATCACGCCCGAGTCGCTGCACGAGCGCACGCCGCTCATCCTGGGCAGCGCCGAGGACGTGCGCGAGGCGGAGCAGTTCGTGCAGAACCGGCATCCGGCGATCACCGCCGACCGGCGCGGCATCCGCACGATCACCTGATCGCGGAGGCGACGCGAGCGTCGTGCATCCGCGATCGCGGCGGCGAGCCGAGCACGGTGGCGACCGCGATCGCGGCGCACCGGTGCGGCGGGCATGCGACGAGCCGGCGGGATCCACTCCCGCCGGCTCGCGCGCTTCCCGTGGCGTCAGCGATTGCCGCCGCCGCCGTGACTTCCGCCGCCCGTGCCGCCGGTGCGCTGCGGGCCGCCCTGCGATTCCTGGCCGGTGCGGTGCGTGCCGCCCTGCGATTCCTGGCCGCTGCGCTGCGTGCCGCCCTGCGATCCCTGGCCGGTGCGCATGTTGTCACGGTCCTTCTCGCGATTCTGGTCGTTCGGCATGATCGTCTCCTCCGTGCGCCCTGTCCCGGCGCACCTGGGTGGATGGCGGCCGGCAGTTCCCGGGCCCGCGGGGCGTCCTGCCCGGCGGTTGGGTTATCCGTTTGGATGCGATCGCGCGCGCGGTCGGCGGGAGCGGCGGCCGCCAACGGCGGAGTCCGGCTGCGCCAGAGATGCGCGGCGGAGCAGAGTCGTGCGTGCGGGCGCGCATCGCGCTACGCCAGCCGTTGCTGGCGCAGCAGCTCGCTCATGAGCCTGGCATTCCGCGCGGCCTGGCCGGCGTGGCAATTGTTGAAGAACAGATACGTGCGCCGCGCCTGCTCGGCCAGCGCGCGCACCTTGTCGATCCACTCGCGCAGCTCGGCCGGGCTGTACAGGTAGTCGTAGCGGTCGCCGGCGGAGGCGCTGCTCCACCAGTTGTGCGCGTTGCGGCCGTGGAAGCGGACGTAGGCATCGTCCGAGGTGAGCGCCACGGTCGGCGGCATCAGCCCCGGCAGCGCCGGCTCGTCCACCATGCAGTAGCCGAGCCCGGTCGCGCGCAGCAGGCCCAGGACGTCTCCGCCGGCCCACGAGTCGTGGCGGAACTCGACCCACAGCGGATCGCGCGGGAACGCGCCACGCACGCGCGCGAGGTAGCGCTCGTTCGCCTGATTGCGGTGGAACGCCCACGGGAACTGCGCCAGGAAGCCGTCCAGCTTGCCCGCCGCGCGTAGCGGCGCGACCGCGGCCAGGAACTCGTGCGCGTGGCCGGCGTCGAAGTCGCGCGTGTGGGTCACCGACTGGTGCAGCTTGACCACGAAGTGGAACCCGTGCGGCGTCTTCTTCTCCATCAGCTCCATGGTGCGCGGCTTCGGCACGCCGTAATGGGTGCTGTTCACCTCCACCGCGGGGAATTCGCGCGCGTAGTAGCCGAGGAACTCCGACGGGCGCATGCCGGCCGGGTAGTATGCGCCGACCCAGTCGGCGAACGAGTAGCCGGAGGTGCCGACCAGGACGCCGCGTTCCGGCTTGGTCGCGGGCTCGAGCTCGGGGAACAGCGTCACGGCGCGGGCGCCTGGTGAGGCCGGGCGGGGCGCAGTCCGCCCGGGCGCGCCGTCCGGGGCGTGCCGAACGGCACGTGACCGAGCTGCCGGCGATGGCCGATGGCGCCGGCCGGGAACAGCGCCGCCTCCCCCAGCCGGTCGCGCAGCCGGTCGACGGCGCGCTCGAGGCGCTGGGCGCGCTCGTCGCGCCCGAACAGCTCGACCTGCTCGGCCGCCGCGGCCGGGGCGAGCTGGGACGCGGTGACGCCCAGCAGCCGCAGCGGTCCGCCACGCCAGTGGTCGCGCAGCAGCGCGCTCGCCACCGCGAAGATGTCGGCGCTGTGCGCGGTGGCACCGGGCAGCGCGCGCTGCCGCAGCGTGGTGACGAAGTGGGCATCGCGCAGCTTGACGGCCACCACGCGCGCCACGAACCCTTCCGTGCGCAGCCGCCGCGCCACCTGGTCCGACAGCCGGCGCAGCGTGCCCTCGAGCGCGAACGGGTCGCGGCAATCGGCCGGCAGCGTCACCTCGTGCCCCATCGACTTGGGGTCCACGCCGCGATGGTAGGGAACGAGCGGAGTGTCGTCGTGGCCTTGCGCGGCTTGGGCGAGCTGCGGGCCGATGATGCCGAACGCCGCCTTCAGCGCATGCTCCGGCGCGCGCGCCAGATCGCCAACCGTTGCGATTCCGAGCGCCTTCATGCGCGCGCCAAGCTGCGGGCCCACGCCCCACAGCTCCTGCACGTCGCGCGGCCAGAACACGGCGCGGAACCGCGCCTCGTCCAGCGTGGTGATGCCGCGCGGCTTCTCGAGCCCGGCCGCCATCTTGGCCACCAGCTTGTTGGGCCCGACCCCGATCGAGCACGGCAGGCCAAACCGCTCGCCCACCGCGGCCTGCACTTCGCGCGCGAGCGCGCTCGCCCCCGCCAGCGTGCCCGCGCGCCGGTCGTTCGGGCCGAACCCCAGGAACGCCTCGTCCACGCTGAACGGCTCGACGTCGGGCGTCCAGGTGGTGAACAGATCGAGCAGCGCGATCGAGATCGCCACGTATTTCTCGGGATTGCCCGCGACGTAGCGGGCCTCGGGGCACAGCCGGCGCGCCTCGGCCAGCGGCATGCCGGCGTGCACGCCGCTCGGACGCGCCTCGTACGATGCGGCGGTCACCACGCCGCGCCGCGACGGATCGCCGCACACGATCACCGGCACGCCCCGCAGGTGGGGGTGATGGCACTGCTCGACCGACGCGAAGAACGCGTCCATGTCCACGAGCAGGATCATCGCCACCACCCCTCGAGCGCGTGCGCCACCGCGCGCAGCAGCAGCACCGCCAGCGCGAGCCCGGCCGCGAGCAGCAGCACGAGCGCCACGAGCACGCCCCACACCAGCAGGCGGTCGCCGCGCGACGGCGGCCGCCCGGTGCCCGCGTGGCGGCGCAGCAGCGCGAGATTCCAGTCGTTCGACCTGACGAACACGTCCGCCACGTCGCCGGCCACCGGCAGCAGCCCGATCGCGTAGTCGAACGCCACGTTCAGCGCCATGCGCACCACGACCGTCTTCGGCACGCGATGCCGCAGCGCGGCGCCCACGATCAGCAGCGACACGATCGCGCCCGCCGCGTCGCCCAGCCCCGGCACCAGTCCGAGCAGCGGATCGAGTCCGAACCGCACGCCGATCCAGGGAATGCGCACGGCATCGTCGAGCCACCACGCGAGCCGGGCGAGCGCCTCCACCTCGCGCGTCGCGCGGTTCGCCGCGGACGGCCCATCCACGCGATCGGCGCTCACTCACGCCTCCTTCCACGCGCGCGCGAGGATCCAGCGCGGCCCGCGCGGGTCGTAGCACAGCTCGTAACTGTCGCGCCCGACGCCTTCGACGGCGTAGTAGCGCAGCAGCGTCTGCCCCTCGCGCCGCACCCACTCGCCGCTCACCCTGCGCACCCGGATCACCTGTCCGTGCCAGCGGAAGCGCAGCGGCCGCATCTTCCCCTCCACGAACGCGCCGAGCACGTCCACCGGATCGTTGAGCGACTCGAACATGCGGGCTTGCGACCTGAAGATGAGACATCCGCGGGGTGCGGAGCGTCACGCTACTGCACATGCGTGCAGTCGGCAAGCGGGGGCGTGCCGCGGATGAAATCGCTGGAAGAATCAGCCTCCGAGCGTGGTCGCGGGCGGGATCGCCGCCGCGACGCCACCCACCGGCCCTGGCGATGCGGCCGCGGGCGCGGGCGCGAATGCGGCCGCCGTCTTCGGCTCCGGGCGCCGCACATCGAGGATGCGCCGCGTCATGCTCAGGAACACGCTCGCGAGCATCAGGATCGCGCCCAGCCATACCAGGTTGATGAGCGGCTTGGTGCTGACCTCGACCGCCAGCACCTTGCCGCCGCCGCGCTGCGGCATGCCCGGCAGCTCGAGCGCCACGCGGCCGGTGTTGGGATCCACGTTGGCGATCGTCACCGACCCGCCGCCCGGCAGGTAGTCGGGAATGCGGTTCGGGATCCCGGTCGCGAGATTCATCTCCAGCACCGGGCGCACCGGCACGGTGCGGCCGCCGATCTCGGCGCGCATGCGCGCGGCCACGCGCACCACCTGCCCCATCTGGCGGTCGAAGTCCACGAACGTGTATCGCACCTGCCCGATCTGTTTGGTCTCGCCCTTCGAGAACCACACCGCGCCCGCGTCGGGGCCGTCCTCGGCGCCCACCATCTCGAGCGGCGAGATGTACAGGTCGTGCGACAGGTAGCGCTCGATGTGCGGCTTCTTCATGTAGCCCTGGTTGTACTCGCTCCAGTACAGCGCCGGCGTGGCCTCGAACCGCTCGCCCGGCCGCGCCACCGCGATCATCACGCGATCCTTGCCGTCCTTCTCGGGACGCACGCCCTGATAGGTGAACTGGTAGCCCAGCGCCTGGCGCGATTCGCCCTGCGGCAGCTGCACCTGGGTCGAGACGCCGTACTTGGAGGACGCCACGATCCCGAGCAGCAGCACCGACACCCCGGCGTGGCCGAGGTATGCGACGCCGTGCTTCCAGCCGGCGCCGAACCCGCGCGCCGCCACCACCAGGTTCGAGGTCAGCGCGAACGCCGCGGCGAACACGATCCCGGCGGGCAGCGCGTCGCGCACGCCGACCGCCATCGCGGCCAGCGTCGCCACCGCCGCGATCGCCAGCGACGGCAACGCGGCGCGCGCGAACGCGGCCGGATCGTGCCGGCGCCAGCGCACGAGCGGGGCGATGCCGAGCAGCAGCGCGAGCGCGATCGCCAGCGGCGCGTTGACGAGATTGTAGTATGCGGTCTGCACGTTGGACGCCGGGCCGATCAGCCGCGTCAGCAGCGGAGCGCTCATGCCGAACGCGGTGAGCGTGCACATCAGCAGCAGCACCAGCTGGCCGAGCCACAGGAACGACTCGCGCGAGAACCCGCCCAACGGCTGCGCGCCGCCCGGGATGTCGCGCACGCGGTACAGCACCATGCCGTAGCCCAGCACCGCCACCGCGCCCAGGAACGTCAGCAGGAATCCCGACAGCCCGAGGTTGGCGAACGAGTGCACCGAGAAGTCGGCCAGCACGCCGCTGCGCGTCAGGAACGAGGCGTACAGCACCAGCACGTAGCTCGTGACCGCGAGCGTGAAGTTGGTGCGCCGCAGGCTGCCGGTCACGCGCTGCACCAGCAGCCCGTGCAGCAGCGCCACGTTCGAGAGCCACGGGATGAACGAGCCGTTCTCGACCGGATCCCAGCCCCAGTAGCCGCCCCAGCCCAGCACCTTGTAGGCCCACACGCCGCCCATGATGAACCCCATCGACAGCACGCCCGTGGACAGCACCACCCACGGCAGCGCGTGCTTCACCCAGCCGTCCCAGTCGCGCTTCACCAATGCCGCCATCGCGATCGCGAACGGCACCACCAGCGACGAGAAGCCGGTGAACAGCACCGGCGGATGGATCGTCATCCACGGGTCCTGCAGCAGCGGGTTCAGGCCCTGGCCATCGATCGGCACGCGGCCGGCGGGGAACGTGAGGAACGGCCCGCGCATCACGGTCACCAGCCCGAGCATGACGAGCGGCAGGTTCAGGAACAGCATCGCCGCCCAGCGCAGCGGCGAGCGCATGCGCATCAGCACCAGCCCGAGCGTGCACGTGATCAGCGCCCACAGCATGAACGTGCCTTCCTGCCCGCCCCAGAACGCCGCGTAGATGAAACGCGCGGGCATGCTGCGCGACGAGTAGGAGGCCACGTACTGGTACTGGAACGCGTGATGGAACAGGATCCACCACAGGAACGAAGCCGCGGCCGCATAGCCGAGCCACTGGACGCGGAACGCGATCCGGCCGACGCGCGCCGCGGACTCGCGCCCGGCGGCGGCGGCGAGGAACGCGAGCCCGGCCACCAGCGACGCGAGGAACGCGATCCAGCTGAACAGCTGACCCAGGTTCACGACGTCGCCTTCGCCTGCTTCGCGGCCTCGTCCTGATACTTCGAAGGACACTTCACCAGCAGCTGCTCCGCCTCGAAGTGGTCGCTGCGGTAGCGGCCGATCGCGACCACCATCGTGGCCTGGTCGAAGTTGCCGGGAATCACGCCGCGATAGGTCACCGGCATCACCTCGCCCTTCTGGTCGCGCAGCTTGAACTCCAGGAACTGCTCCGCCGGGCGCGCCACGTAGTGCTTGTCGGCCAGCGTGCCGTTCACCTGCACGAGCCCGCTCGAGCGCCTGGCCTCGTCGAACGGAATGTAGGGCGTCACCGACTTGCGGAAGCTGGTCACGCCCACCACGCCGGCCAGCCCGAGCAGCAGCACCGCCACCACCACTTTCAGGTTCATCGCTTCTCCAGCTCCTTCACCCGGCGCTCGAGGCGCACGAGATAGAGGAACAGCAGCGTCCACGCCAGCAGCGAGACCCCGAGCACCACGCCGTTGCCGTTCATCGCGTCCCCCTTCCCGCCGCCGCCACCGCCGAGTCCGGCGGCTCCAGCTCGACCTCGGCGTGCCGGCGCGCCAGCGCGCCCAGCCGCACCCGCAGGTTCAGCATCCAGAAGAACAGTCCCGTGAATCCTACCAGCATCGCGTCGAAACACACACGGATCCTGGGATCCATGCTGCCCTGCTCGCGCGACGGCAGGATCGGCGAGGGATGCAGCGACGCGTACAGCCGCGGCACCACGAAGAACAGGAACGGCGCGGTCACGAACGCCAGCACCGAGTACAGCGCCGACAGCCGCGCGCGGCGCGGGCCGTCCTCCAGCGCGCCGCGCAGCGCGAGGTATGCGGCGTAGATCAGCAGCACGAAGAAGATCGAGGTCTCGCGCGGATCCCAGTTCCAGTACGAGCCCCACTGCGCCTTCGCCCACAGCGAGCCGCTGATCGTGGCCACCACGCAGAACAGGATCCCTAGCTCGGCGGCGCCCGCGGCGTGGTCGTCGTGCCGCATGTCGCGGCGCGCCAGGTACAGCACGCTGTGCAGCATCGACCAGCCGAGCGCGATGAACGCCACGAACGCGGCCGGCACGTGCAGGTAGAGCACGTGAGTGGTGGCTCCGAGCACGGGTACGAGCGGCGCCCACGCGAACCCCGCCGCCAGCCCGCCCGCGATCACCAGCCACAGCAGCAGCCTCAGCGCCACGTCATTCCTCCCACAGGTGGTCGGCCAGCAGCAGGGTGGCCCCCAGCATGGCCGCGGCGAATGCTCCAAGCAAGCGCAGCGCCGGCGCCACCGCGCCGCCCTCCCACTGCGCCCGCACGCCCGACACGCCCGCGGCCAGCACCACCATCAGCAACGGCAGCGCCAGCGCCGCGAACAGCGCGCCGCGGCCGCGCGCCTGCGCGGTGAGCGCGCCGAGCAGCGTCGTGGCCGACGCCAGCGCCAGCGTTCCGAGCGCGAGCACGCCCAGCAGCGCGGGCCAGCGCGGCGGCGGTCCGCCCAGCAGCAGCAGCGCGAGCGGCACGATCACCACCTCGAGCAGCGCCAGGAACAGCAGGTTGAACAGCAGCTTGCCGAACACGATCGTGGCCGGCGACGCGACCAGCCGCAGCAGCGTGAGCGTACGGCCCTCCGTTTCGCGTACGAACGTGTGCGCCAGCGACGACAGCGCCGCGAACAGCAGCACCACCCACAGCAGCGCCGCCAGCACGTCCACGCGGTCCGCCAGCCGGCCGACGGCGAAGCTCACGGCCGTCAACGTGGCCACCGCGAACAGCAGCGCGGCGTGCAACCCCCAGCGCGTGCGCCATTCGCTCACCCACTCCTTACGCAGCAGGGCCCACATCGCGCCCGCGGAGCTCCACGCGCTCACGCGCCAGCCTCCATTCGCGTTCGTCGTTGGTGGCGATGACGACCAGCGCCGTCCCGGCCGCGTCCGCCACCAGGCCGCCCAGCAGCGCGCGGCCCTCGTCGTCCAGGTGGCTGCCGGGCTCGTCCAGCAGCACCAGCGCCGGCGCGTGCAGCAGCGCGAACGCCAGCCGCAGCCGCTGGACCAGCCCCGAGGACAGCGCGGCCACGCGATCGTGGCCACGCGCCGCGAGCTGCACGCGCTCGAGCGCCGCGCGCGCCAGCGCCGCCGGATGGTGCGCGCCCGCCGCGGCGGCCGCGAAGCTCAGGTTCTCGAGCGCCGACAGCTCCGGGTAGAACGCCAGCTCGGGCGATGCGAATCCGATCGCGTGCCGACGCTGCGCCGCGTCGAGCGCGCGCCCGCCGCGCGTCAGGTGCAGCTCGCCGTGCGAGGGCTTGAGCAGGCCCGCGAGGATGCGCAGCAGCGTGCTCTTGCCCGCGCCGTTCGCGCCCGTCACCGCCACCACGCCCGGCCCCTGCCATGCGAACACGACGGGGGCCAGCCCCACGCGTGGCCCGTAGCGATGGGACAGCGCGCGCGCCTCGATCCGCGTCGCGTCCGCCGCGACCGCGAGCGCGCCCGCGGCCGCGCTCACGCGCTCTTCCCCGCCCTCGCGGCGTCGCCGGCCGGGTCCAGGGCCGCGAGCAGCTTGTGCAGCTCCGGCAGGATCCGGGCGCGCGCGTCGGCGCGCGACCCGCGCAGCAGCACGCCGGCGGCGTGCGGATGCCCGCCGCCACCGAGCCGCGCCGCCACCTGGTCGATCGCGATCCGCCCGGTCGAGCGCAGGCTCACCTTCACCTTGCCCGCCTCGACCTCGGAGATCAGCACCACCGCGTCCACGCCCGCGATGTTGCGCGGCATGTCCACCAGCCCGTCGGTGTCCGCGCCCGTCAGCCCGTGCCTCTGAAACTGCTCGGGCGACGCCTCGAGCACCACGATGCGCCCGTCGTCCAGCAGTTCGAGCGCTGCCAGCGCCTCGCCGAAGAACCGCAGCCGCGCGGCCGAGGCGTGGGAGTGCACCTGCGCGTGCAGGCGCTGCGGATCGAGCCCGTGCGTGAGCAGATCGGCCGCCATGCGGTGGGCATGCGTGTCGGTGTTGGAATAGCGGAACGAGCCGGTGTCGGTCATCAGCGCCACGTACAGCGCCTCGGCGATCTCGGGCGTGATCCCGCCGCCCGCCTCGTGGATCAGGTCGTAGACCAGCTCGCCCGTTGACGAGGCCTCGGGCTCGATCACGTTGACCTGCCCGAACCCGCGCGTGTGGGTGGCGTGGTGGTCCACCACCGCGACCGCGATCAGGTGCCGTTCGAGCGGCACGGCCACGCGCCCGATGCGCTGGCGGTTGCTGGTGTCGAGCACGATCAGCGCGTCGGCCTGCGTGAACAGCTGCTCGGCCAGCGCCTCGTCGAACGTTTCGAGCGGCTGCTCGCGCGCCATGAACACGAACGCGTCCGGAACCGGCGAATCGTTGAGCACGCGCACGCTCTTTCCGCGAGCGCGCAGCCACAGCGCGAGCGCCACCTCGCTGCCGAGCCCGTCGCCGTCGGGGTTGACGTGCGTCGTCAGCAGGAAGTGGCGGTGGCTGGCGACGAACGCGTGGAACGCCGCGCGATCGGAGGCGCTCATGGGTGCGCCTCGCCGGCGGGCGCGCCGGGCGTGGGCAGCGCGAGGCCGGCCACGCGCTCCAGGAACCAGCGGTGGAAGCGCGTGTCGCGCGTCAGCTCGGGATGGAACGTGAGCCCGACGATCCGCTGCTGGCGCACGCCCACCGGCTCGCCCGCGTGGCGCGCGATCACCTGCGCCCCGGCGCCGGGACGGATGCGCGGCGCACGGATGAACACGCCCTGAAGATGTTCGCCGATCTCCGGCGCCTCCACCGGCTCGCTGAACGAATCCACCTGGCGGCCGTAGGCGTTCCGGTCCACCTCGACGTCGAGCACGCCCAACGGCGGCGCCGGCAGGTGCTGGCCGCCGCGCCCGAGCAGGATCACGCCCGCGCACGTGCCGAGCACCGGCTTCTCGCGCACGAACCGCTCCAGCGGCTGGCGCAGCCCGGTCACGGCGAGCAGCCGCAGCATGGTGGTGGACTCGCCGCCCGGCAGCACCAGCGCGTCGAGATCGGCCAGATGCTGCGGCAGCGTGACCGGCACGGCTTCGGCGCCGACGTCCTCGAGCGCCGCGCGATGGCAGTCGAAGTCCCCCTGCAGCGCGAGCACGCCCACGCGCGGGCGCGGGGAGGCGATCATCGTCCCGCTCCGGCGGCCGCCGGCCGGTCGAGCGCGCGCAGCCGCTCGATCGCGCCCGGCACGACCTGGAGGATGCGGTCCACGTCGGCGTCGTCGTTGCCGTCGCCGAGCGAGAACCGGATGCTGGCGTGCGCGTCCTCGGGCGTGAGCCCGAGCGCGAGCAGCACGTGCGACGGCCCGGCGTGCGCCGCGCTGCACGCCGAGCCGGTGGACACCACCACGCCATCGCGGTCCAGCTCGTGCAGCAGCGCCTCGCCGTCCACGCCTTCGAAACCCACGTTCACGATCCCTCCCCAGCGCCGCGCGCGATCGCCGTTCAGCCGGGCGCCCGGCACGCGCGCGAGCAGGCCATCCAGCAGTCGTTCCCCCAGCGCCGCGATGCGCGCCGGCGCGCCGGCCGCGAGCCGGGCCTGGGCCCGCGCCGCCGCCACGCCGAACCCCACGATCGCCGCCACGTTCTCGGTGCCGG
>DASSIN010000307.1:0-4486 GCA_035691845.1 Candidatus Eiseniibacteriota bacterium | reverse complement strand
AGCGGGCGTTGACGCGGGCGCGGCCGCCACGGGCGCAGGCGCAGGCGCTTTCACGGCCGTCGCCGCCGGCGCGCTGGCGCCATCGGCGGGCGCGACGCCGGGCTCGATCGTGGCGAGCACGTCGCCCACCACCACCGTGTCGCCGGCCTTCTTCTGGTGATGGAGCACGCCGCTGTCGGTGGCCGCGATCTCGACCGCCGCCTTGTCGGTCTCGAGCGTGGCCACCGGCTCGTCGCGGCGCACGGCGCCGCCGTCGGGCTTCAGCCACTCGACCAGGGTCGCCTCCGAGATCGATTCTGCCAGCCGCGGCACGGACACGGTGGCGCTCACGAGCGTCCTCCTCCGCGCGCGGCGGCGTCGGCGGGGATCGGCGTGTGCGGCAGCGGGCGGCCGCCGGGATCGGCGAACGCGCGCTCGAGCAGCACCCGCTCTTGCTCGACGTGCATCGAGTACCAGCCGCTCGCCGGCGTGGGCGCGGCCTTGCGCGCCACGAGCCGCAGCGTGCCGCCGTCGGGCAGCACGGCCTCGAGCCGATGACGGATGGCGCGCCACGCGCCCATGTTGGCCGGCTCCTCCTGCACCCAGCGCACGTCGCGCGCGTTCGGGTAGCGCGCCAGGATCGCGCGCAGCTCGGCCTCGGGGAACGGATACAGCTGCTCCAGGCGCACCACCGCCACGTTCGGATGGCGGGCATCGAGGCGCGCCTGGTGCAGCGCGTAGTAGAGCCGTCCCGAGGTCAGCAGCACCGCGCGCACCGCGCCGGGCTCGCGCGCGGTCGCGTCGTCGATCGCGTTCTGGAATCCCGCATCGGTGAACTCGCGCCGCGCCGAAACCGCCAGCCGGTGGCGCAGCAGGCTCTTCGGGCTCATCACCACGAGCGGCTTGCGGAACGGGCGATGCAGCTGCCGGCGCAGCGCGTGGAACAGCTGCGCGGGCGTGGTGGGATTGATCACCTGCATGTTGCCGTCCGCGCACAGCTCGAGGAAGCGCTCGAGCCGCGCGCTGGAATGCTCGGGGCCCTGGCCCTCGTAGCCGTGCGGCAGCAGCAGCACCAGCCCCGACATGCGCTGCCACTTGGACTCGCCGCTGGCCAGGAACTGGTCCACGATCACCTGCGCCACGTTCACGAAGTCGCCGAACTGCGCCTCCCAGATCACCAGCGTGCCGGGATCGGCGGTGGTGAAGCCGTATTCGAACCCGAGTGGCGCGGCCTCGGCCAGCGGCGTGTCGAACACCGTGAACCGGCCCTGGTCCCTGGCCAGGTGCTGCAGCGGAATCCAGCGGCGGCCGTTGTCGGCGTCGTGCAGCACCGCGTGGCGGTGGCTGAACGTGCCGCGCCCGGTGTCCTGCCCCGACAGCCGCACGTGCCGGCCCTCGAGCAGCAGCGAGCCCATCGCCAGCACCTCGCCCAGCGCCCAGTCGGCGTGATCGCCGCGCAGCATCTCGAGCCGCTCGGCGCCGAGCCGCGCGAGCTTCCGGTGCGGATGGAAGTCCTCCGGCAGCCGCTCGAGCGCCTCCAGAATGCGCGCGAGCGTGGTTTCGGGCACGCGCGTGTCGGCGCTCCAGTCCTCGCCCGCCCATGACAGCCCCTTCCACGCGCCGCCCAACTCCGTGCTGCGCCGCGGCGCCGCCTGCGAGCGCGCGCGCTGGTGGCCGGACTGCAGCCACTGGTCGATCTCGCCGCGCATCGCCGCCAGGCCGGCTTCGTCGATCGCGCCCTCGGCCTGCAGGCGCTCGGCGTAGCGCTGCGACGCGGGCACGTGGCCGGCGATCGCGCGGTACATCACCGGCTGCGTGAACGTGGGGTCGTCCAGCTCGTTGTGGCCGTGCTTGCGGTAGCACCACAGGTCCACGAACACGTCGGAGTGGAACGTGGCGCGATAGTCGGCCGCGAGCCGCATGGCGCGCACCGCCGCCTCGGGCGCGTCGCCGTTGACGTGGATCACGGGCGCGTTCACCGCGCGCGCCAGATCGGTGGGATAGCGGCCGAGCCGGGCGTCCTCGGGCGAGGTGGTGAAGCCGACCTGGTTGTTGACGATCACGTGCAGCGTGCCGCCGGTGGCGTAGTCCGGTAGCGGCGACAGCATCAGCGTCTCGGCCACGACCCCCTCGCCCGAGAACGCGGCGTCGCCGTGCACGATCACCGGGATGCCGCGCGCGCCGTGCGGGTCGGCCATCAGCTCCTGGCGCGCGCGCAGCGAGCCGAGCGCCACCGGGTTCACGAACTCGAGATGGCTCGGATTGAAGATCAGATCGAGGTGCACGGCGCCGCGCGCGGTGTCGCGAACGCCCGAGTAGCCGAGGTGGTACTTCACGTCGCCGTGGCCCTGCACGTGCTCGGGAACGAAGTTCGACTCGAACTCGGACAGCAGCTGCTCCAGCGGCTTGCCCAGCACGTGCGCGAGCGCGTTCAGCCGCCCGCGGTGCGGCATGCCGAGCACGATCTGCTGCACGCCGCCCTCGAGCGCCCACGTCACCAGCGTCTCGAGCATCGGGATCAGCGCCGCGCCGCCTTCGAGCGAGAATCGCTTCTGCCCCGGGTAGCGCACGTTCAGGAACTGCTCGAACGCGTCCGCCGCCAGCAGCTGCCGCAGCACCGCCAGCCGCTCGTCGCGCGACAGCGCCGGCCGGTTGTGGTCGGGCTCCATGCGCTGCTCCAGCCACTCGCGGCGCGCGCGGTCGGGGATGTCCATGTACTCGACGCCGAGCGGGCCGCAGTAGGTCTCGTGCAGCGCGGCGAGCAGACCGCGCACGGTGCCGTCGAACGCCCCGCGGAACGGCTGGCCATCGGTGGGGGTGTCGAGGTCGGCCTCGGTGAGCCCCACGTTCGACAGGTCGAGCAGCGGATGGTGGTCGGGATCGCGGCCGAGCGGGTCCAGCTTCGCGATCCGGTGCCCGTTCTCGCGATAGGCCAGCACCAGGCCGTAGACGCCGCCCGAGGCCCCGCCGGCGGCCGTCGGCCGGGCGCCGCCCAGCTCGAAGCCGGCGAAGAACACCGCCCACGACTCCGGCACCGAGGCCGGGTCGTCGCGGAACCGACGGTACATCTCGTCGATGAAGGCGGCGTTGCTGCGCTGGATGGCGCCGAGCGGATCGGTCATGGGAACGGGACAGGTTTGATGGATGGACGGTGTTCCGCCCGCGACGCGAGCCACGCGACGCGAGCGCGCATTCCGGGCAAACGTAGCACGAAGCGGAATGGGCTGCAGCGCGCCCGGTTGCGCCCGCCCGGCCCGCGCTCCTAACGTGTCGCGCTCCATGCCCGAACCCGCCATGACCTCGCTGCCGATGGGCGCCGCCCGCCGCGCCGCGACCGGCGACCCCGCGCTGCTGTGCCGCGGTCTCGTCCGCCGCTACGGCGCGGTGACCGCGGTGGACGGGCTCGATCTCGAGGTCCGGCGCGGCGAGTGCTTCGGCCTGCTGGGTCCGAACGGCGCCGGCAAGACCACCACGATCGAGATCCTGGAGGGCCTGAACCGCGCCGACCTGGGCGAGGTGCGCGTGCTGGGCGAGCGCTGGGGCGCGGGACGCGACCGCGAGATCCGCGAGCGGCTCGGAATCCAGCTGCAGGAGACCAAGCTGTACGAGAAGTACTCCGTGCACGAGACGCTGGCGCTGTTCCGCAGCTTCTACCGGCGCGGCCCCGACCCCGACCAGGTGATCGCCCGCGTCCAGCTGGCCGAGAAGCGCGACGCCTGGGTGGTGCACCTGTCGGGCGGCCAGAAGCAGCGGCTGTCGGTGGCGTGCGCGCTCGTCAACGATCCGGAGATCCTGTTCCTGGACGAGCCCACGACCGGGCTCGATCCCCAGTCGCGCCGCCAGCTGTGGGACCTGATCCAGGAGTTCCGCGCGCACGGCGGCACCACGCTGCTGACCACCCACTACATGGACGAGGCCGAGCGGCTGTGCGACCGCGTGGCGATCGTCGATCACGGCAGGGTGATCGCGCTCGGCACGCCGGCCGAGCTGATCGCGGGGCTTGGCGCCGAGCACGTGGTGGAATTCACCGCCGACGGCGTGCTCGACCCGGCCGCACTGGCCGCGCTGCCGTCGGTCAGGCACGTGCGCGCCGAGGCCGGCGGCTGGCTGGCGATCGTCGAGGCCCCGCACGTCGCGATCCCGGCGCTGCTGGGCGAGCTCGAACGGCGCAACGTCGCGCTGTCGAGCCTCACCACGCATCACGCCACGCTCGAGGACGTGTTCGTGAGCCTCACCGGCCGCACGCTGCGGGAGGCGTGATGCTCGACCGGAACGCGCTGTGGCAGCTGACCCGTTCGCGCGTGATGGGCTTCACGCGCGAGCCCGAGGCGATGTTCTGGGTGTTCGCGTTTCCGGTGCTGCTGGCGCTGGCGCTCGGCATCGCGTTCCGCAACCAGGCCCCGCAGCCGGTGGCGGTGGGCATCGTCACCGGCACGGCCGGGGGCGCGACGCCGGCGCGCGCCACGTGGCTGCTGGCCGCGCTCGGTCGCTCGCCCGACGTGCGCGT
>DASSIN010000306.1:0-2144 GCA_035691845.1 Candidatus Eiseniibacteriota bacterium | reverse complement strand
GTCGGCGCCCGCCACCGCCACCGCCTGGCCGTGCACGTTCGCCACCGCGTCCAGCACCGGCGCGGCCGCGACGTCCAGCGCCGCCAGCCGCCCCACCGCATCGCCGGCGTCCAGCCACGCGCCGCCGGCGCGCGCGGTGATCACCACGTTCGGTCCCAGCGCGCGCAGCTCGCGCGTCAGCTTGCGGTCCACGTCGCGCGACACGTGCAGCATCGCCGAGCACACGGACGCGCCGATCGCGACCGCCACCACCGCCAACGCCACGCCGCCGCGGCGGCGCGCGAGGCCGGCGAACAGCAGCCGGCGCTCCATGCCGCGGCGCAGCGCGAGCGCGCGGGCGCGCGACACGTCATGCACGCAGCGCCTCCACGGGATCGATGCGCAGCGCCGCCGACAGCGGCGCCCACGTGCCGGCCAGCGCCACGATCAGCGCCAGCAGCAGGGCGGCGGGCAGCAGCAGCGGCTGCGGCGCGGTGGCCGGTCCGAAGCTGGTGCCGCGGATCAGCGCGGCGGCGCCGCTGCCCACGATCCAGCCGATCACGCCGCCCGCGCACGCCACGAGCAGCGTCTCGCCCAGCAGCAGCCAGGCGAGCTGGCGCGGCGCCGCGCCCAGCGCGCGCAGCAGCCCGATCTCGGCGCGGCGCTCGACCACGGTGGCGGTCGTGGTCGAGAACAGCCCGAGCGCGGAAGCCGTGAGCGCGGCCAGCGCCAGCAGCAGCATCAGCAGGTTCAGGCGGCCGACGACATGGGCCTCGCCCGCCAGCCGCTCGGAGGCCGGCACCACGTCCGCGTCCAGCCGGCCCGACAGCTCGCTCGCCACGTTGTGCGGATACGCCGCGCACATGTAGCGCTCGTAGCCCTTGGGATCGCGCGCCGGATCGGGCGCGGGCCCGGGCGGAGCGGGCCGCACCAGCGCCGACAGCCACACGCGATCGACGCCCGCGCGCGCCGACACCGCCTGCACCTGCGACAGCGGCGCCCACGCGCGCGCGTCGTCCAATCCGCCCGCGTCCACCACGCCCGTGACGAGCCAGCGTGCCGCGCCGCCCGCCGCCTGCACGTTCACGTGCTGGCCGGGCGCGAGGCCGAGCCGGCGTGCGAGCGTGGCGCCGAGCGCGATCCCGGGCTCGTCTTCGCGCGGCCAGCGTCCGCTCACGCGCCACGCCGAGCGCAGCGCGCTCCAGCCGGTGCGCCACGTGCCCGCCGCGGTCGCCACGTCGCGCGCGAACCACGTGCCCTGCACCTCGGCCGGCACGCCGTCCAGGTTGAGCGCCGCCGACAGCTCGGGCGCGGCGTCGAGCACGTTGTTCTTCCAGAACGAACTCTTGAGCGCGGCGACCGCGCCCTCCGACAGCACCAGCCCCGCGCGCGGCAGCGCGTCCGCGCCGGGCACGCCCGGCGCGTCCACCGGCAGCGTGGCGCCCGCCGGCAACGCCACGAAATTGGGGCCGGCGGCGCGCAGCGTGCGCGACAGGTCGTCGCCGACCTGCAGCGCCAGCGCGCCGAGCGCGACCGCCACCGCCACGCCCAGGCTCACCGCGGTGAGCGCGAGCGCGACGCGCGCGCGGCGCGCCGCGAGCGAAGCTGCCACCATGCGCGCGAACACCTGGGCTAGCGTCCCTTGAGCTTGGGCAGCGCCTTGGCGAGCGTGGCCTCGTCCACCACGATCAGGCCCGAGCGCTCGGTGTGGGGGAGCGGGATCGGATTGCAGCCGCCGGACCTGCCGAGCGAGGTGAGCACGATCGGCGAGGTGCAGTTGCGGCACACCACCTGGTTGCCGTCCTGGTAGTAGCCCTTGGCGCCGCAGATCACGCACGCGTCGAAACACGTTCGCACCTGCCCGTTCACCTGGATGGCGAAGAACCGCACCGGGTCGGCGACGCCCGGCAGCCGCGCCTCGTAGAAGTGCAGCTTGCCGTCGCGCAGCGCGGTCGCGGGGAGGCTCGCATGGCCGGCCGCGAACGTGAGCGGTTCGGCCGGCGCCCTGCCGGGCGTGCGCGCGTCGCGCACGAACGCGCTGGCGAGGAACCCGACCACGATCAGCGTCACCACGCCGGTCCAGCGGCGGCGCGACAGGTCGCGGCCGCGGCGCGCGCGGGCGAGCCGCGCCTCGGGGCCCTCGGCGGCCGGCGCCGGCGCCGGCG
>DASSIN010000305.1:0-11296 GCA_035691845.1 Candidatus Eiseniibacteriota bacterium | reverse complement strand
CGGCCTCGGCGCCGCCGCCCGCCAGCACCACGCGATCGGGCGCCAGCAGGTCGGCGGCGATCGCGATCGTGCGCCCCAGGCCGTCCGTCATGCGCCGGACGAGCGCGAGCGCCGCCGGCTCGCCGTGCGCGGCGCGCGCGAACACGTCCGTCGCCCGCTCCACCGCGAGTCCCGCGCGCCGCGCCGCCTGCAGCAGCCCGGCCGCCGAGATCTCGGGCTCGACGCAGTGCGGCACGCCGCACGGGCACGGAACCTCGCCCGAGCCGATCGGCCAGTGGCCGATCTCGCCCGCGCCGCCGAACGCGCCGTGCACGATCCGGCCGTCCGCCACGATGCCGCATCCGACCCCGGTGCCGAGCGTCAACGTCAGCGACACGCGACTGCCGTGCGCGGCGCCGACCGTGGCCTCGGCCAGCGCGGCGAAGTTGGCGTCGTTGTCAACGATCGCCGGAACCGGCGTGCGCTCGGCGAGCCAGGCGCGCAACGCAACGTCTCGCCAGTGCGGCAGGTGCGCGGTGCGCCCGACCAGCGTGCCGGTCGCGGGATCGATCACGCCCGGGCAGCCGAGCCCGACGGCGGCGAGCCCCGGCCCGGACAGCTCGGCGATCGCCTGCGCGAGCGCCTCGAGCGGCGCCGCCGCGCTCTCCCCCGCGCGCGACGGCCGGCGGAGCATGGGCCCGGCACCGCCATCCGGCGCGATGCGCGCCGCCTTGAGATCGGTGCCGCCGAGATCGAGTCCGATTGCAAACGGCGCGTGGCTCATGCTTACTGCGAAGCTAGCATGGAGGAGCGTTCCGGGTGACACCATCGGTCATCGGGCGCAGGCGATGCGCCGCCCGCGCGCTCGCGCTCGCGCTCGGGCTCGGGCTCGCGCTCGCGTCGGCGGCGGCGACCGCGCGCGCGGCGCCCGACGCCCCCAGCGCCGACGCCGACACGCTGCTCGCCCTCCCCGGCCTGGCCGCGCCGGCGCGCGTGCTGACCGACCGCTACGGCATCCCGCACGTCGAGGCGCGGTCGCTGCCGGACCTGTACTTCGCGTGGGGGTTCGTGACCGCGCGCGACCGGCTGTTCGAGCTCGAGTACACGCGCCGCGCGGCGCACGGGTTCCTGTGGCGCAGCCTCGGCAATCGCACGCTGCTGATCGACGCCGGCGCCCAGCTGTTCGAGCTGGCCTCCCATGCGCGCGCCATCTGGCAGGGCGACTCGCTCGATCCGGCGGCGCGCGTGCCGCTCGAGCGCTATGCGGCCGGCATCAACGCCTGGCTCGCACGCTGCCGCGCGCGCCGGGCGCCGTGGCCGCGCGAGTTCACGCGGCTGGGCTGGCGCATGGCCGACTGGTCGCCCGCCGACTGCGAGCTGATGCTGCTCGCGCAGGGCGTGGTGCTCGACCTGTCGATCCCCGAGCTGGACGAGTGGAAGGACATCAAGAAGCACGGCCGGGACTGGGTCGTCCGCCGCCAGCGGTTCGAGAGCGAATGGATCTACGACACCATCCCCGACTCGGTGGCGCGCGCGCGCTACGGGCCGCCGCGCACGGGGTGGCGCGACGACGCGCCGGGCAACGCGCGCGTGCCCGACCTCCCGCTCGCGCTGATCGAGCGCGCGCGCCGCACGCTTGCCGGCTGGCATCCGCGCGATGACGCCGCCGGCGGGCCGGGGCCGCCCGGCGCCAGCAACGTGTTCGCAGTCGGGGCCGCGCGCTCGACCACGGGCGCGCCGCTGCTCGCCAACGATCCGCATCTCGAGCTGTCCACGCCCTCGCCGCTGCACGTGATCCACGTGCGCGTGCCGGGCGTTGTGGACGCGATCGGCGCCGCCACGCCCGGGTTCCCGGTGATCGTGACCGGCCGCAACGCCCGCTGCGCGTGGGGCGTCACCGCGCTGCAGGCGGACAATGTCGATCTGTACGCCGACACGCTGTCGGCCGACGGCCGGCGCGTGCGCTGGCAGGGCGGCTGGGTGCCGGTGCGCAACGCCCCCTACGACCTGCGCTACCACAAGCTCGGCCTGTCGCTGCCGCCGTTCGGCCAGCGCCGGCGCTACACGCCGCACGGCCCGGTGCTGGCGTGGGATCGCCGCCGCGGACTGGCGCTGGCGGTGCGCTGGGCGGGACTCGACGACAGCCTGCGCACCGGCCGGCTGCTCGGTCTCGAGCAGGCGACGCGGGCCGAGTCGCTGTGCACGCGGATGCGCACGCTGGTGACCCCGGCGCTCAACCTGGTGGCCGCCGACGCGGACGGCGACGTGCGCTACCAGACCGCCGGCCGTGTGCCGCACCGGTCGTTCGATCCCGGGATCGGACCGCTGCCCTCCGGCCCGGGATTCGAATGGCCGGGATTCATCGCGCCGGACTCGATGCCGGCGTGGGACGTGCCGCGCGATGGGTTCGTGGTCAACTGCAACAATCGCCCGGTCGGTCCTTCGTATCCCGACGTGCTGCCGCGCTACGACTTTCCGCAGGACCGCGCGCTGCGCATCTGGGCGCGGCTCGCCGGCACGCCGCGCGTGAGCTTCGCCGACATGATGAGCGTGCAGAACGACGTGTTCTCGCGCGCCGCCGACCGGCTGGCGCCGCGGCTGCTCGCGTGCGTGGATTCACTCGGGGCCCCGCGCACCGCGCTCGAGCGCGCGGCGCTCGACACGCTGCGCGCGTGGGACCACGTGATGCGCCGCGATCGCGTGGCGGCGACGCTGTACCGCGCGTGGCTCGGCGCGCTGGTGCGCCGCTCGCGCATCGACGAGCCGGGACTGATCGTGGCCGCGCTCGACGGCCGCGCCCCCGAAGCGCTGCGCCGGCCGCACCACGAGGCGCCGGAACGTCCGGCGCTGGCCGCCGAGGCCGCGCTGGCGCTGGCGCTCGCGCGCCTGCAGAAGCTGTTCGGGCCCGATCCCGCGCGCTGGGCGTACGGCCGCGCGCACCGCGCGCGCTTCGTTCATCCGGTGGCGAAGAAGTTCGAGCACCCCTCGATTCCGGCGGACGGCGATTTCAGCACCGTGTCGGTGGGCTCGTCGCGGCTGCCGTGGAACAACACGTTCGCGTTCGCGCCCGCGTTCCGCCATCTGGTGAACCTGGCGGACGCGGATTCCTCGCTGGGCGTGATCCCGCCCGGCAACTCGGGCGACCTCGCGAGCCCGCATGCCTACGACATGATCGAGCGCTGGGCCACGCACCGCTACGTGCCGTTCTACCTGTCGTGGCCGGCCGCCGAGGCGGCGAAGGAGAGCGAGACGCGGCTGGTGCCGGCCGCGCCGTAGCGCCTGGCTACCGCAGCTCGAGCCCGGCGCGCAGCACCACGCCGCTGGCGCCGTCCGACTCCCAGTTGACCACGTCGAGGCGGCGCACCTCCACCCACACCGCGGGCTTGCCGCGGCCCAGCACCACGCCGCCGCCCCACGTGCCGCACAGCCCCTGCAGGTCGGCATTGCGCGCGGTCGACGCCCCGCCGCCGATGTCCACGTACACCCGCACCGGCGGCGTCGGGGAGCAGAAGCGCAGGCCGAACGTGCCGTCGAACTGCCCGCCCTCGCCGTGGGGCAGCACGTTGTAGTCGAACCGCAGCGGCACGGTCGCGATCGCGCTGCCCCACGCCACCTCGCCGGTGAGCCCGGGGAACGCGCCGTGCAGGAGCGGGCGGTCGCTGACCCAGCCGGGCCCGCCGCCCAGATGGACGCGCGTCTCCGCGGTCGCGGGCGCGGCGATGCCGGTGGCGATGGCGATCAGTCCGGCGGCGATCCGCCCCGCGCGCGACACGCCATCCTCAATACGCCGCCAGCTCGCGGATGCCGCGCAGTAGCGTGTCCTTCTGCGGCAGGATCACGTCCTCGAGCTTCGGCGCGTATGCCACCGGGGTGTCGAGCGCACCGATGCGCCGGATCGGCGCGTCCAGATCGGCGAAGCAGCGCTCCGCCACCTCGGCCGCCACCTCGCCGCCGAAGCCGCAGAACAGGCCGTCCTCGTGCGCCACCAGCAGCCGGCCGGTCTTCTTCACCGAGCGCGCCACGCTCTCGAAGTCGAACGGCTGGATCGTACGCAGATCGAGGATCTCGGCTTCGATCCCCTCCTCGGCCGCCTCCTGCGCCGCCAGGAACGCGCGCTGCACCAGCGCGCCGTAGGTGGCGATGGTGAGATCGTGGCCTTCGCGCACGAGCCGCGCGCGTCCGAACGGCACGGTGTACTCGGGCCCGGGGTATGGCTCCTTCGCGTACGGCTGGCGGTACAGGTGCTTGTGCTCGAGGAACAGCACCGGGTCCTCGCAGCGCATGGCGGTGCGCAGCAACCCGGCGGCGTCGCTGGCGACGCTCGGGATCACCACGCGCAGCCCGGGGCAGTGCGCGAAGATGCTCTCGCCGCACTGGCTGTGATAGGGCGCCCCGCCCTGGAGATATCCGCCGTAGGCCACGCGGATCACCACCGGGCAGCTCCACGCGTTGTTCGAGCGGTAGCGCATGAACCCGAGCTCGTTCCGGATCTGCATCATCGCCGGCCAGATGTAGTCGAAGAACTGGATCTCGACCACGGGCCGGATCCCCAGCGTGGCGAGCCCGATCGCGCGGCCCACGATGTTGGCCTCGGCCAGCGGCGAGTTGTAGACGCGCTCGCCGCCGTAGAGCTTCTGCAACCCCGCGGTCACCCCGAACACGCCGCCCTTGCCCTTGACCTCGCCCAGCACGTGCTCGTGGGAGGCATCGGCCACGTCCTCGCCGAACACGACGATGCGCGGGTTGCGCTTCATCTCGTCGCGCAGCGTGTAGTTGATCTGCTGCAGCAGCGTCTCCGCCACGTCCGGCGCGTCCGGGCGCTTCTCCGCCACGAACCGGTCCGAGGTGGGATCGACGTTGGGCGAGAACACGTACGCGCTCGCGGTGTGGACGCCGGGCTGCTGCGCGCCGTGCTGGACCGACTCCGACGCGGCGCGGATCTCGGCCGCCACCTCGGTCGCGATGGTCTCGAGCCCGGCCTCGTCGACGATCCCCTCCTCGACCAGGAACCGCGCGAACCGCGGCAGCGGATCGCGCTGCGACTCCGCTTCGCGGTCGGACCTGACCTTGTACTTGGTCTCGTCGTCCGACATCGAATGCGAGTAGGGGCGCGTGACGAGCGCGCGCACGAACGCCGGCCCCTTGCGCTCGCGGCAGCACTCGACCGCCTCCTTCAGCACGCCGTAGCATTCGATCGGATCGGTGCCGTCGATCTCGCCGACCCAGTGCAGGTTCGGGAACCCGCGCACCAGCTGCGCCACGTTCCCGCCGGCGGTCTGCACGTCCACCGGCACCGAGATGGCGTAGCCGTTGTCCTCGATCAGGAACACCACCGGCAGCTTGAGATTGCAGGCGGTGTTCATCGCCTCCCAGAACTCGCCCTCGCTGGTGGTGCCGTCGCCGGCCGTCACCAGCACCACTTCGTCGCCGCGGGCCTCGCCGTCGAGCTGCGGATGTTTCGCCCCCAGCGCCTTGTACTTGACGACGGCCTCGGCCGCCCCCACCGCCTGCAGGAACTGCGTGCCGGTGGGGCTCGACTGCGACACGATGTTGAGCTTGCGATGCCCCCAGTGACTCGGCATCTGCCGCCCGCCCGAGTTCGGGTCCTCGCTCGACGCCACCGCCGACAGCAGCATCTCGCGCGGCGTCATGCCGAGCCCCAGGCACAGGGCGCGGTCGCGATAGTAGAGATAGAACCAGTCGTAGGCCGGCTTCAGCGCCCGCGCCGCCGCCGCCAGCACCGCCTCGTGCCCGGCACCCGAGATCTGGAAGAACGTCAGGTTCAGCTTCTTCAGCCGGATCTCTTCGTCGTCCAGCCGCCGCGAGGTGAGCATCACGCGGTAGAGCGCGATCAGATCGTCGGCGCCGAGGCCGTGGTACTTGTTGCTGCGGGCGGCGGTGCGAACCGTGGCCATCGTCGGGAGGCTCCTGTCGAGGTCGGGCGGTGACAACCGATTTCAAAGGTAGCCGACGACCGGGCGCGCTTCAACCGCGGGCGCGTGAATCAGCCTCCCGCCAGCGGTTGCGAGGCGAGCGCGCGCAGATCCCGCTCCACGCGCGCGGCCACGTCCGCCGCTTCCCCCGACTCGCGCAGCAGCAGCTCGATCGCGGCCTCGAGCGCGCGCAGCAGCTCGTCGCGCTCCAGCGAGCGCACCAGGGCGGGCTCACATGCGGCGCGCACCTCGGCCGGCAGGGCGTCCGCCCCGCGCGCGTGGGCGGCCTCGAGCCCCCGCCGCCGGCACGCCAGCGCCATCGCCTGGTCGCGCACCCCGCTCACCCAGTACTCCGCCTGCCACACCTGCCCGCGCTCGATGCAGAATCGCGCGCGCACCGCGTGGTGCACGGCGAGGCCGAACAGCTGCGGCGCCGGCGCGGACGCGGGGCGCGCGCGTTCGGTCGCGTTGCCGAACAGCAGCCGGAACTTCGGCCCCAGCGCCCCGAACTCGGCGGCCGGCGTGAACGACAGGTCCACCTGCAACGCGCCCGGGAACAGGAACACGCGGTAGAGCGACGACTGGTGCGGCAGATCGAACAGCTGCACGGCGTCGAACGCGTGCTCGAGCCGCGGCGTCCACTGGTCGAGCATGTGCCGGGGCGTGGTGCCATCGGCCAGCCCGAAGGTGAGGTCGAGATCGGACCAGCGATCGCCCGGGCCCACCGCCAGCGAGCCCACCTCCGCCCCTGCCACGATGCGCGGGTCGGCGCGCGCCATGTCGAGCAGCGCCTGCCGCCAGCGCGCGCGCTGCTCGACGGTGAACATCGCGCTCACGTCAGGTGCTGGGATCAGAATCCGAGCGCACAACCGTCCTTGCGCTTCTCGGTGGCGCCGGCGTACACGTGCGTCGCCGGATCGCGCCAGATCGCCTGATAGCCGCCGTAGGCGGCGACGCCCTCCGGCTGCAGCACGTGGCCGCGGCGCGCGAGCTCGTCCAGCACCGCCTGCGGCAGACCGGGCTCGATGTGCAGCACGCCGCCGTCCTTCATCACCGTGCCGGTCGGCTCGGTCGAGCCAGTGTGGTGGAAGCGGATCGCGTCGCCCGCCTCCTGCAGGTTCATGCCGAAGTCCACCAGGTTGACCATCACCTGCGCATGGCCCTGCGGCTGCATGTCGCCGCCCATCACCCCGAACGCCATCAGCGGCTCGCCATCCCGGGTCACGAACGCGGGAATGATGGTCTGGAACGGGCGCTTGCCGGGCTCGAGCGCGTTCGGGTGGTGCGGATCGAGCGAGAACAGCCCGCCGCGATCCTGCAGCCCGAAGCCCAGCTCCGGCACCACGTACCCACTGCCGAATCCGGTGTAGTTGCTCTGGATCAGCGACACCATCATGCCGCTGGCGTCGGCCGTGCACAGGTAGGTGGTCTCGCGCCGGTTGAGCGCGGCCACCTCGCCGGGCGCGTCGGTGAGCGCCGCGTGCCGCATGTCGATTCGCGCGGCCCGCTGCCTGGCGTAGTCCTTCGACAGCAGCTCCTGCACCGGCACCCTGGCGAACGTGGGATCGGCGTAGTAGCGCGCGCGATCGGCGTACGCCACCTTCTTGGCCTCGGTCATCACGTGCCAGAAGTCGGGCGAGCTGCGGCCCATGCCCTTCAGGTCGAAGTTCTCGAGGATGTTCAGGATCTGCAGCGCCGCCAGGCCCTGGCTGTTGGGGGGCATCTCCCACAGCGTCCAGCCGCGATAGTCGGTCGAGATCGGCGGGTCCCACGTGGGATGGTCGTTGGCGAAGTCCTGCATCGCGTAGAAGCCACCGTGGGCCTGGGAGTAGTGCACCAGCGCCGCGGCGATCGCGCCCTTGTAGTACGCGTCGCGGCCGTGCTCGGCGATCAGCCGCAGCGTTTTCGCCAGCGCCGGATTGCGGAACATCTCGCCCTCGTGCGGCGCGCGGCCGCCGGGCATGAACACCTGCGCGAACCCCGGCTTGTCCTTGAACACGCGGGCGCCGCGCTCCCAGTCGCCGGCGATCACCGGCGACAGCGGGAAGCCCTCCTCGGCGTAGCGGATCGCGGGGGCGAGGATGCGGCTCATCGGCAGCTTGCCGTAACGGTCGTGCAGCGCGAACCATCCGTCGCAGCAGCCGGGCACCGTCCACGCGTACGGCGAATACAGCGGGATCGTGCCGTCGGTGTCGGGCGGCACCCTGGCGATGGTGAGCGCCAGCGGGGCGCGCCCCGAGGAGTTGAGACCCTCGACCTGCTTCGCCCCGGGGTCCCACAGCAGCGCGAACAGATCGCCGCCGAGCCCGGCCGAGGTCGGCTCCATCAGCCCCAGGCACGCGTCCACGGCGATCGCCGCATCCGCGGCGCTGCCGCCCTCCTTCAGGATCTCGAGCCCCGCCTGCACCGCGAGCGGCTGCGCGGCGCACACCATGCCGTGCCGGGCGTAGACGATCGAGCGCGTGGCCTCGCCGCGGCCGGAAAACGCGAGCACGGGCGGCGCGCTCGTCACGAGCAGCAGCCCGAGGATGGCGACGGACGGAACGACCGGGCGCATGCGGACACCTCCCGTTGGGCGTGGGGTGGGCTCATCGGGCGGAGCCTACGAGCCCGTCCGCCGCGCCGCAACGGGGCGCCGCCCAGGGCCGCGTTTGGGTCGCCTGCGGCGGCGCTCCTATACTGCGCCGCCTTCTCTGCCAACGCTCACGCGCCCCCAGCCAGGAGACGACATGCCGCGCTTCGCCGGCGTTGATTTCTACGCCATCGATTCCCTGCTCACACCGGAGGAGATCCAGATCCGCGATCACGTGCGCGGCTGGGTCGAGGACCGCTACCTGCCGCTGGTCGAGAAGGCGTACGAGGACGCGTGCTTCCCGACCGCGGTGATTCCCGAGCTGGCGGAAATGGGCCTACTCGGCGCCACGCTGCCCGAGCAGTACGGCTGCGCCGGCATCAATCCCACCGCCTACGGGCTGGTGATGCAGGAGCTGGAGCGCGGCGACTCGGGGCTGCGCTCGTTCGCGTCGGTGCAGGGCTCGCTGGTGATGTACCCGATCTTCGCGTACGGCTCCGAGGAGCAACGCAACAAGTGGCTGCCGAAGCTGGCGAAGGGCGAGGCGGTCGGCTGCTTCGGGTTGACCGAGCCCGACTACGGCAGCAACCCGGGGGGCATGATCACGCGCGCCACCCGCCGCGACAACGGCTACGTGCTGTCCGGCGCCAAGATGTGGATCACGAACGGCACCATCGCCGACGTGGCGGTGGTGTGGGCGAAGATGCGCGACCCCGTGAGCCGCAAGGACGAGATCCACGGCTTCCTGGTGGAAAAGGGCACGAAGGGCTTCACCGCGCCGGAGCAGAAGCGCAAGCACAGCCTGCGCGCGTCGGTGACGAGCGAGCTGATCCTGCAGGAGGTGTTCGTGCCGGAGGAGAACCACCTGCCGAACGGCGCCGGCCTGCGCGCCCCGCTCGGCTGCCTGACGCAGGCGCGGTTCGGGATCGCGTTCGGCGTGGTCGGGGCGGCGATGGCGTGCTTCCACGCCGCGGCGGAGTACTCGAAGACGCGCGTGATGTTCGACCGTCCGATCGGCGGATATCAGCTGGTGCAGGAGCGGCTGGCCGACATGCTGACCGAGATCACCAAGGCGCAGCTGCTGTGCGTACAGCTCGGGCGGCTCAAGGACCGGGACCAGGCCACCCCCGAGCAGGTGTCGCTCGCCAAGCGCAACAACTGCACGATCGCGCTCGAGGTCGCGCGCGAGGCGCGCGACCTGCTGGGCGCGAACGGCATCACCGCCGAGTACCCGGTGATGCGGCACATGTGCAACCTGGAGTCGGTGCGCACCTACGAGGGCACGCACAACATCCACACGCTCGTGCTGGGCGAGGCGATCACCGGGATTCCCGCGTATCGCTGATCCCGCGGCGCGCGGCAGGGGTCAGTACGGCCGGCCGCCGATCGTCCTCGCGCCGGCGGTGGTGACGCTCACGCGCAATCCCAGCGTGAAGTAGCTCGCGGCGTTGGTGCCGGTGTCCGATTGCAGTGCGTCCGGGATCACGTGGAACGCGCCCGCCGCGCCGATGCTGAACGTGGGCGTGGTGCGGAAGTCGATGCCGGCGCCGACGTTCATGCCGAACCGGGTGTCGCGCGTCTCGGTCGAGCCGAACAGGTCGTTCTCGCGCGCGTTGATGTTGTACGCCCCGGCGCCGACGTCCACCCACGGCGTCACCATCGCGTCCTCGGAGCCGAAGCCGACCTTCAGATGCCCGCCCACCGGCACCAGCGTCACCGTGGCCTGGCCGGTGGTGTTGGTGACGTCGGCGTCGTGCTGGCTCCACAACACGTCCATGCCGAGCGCGAAGCTCGGCGCCAGCCAGTAGTCGGCGTCGCCGCCCACGGCGAAGCCCGAGTTGTAGCCGCTGCCGAACGTTCCGGTCGGCAGCGCCGCCCCCGCCATCACGCCAAACGTGAGCGCGCCCTGCGCCAGCGCCGGCAGCGCCGCCAGCGTTCCCGACACGACCAACGTGACCACGATCGCAATCCTGCGCATTTCTCCTCCGCTCGCGGGCCACCGTTCCGCCGGACCACGCCCGGCATACGCTCCTTGAGATGCCAGGCCGCCGGCGGGGCGGGGGTCGAAAACAGCAGCGCCCGGTCGACGTTCGTCGACCGGGCGCGATGCTGGCGACGCCTGAATTACATGCCGCTCGCCGTGTGGCCGCCGGGCGAGAACCGGTACAGGATCGCGGCGTCCACCGTGATGAAGCTCCAGTTGATCTTGGGAGCGGTCGGGTCGTCCACGAAGCGGTCCTTCGTGGTCCAGTGATAACGGCCGTCCACCCCGATGCCCAGGTTGTTGCCGACCGGGAAACCGACGCCGACGCCGCCATTCACGCCCAAGCCGCCCTTGCTCACCGACACCGACACGCCGCCGCTCGACCCTTCGATCTTGCGATTGTAGTAGCCGACGCCGACGCCGATGTACGGCATGATCTTGCCGCCCGTCGGGATGTACCAGTTGCCGTGCGCGCCGAAGTTCGTCGTCTTGGCCTTGACGGAGCTGTCGTCCTTGTTGGTCATCGAGTGATAGGCGCCGTCCACGCCCACGCCGACGTTCTCCGTCATGCCATAGTCGATCAGCCCGCCGATGTTGTATCCGAGCTTGAAGTTGCCCTTGCTGGCATCGCTCAGGTCTCCGCTCGGGATCGACAAGCCACCGATCGGCCCGATCAGCCAGTCGCCCTTCATTCCGGCATTGGGAGTCATCGTCGCCGCATGAGCCATGGACGAGACGGCCAGCAGCGCGACGGCCACCAGCACCACACTGGTCTTCCGCATTGCATCGCCTCCTGATGGTGTGGGGTGTTGCATGCGTTCACGCATC
>DASSIN010000304.1:0-15059 GCA_035691845.1 Candidatus Eiseniibacteriota bacterium | reverse complement strand
GGCGCCGCGGGGGTGGAGCTCTGCAGCGCCGCCACGCGCGCGCTCAACCGGTCGTCGAGCGCGATGTCCGACTGCGGCGTCGGCGCGGTCTCGGCGTGCGTCGCCACGCGCCGGAAGCGCTGCTCCTCGGGTGCGCCGGCCGACACGCCGCCGGCCGAAGGCGCCGCGGCCATCGGCGCCGGCTCGCCCGCCGGCTCCGGCGACGGGTCGCCCGCGTCGAGCAGGGTGATCTCGGTCACCGGCGGGGCGCTCACCGGCGGCTTGGCGAATACGATCATCAGCAGCAGCAGCACGTGCAGCACCACGCTCGCCGACATCGAGATGCGCGTCTGCCCGCGGCTCCAGAGGTGGTCCTCCTGCAGCACGGCCGTCGTCATGGCGTCTTCTCCGCGCGCTGGCGGGTCGCCACCGCCAGGCGCGTCGCGCCCGCGGCGCGCGCCTGATCGAGCAGCTTCCGCACGTCCTCGAACGGCAGGCTGGAATCGGCGCGAATCACCACCAGCACCTTGGCGTTGCCGGGCTGCATCAGCCGCGTGCGCAGCGCCGCCGTCAGCGAGTCGGCCGGAATGCGATGCTCGTCCAGCGCCAGCTCGCCCGATGCCGAGCGGGTGATGCTGATGTTGCGCTCGTCCTCGGCGCCGCGGGTGCGCGCCTCGGGCAGGTTCACGGGCATGTCGGCCACCGACAGCATCGGCGCCGTCACGAGCAGGATGATGACGAGCACGAGCGCCACGTCGATGATCGGCGTGACGTTCACGCGCGCGATGATTTCGGATGAAGGAGCGGGACGCCGGCGCACGTTACCTCCCGACCACGGCGATCTGTTGGGCCCCGCGCGCGCGCGCCTCGTCCACGGCGGTCACGAACGCGCCATGGGTGACGCCGCTCTCGCAGCGCACCACCACGGTGCGCGTGGCCGAGCCGAGCAGCGCCACCTCGAGCCGCTGGCCCAGCAGCTCGCGCGACACCACGTCGCGATCGATCTGCACGCGCCCGTCGGCCAGCAGTGTCAGCTCGACGCGCTCGCTGCGCGTCACCTGCGCCGCCGAGCGACCGCTGGTGGAAGCGCTCTTGAGCGCGATCGAGGACTGGAACGCCAGCGGCGTGGCCACGAGCAGGATCACGACCAGCACCAGCGACACGTCGATCAGCGGCGTCATGTTGACGTCGTAGATCCCGTCCGACGACTTGACCGGGTTCGCGCCCATGGATCAGGCGGCCTGCGCGGTGGTGCGCGCGCGATCCGACGTGGCGCCGCGGCGCGTGGCCTCGTCCACCGCCAGTCGCAGCGTGCGGGCGCGGTTCTCGGTGACGGTGAGGATCACCGAGGTGCGGCGCACGAAGTAGTTGTAGAGCATGACCGCCGGCACGGCGACCAGCAGGCCGGCGGCGGTGGTGAACAGCGCCTCGGCGATGCCCGCCGCGACCACCGACGGACCGGCCGAGCCGGTGTGCGCCATGTCGTGGAACGCGCGCATGATGCCCCACACGGTGCCGAGCAGGCCGAGCAGCGGCGCGGTGTTGCCCATCGTGCCGAGGAAGCCCAGGTGCCGCTCGAACGCCATGCGCTGCTCGCTCAGCGCCACCTGCAGCTTCTCCTCCTGCGCCTCGGGGCTGTGGCCCGCGCCCTTCAGCACCTCGGAGCCGACCGCGCCCAGCGGATGCTTGGTGGCCTGGCACGTCCAGTCGGCCTCGCGCAGGCTGCCGCTCTTCACCTGCTCCACCATCTTGCGCAGCAGCGCGTCGGCGTCGCCGCGGCGCCTCAGGAAGTACGCGAACCGCTCGAGCGCGAATCCCACGGTCAGCACGCTGCACGTCAGGATGATCACCATGACGGGGCTCGCCCGCATGGCCCCCAGCCAGTCGAAGTTCTCGAACATGGGTCCCCTCGTCTCCTTGCGCGCCGCGCGCGGCGCTTTGCTGCCCCGCTCGCGCGGGGCGTCCGTCACACCGTGCCGTGCGGCGGCTAACGCCGACGCGCTTCGAGCTGCGACACCTTCTCGGACGCCGCGGCCACCAGCTCCCGGTCGTGGGAGTGGGCCACGATGTCGCGATACGCCTCCAGCGCCAGCGTGTACTGGTGGCGCTTCTCCAGCAGCGCCGCGCTGCGCACCAGCGCCGACAGGCGGAACGCGTTGCCGCGCTCCGGGGCCGCGGCCGCGCGGCCGTACGCCGCCAGCGCCGCCCCGGTCTGTCCGGCCTGCTCGTGCGCGAGCCCCACGCGGTAGGCGAGTTCGATCGCGAGCGCGCCGCGCGGGCCGATGGTCTCGGCCTGCTCGAACTCGCGCAGCGCCTGATCGTGCTGGCCGGCGGCGTCGTCCATGTCGCCGAGCTGGTAGGCCACCTCGGCGGCGCGGCTGTCGTTGGGGTAGTCCTTCGCGTAACGCTCGAGGTCGGCGCGCGCCTGATCGGTCTGCCCGAGCTGCCGCTCGCACAGCGCCAGGTTGTAGCGCGACGCGGCCGCCATCTCGCGCGAGGCGCTGTCGGCCAGCACCCGCGTGAACGCCACGCCCGCCCGCAGGTAGTCCTTGCCCTCGAAGTAGGAGAGCCCGAGCCGGAACTGCACCGTCTGCGTGAGCTCGCTGTTCGGGAAGTAGGACAGGAACTGCTCGTACGCCTGGCGCGCGTCATCCGGCCGGCCCGCCTGATTCCACGCGTCCGCCATCAGGAACTGGGCCTGATCGGCGCCGGTGTAACCCGGGAACCCGGCCACCACGCGACGGAACCCCTCGGCCGCGTCGGCGAACCGCTTGTCCTGATAGGCCTGCTTGGCGAGCTGGAGCTGCGCGTCGGCCGCGAACGCGCTGGCCGGGAACTGTTCGACCAGCTTCGCCAGCACCTTGTCGCCGCCCGGCTTCTGGCTCAACCGGTACAGCGCCAGCTCCGAGCCCCGCCGCGCCTCCTTCGCCATCGGCGAGTTCGGGAACTTGTCCTGGGTCGCGGAGAACGCCTGCAGCGCCTCGGCGTCGTGGCCGGCGTTGTATTCGCACTGCGCCAGCCGCAGCGAGGCCAGCGCCGCGCCGCTGCTGCCGGCGAAGTGCTCGAGCAGCCCGCGATAACAGCGCTTGGCATCGTCGTACTTGCCGGCCTGGAAGTAGGCGTCGCCCATGCGCGCCCACGCGCGCTCGGCGATCGCGGCGCCGCCGCTGTCGCGCACGACCCGCTCCCAGCGGTCCACCGCGTCACCCGCGCGATCGAGCCGCATGTAGCACAACCCGGCCTGATACAGCGCCAGCAGCGCCTGCGAATCGCCCGGGAACCTCTGCAGGTAGTCGTCGTACGCCGCCGCGGCGTCGCGGTAGCGCTTCTGGTTGAAGCGCTCGTGCGCGATGTCGAGCAGCGCCGCGCGCACGATCGCGTCGGAATGGTCGCCGTGCGCGCGCGCCAGCAGATCCTCCTCGGTCGCGATCGCCAGGCTGTCCTTGCCCTGCCGGCCGTAGGTCCACGCCAGCAGCTTGGCGGCCGCGGTGGCGACCGGCTGGTCGGGCGCGTCGCGCCGGACCTGCTCCAGCGCCGCCTGCGCCTCGGGATAGCGCGCCTGCGCCGCCTGGGCGTCGGCGTCGATCAGCAGCGCCCACGCGCGCCACGGCGAGTGGCTGGGCGGCATGCGCTGCAGCATCAGATGCGGGGCGCCCGACATCACGCCCAGGTCCCCGGCGCGGTGGTAGGAGAGCTCGAGCATGCACAGCGCGGCCTCGACCAGCTCCTGGCGCTCGGGCGTCGCGAACGACAGCGGGCTCGTGCCGTCGCCGCGCGGCGCGTAGCGATCGATCACGAGCTGGAAGTCGGGCGCCGCCGCCAGCGGCCGGCCCTGGTTCATGAGACCGACGCCCGCCAGATACGCGGCCGCCGGGGCCTCCGGCTCGAGCGGGTAGCCGGACACGACCGCCTGATAGGCGCCGGTCGCGTCGGCGTGCCGGCCGAGCTGATCCAGGCACCGCGCCACGCGGTACTGGGCGCTGGCCGCGACCGAGTGCTGGAAGTAGCGCGTGAGGACGCGGTTGTAAGCCACGATCGCTTCCGTGGATCGGCCGGTCGCCACCAGCGCCTCGCCCTGCAGGAACTGGGCCCGCGCGGCAACGTCGGTGCCGGAGTAGCGGTCGGTCAGGTCGCCGAAGCGCGTGAGCGCGGAGTCCTTTTCGCCGGTGAGGAACAGCGCGCCCGCCGCGCGCAGCTCGGCCTCGGCGCGCACGCCGGGATCGTTGACGCGCGTGGACACGCGGTCGAATTCCTCGGCCGCGCTGCGATCGTCGCCGGCGGCGAGGAACGCGTTCGCCTTGGCGAGCAGCGCGCGGTCGTGAAGCGGAGAATCCGGCCAGCGCTCGGCCGTCTGCTGGAACAGCGCGGCCGCCTTCAGCCGCTGGCCCTGCTGCGCCGCGCACAGCGCGCGCAGATAGGTGGTGGGCGCGTCGTCGCGTTTGGGATCGAGCGCGGCCGAGGCGTCGACCCACTTGCCCTCCAGGTACAGCTCGGTTCCGCGCGCGAGCTGGACGCGCGGATCGTCCTTCCGCCACGGCTGCGCCGCGATCAGCGCGTCGAGCGACGATCTGGCCTCGGCCGTCACGCCGCGCCGCAGCGCGTTCCAGGCGATCGCCAGCCGCGCCTCGCCCGCCAGCGGCGTTCCGGCGAAACGCTTCATCCAGCGCGGCCACTCGCGCGCCGCGTCGGCGTCGTGGCCGGCCGCCTCGAGCGCGCGGATCTCGCGATACGCGGCGTCGGCGGCGAATGGTCCGTCCTTCGCGGTCTGCAGCACCTGATGGTAGCCATCGGCCGCGCCCTTCCAATCGCCGGCCTCGTCGCGGATCGCGGCGTACAGGAACTGCGCCGCCATCCGCTCGTCGCCGGCCACGCCGCCCTTCAGCAGCGAGCCCACCGACTGCCCGGTCGCGTTGAGCGCGTTCAGGCGATCGGCCCCGGTCATCAGTCGCTGCGTCTCGAACGTGCGGCCCAGCTCCTTGAGCGACGCCGGTGGCGCCACCTGCGCGCGCGCCGCGGCCGGCTGCGACGCGCATGGCAGCAGCATCAGCGTGGCGGTCGCCGCGCCGAGCGCGATCCGTCGTGTCCGTGCGTGGGCGGCCGTCATGGCGTGGACACCACCGGGACCTTGACCTGCGGTCCGCCGGTCGAGATCTCGACCGTGCCCTCGGGCGAGTCGATCTGCCGCCCCTGGTGGTCGGTCACGTGCAGCCGGTAGCGGTAGATGCCGTCCGGCAGCGCGAGGCCGGTCTCGTCCTTGCCGTCCCACTCGATGTGCGAGGGCGGCTTGCCGCTGCCGCCGAAGCTGCGCACCACGGTGTCCGACTTGTTCACGATGTCGAGCTTCCAGTTGTCCGCCTGCGCCTTGGTGCGCGCGTTGAGCGAGATGCGCGTCACCGGGTTCTCGCCGGTGGGGGAGAACGCCTCGGGCTCGGCCTTCGAGCTGGCGAAGAACCCGCCGAACCGGTAGTTGATGCCGATGCGCTGCGTGACGCCGAGCGCCTCGTCGGAGGCCGCGTAGTCGAGCGTGTAGGCGGGGCCGAACCGATACGAGAACCCGCCGCTGCCACGCCCGTCGGCGTAGCCGGCGCGCATGCCGAACATCGGGAACAGCCAGTACTCGGTGCCGGCGTGCACCTGGGTGCCGAGGCCGGTGGAGTGGTCCACCTGCAGCGCCACGGTGCCACGGCCGTCGAACAGGCTCATCGACAGCCCGCCGCGCGCCTGCATCGGGAACGTCTCCTTCGTGTCGCGCAACGTCAGCGTCGGCCCCGACAGGTTCGACAGCGACACGCCGGCGCGCAGGTTGTGCGGCAGGTTGGCCACCGCGCCCAGGTCCATGCCGAACCCGGAGCCGCTCGCCGACTCCACCGTCTGCTGCACCAGCCGCATGTTGGCGCCGATCGCGAACCGCGGCGTCATCGCCCGCGACAGCGTCAGCAGGTATGCGGTCTCGCCCTCGGAGAACGTGCCCAGCGGATTGTTCATCTCGTCCGTGCGCTGGAAGTCCTTGGAATGCAGCGACACCATCGTGAGGCCGAAGCTCGGCAGCCAGCTGCCCGGCACCGCCAGGCTGAAGCCGTTGATCGAGGTGTCCTCGAACAGCTGCGCGTTCTCGAACTGCACCTCGTTCTGGTCGAGCATCGTCAGCCCGGCCGGATTCCACAGCGCGCCCAGCGCGTCACCCGGCGTGGCCACGTACGCGCCGCCCATGCCGAGCACGCGCGCGGTGCTGTACTGCGTCAGCCACTCGCCGGGGGCGCCGGCGGTGTCCGCGGCCCGTGCCGGCCCGGCGGCGGAGAGCGCCAAGGCGGCGGACAGCAGCATTCCAGTGGCGGCGAGGCTGCGCGCCGCCCGATTCATTTCGAGGCGTGCCATGCGGCCTCCTTAGCGGACCACCGCGAGCTTGCGGCGGATGACGTGAAGGGTTTCGCCCGTTCCGTGAGCTTCGATCAGCGCGATGTAGCCGCCGCTCGCGACCACCGAGCCGGCGCCATTGCGGCCGTCCCACAGCCAGGTGTTGAGTCCCTGCTTGCCGCCCGTGGCCCCGCTCGTGAACTCCTGGTGGAGCACCGGGTCGCCGGACAGCGTGAAGATGCGCAGCGTGACGTTGGCGTTGTCCGACAGCACCCACGCCAGCGTGGTCTGCTCGGTGGGCGGATGGAACGGGTTCGGGTAGTTGGTGACCGTGCCGCCCGCGGCGTTCGGGTCCACGAACGCCACCTTGAGCGCCAGGTCGCCGGTCATGCCGTCCGCGCTCGCGCGCAGCTGATCCGTCTCGGGCTGGCGCGGGCTCAGGAAGTCCGCACGCGCCGTGCCGGTGGTGTCGGTCAGGCTGTCGATCGGCGTCACCACGCCGCTGCCCGACAGCAGCGCCCACGCCATCGCCTGATCGGGGATGCCGTTGTCGAAGCTGTCCACCAGCCGCGCGGACAGCGTCGCGTGCCGGTTGCCGCCCACCCACGGCGGGTTGCTGGTCACGTGGATCGCGGCCGGCGCGCCCGGGGTGATGGTGATCACGTTGCTGATGCCGGGCGCGTTGCCGGCGTCGTCGTGCGCGACCAGCACGATCGGCTCCGCGAACGTGTAGGTCTCCGACACCGAGCGCTGGCCCTGCAGCAGCTGGAACTGCGTGGTGAGCAGCGTGCCCTTGCCGGGCACGTTGCTGTTGCTGTTCTGGATCGTGATGGTCACGAACGAGTTGATCTCCTGGATGACGCTGCCCGCGTCGTTCGTGACCTTGACCGTCAGCGTGAACGCCTCGCCGGCGCGCGCCGTGGACGGCGACACGCTGGCCTGCAGATGGAAGCCGCTGCTGATGGCGCGCACCTGCGTCGAGCTGCCGGTCCTGGACGGCGTCGACACGTCCGACACCGTGAGCTGCTGGAACCCGCCGGTCGCGAGCCGCACCGGCAGATCGGCGCGCCCGTTGACCAGCGTGGTGTCGCGCGGCAGCGTCGCCAGCGGGTCGCTCGAGCTGATGTGCACCATGTCGGTCGGGCCCGTGACCGGGTTCCACCACGCGTCGGTGGCGAGCACGGTCACGGTGAAGGCGTAGTTGATCGACTGGTCGGTGGCGGTCCCGGTGCGGCCGGTCGCCGTTCCGGGGGCCGGCGACTCGCCGGGGGCGAGGATCAGCAGGCGCGCGAACGGCCCGCCGACGACGTTGACCCAGCTCGAGGTGTCCGGATGCGCCGCCAGGTTGGTGATGTCGCTGGCCCAGATCCGCTCCGGCCCGCTCTTGTACAGCCGTGAGGGGATCAGCACCTGGCCGTTCACCAGCGTGGTCTCGGCCGGGATGCCCGCGAACGCGTCGGTGGAGCCGAGCGCGATGCTGTCGCTCACGCCCGACACCAGGTTCCAGTAGGCGTCCACCGCGCGCACGGTGAGCGTGAACACGCTGCCCGCCGTCTCGTCGTTGGGCGTGCCGCTCTTGCCGGCCTGCGTGCCACCCTGCGCCGTCTCGCCCGGCAGCAGCACCTGCACGCCCGCGAACGGTCCCGGCTGCACCGTGAACGCGTTGCTGGTCCCGGTGCGCGGCGGGGATGAGAAGTCGGAGCACGTGAACGCCACCGCGCCGCCCGCGCCGAAGAACGTCATCGGCCCGGTCCACTGGCCGGCGGTGAAGGTGATCTGTTCGGGGGTGATGCTGCCCGGGCCGGTGTTGGCCGACAGCGTGGCCGCGCCGGAGAACCCGGGAACGGTGTTGCCGGTCGCATCTGCGGCGCGGATCGTCACCGTCACCGGCACGCCCGCGGTCTGCGGTGACGACACCGACGCGATCACGAAATGGTCGAGCGCGCTCGGGATCACCTGGATCGGGGCGCTGGTCATGCCCTGGATCGCGCCGTTGGTCTGGTCGTTGATCGTCAGCGTCTGCGCACCCACCGTGCCCAGGCTGACGCTGAAGGTGCGGGTGCCGTTGGTGAGCGCGCCGGACACCGGCGTGTACACCGCGTCGCTCGAGGTGATGCGCACCACGTCCGCGCTCGGCACCAGATTCCAGTAGGCGTCGGTGGCGTTGGCGGTGACGGTGAACGCGCGGCCCGCGCCCTGCGATGCCGGCGTGCCGGTCACGCCGCTCACGCTGCCGGGCAGCGGCGTCTGGCCGGGCACCACCACCTGCACGCGCGAGAACGGGCCCGGATGCACGGTGAACGGATCGCTGGTGCCGTTCTTCGCCGGCGCGTTCGCGATCCACGCATAGAGGTTGACGTTGCCGCGATTGATGCTGGTCTCGTCGGCGCGGTACATGGTGACCGGGCCGGTCCACGTGCCGTTGGTCAGCGTGATCGTGGTGGGCGAGGTGCGGCCGTCGCCGTAGCTCGTGATCTCCTTGATGCTGACGCTGCCCGAGTAGCCGGACACCGTCTGGCCGGCGGGGTCCACGGCCGTGACGGACACCGTCATCGGCGTGCCCGCGTACTGGTTCTTCTGCGTGACGCGCGAGAACACGAACCCCTGCAGCGCCAGGGCGGTCACCGGCGCGGAGGTCCCGTCGGGGATGGTGTTGTCGGTCTGGTCGTGCGCGTAGATCGTGAACGAGCCCGCGGCGTTCAGCGTGACCGTGTAGGTCTGCTGGCCCGCCTGGAGCTGGCCCACCGGCGGCAGCGTGGCGCTGGCGTCGCTGGACAGGATTTGCATGGCGTTCGTGACCGTGGAAACGGTGTTCCACTGGTCGTCACATGCCCGCACGGTGATCGAGAACGGAACGCCCACCGTTTGGGCCAGGGGCGAGCCGCTCTTGCCACTGCCGGTTCCGGGCGCCGCCGTCTCTCCTGGCAGCAGCACCTGCAGGCGCACGTAGGTGCCGGCGAAGCCCGGCGCGGCGGTGAGCACCGTGCCGAGTACTCCGAACGACAGCACCAGCAGCGCGAGAGTCCATTTGCGCACGGCACGACCTCCGCTTGAATGACGAAACGAGGTCGCGCGGTCCGGCGCGCTGTGCGCGCACCCAGCCCCGGCACGACCCGGATGGCGCGCCGCACAGGGCAGGATGCGTACCCGCGCAACAATGCAGTTTGCAGCGCGCGCGCGGAGGCTTCGCGCAACTCGTGGCGCGGGAGCCGGTCAGGCGGTTTGCGTGCTACGAATCGCGGGCGCGCGGGGCGGATTTGGAGCAGCGCGAATCGCAGGATTGGGGAATAGTCCCCAGCGTCCGGCGTGCGCCGTGAAATGTGCGCCGGGCACGATGCAGTCGGGGCGCCAACCGGCGCGGCGTCCGCTCGTGCCCGATCGTGACGCTTCCCGTGGCCGATGCCTCGATTCCGGCGCCACGTTCCCCACCCTCGCCGGCATGGGGGTTCGTTCCGCACGGCCACGCACGGCCCGGCATCGCCTTGTGAACGGCGCCCCGGGTGGGCATCATGGCGGTCCGGGTTTCGCACGTTCGCGCCGAGGATCCGACCATGCGCTCACGCATGCTCCATGCCACGCTGGTGATGACCGCGGCCGCGGCCATCGCCCTGCCGGTCGCCTCCGCCGCGAAGACCGTGATCAGCGGCACCGCTGCGTACCGCGAGCGCGTGGCGCCCGGCGCCGTGTTCGACGCCGAGCTGCGCGAGATCCACCGCCCCGGCACGCCGGGCGAGGTCATCGCGCGCACGCACATCGGAACTCCCGGGCCGTCGCCGATCGCGTTCACGATTCCGTACCACCGCCGTCAGATCCGGCCGGGCTGGATCTACGTCGTGCGCGCCACCCTCCGCGCCGGCGGCCGGCTGCGCTTCGCCGGCCACGACGCGCCCGTGCTGACGCACGGCCACGGCAATCGGGTCGCGATCCTGCTCGAACCCGTGCGCTGATCGCCGGGGCGCGGTCAGCGCACCGCGCCCATCCGCTGGTCGAGCCAGTCCAGCACCACCCGGATCGCCTGCTCGGGATGCGCCGGGATGTGGCCGCCCGGCAGCACCACGTGCTGCTTGTCGGGCTCGCGCGTTCCGAACGCGCGGAACATCGGCACCTGCGAGGTGGCGTAGGGAAGATCGAAGTCCTCGCGGCCGTTCACCATCAGCACCGGCGTCGTGACGCGCGGAGCGAAGTTGACGGGGTCGCATTCCGGCGGAAGTTTCCACGTCGCGAATCCGCCCGAGAACAACGCCGCCGCCCGGAACCTCGGCTCGAGCGCCAGAAACAACGGGGCGAGCTGGCCGCCGAGGCTCAACCCGTAGTAGGCGATGCGCGTCGAGTCGATGTCGCGGCGCGTCATCAGGTATTCGACCGTGCGCCGCACGTCCTTGCCGCGCTGGATCATCACGTCGCGCAACTGATTCATTCCGCCCGCGCGCGCGAGGCCCCGTTCGTAGGTGCCCTGGTACACGGGGTAGACCAGCGCGCGGCCGGCGCGCACGTGGTAGTCCGCGAGGCCGAGCGACAGGTTCCGGCTCGAGCGGCTCATCACCGCGTTGCTGCCCGGAAAGAACACCACCGTCTGGTAAGGCGGCCGGGCAGACTTCGGCAGCAGCAGGTAGATCGGCAGCCGCTCGTCGCCGTAGGCGGCGCGCACGGTGACGCGCTCCTTCCGCCACGCGGGATTCGCGTCGTCCACCGACTCGACCTTCGGGTCCAGCGGGGAGGGGTCGTAGTCGTAGAGCCGGAGATAGGCGCGATACACGTCGTCCGACACCGGCCGGATCTGGCTGAAGTCGCGGTACAGGCTGTGTACATCGGCGGTCATGTTCGCCGCCAGCGGCGCGTCCTGCTGCATGCAGCGGAATCCGAACGTCGGCCGGCGCTCGAACGGCGGCTGGGCGTCCTCGTCGTGGCACATGTAGCTCGCTTCGTCCCAGCCGCCGCCCAGGATGAAGCGGCGTCCGCCATCGGTGCCGTTCCAGCACCACTCCTTCACGTTGCCCGCCATGTCCCAGGTGCCGAACGGTCCGAGCGCGCCGCTGCTGCCCACCCGCACCGGACCCTTGCCGGAGAAATTGCTGACCTCGACGATCTCGGAGAAGATCCCGTTCACCCCGGCCGCGCGATACCAGTGGTAGACGGTCGGCAGCGCCTTGTGAGCGAAGCGCGCATAGGCCGCCGCCTCGTACCAGCTCACGCCGCCCACCGGATCCTCGCCTTTGCCCTCCGGGTAGCCGCCGTATTCCCAGGTCGCGGGACCCGGGCGGCCGGTCGTGTCGCGGAACCGCTTCATCGCCTCGGCGAAGCTCAGCGTGCGGCCATTCGCCACGAACGGCACCTGCCAGTAGCGGGGGTCGCGATAGCCGCCGGCGGCGACGAACGCCTGGTACTGCCGGTTGGTCACCTCGGTGCGATCCAGCCAATAGTCCGGCAGCCCGAGCGGCTGCTGCGTGCCCTCGAGCTCGAACTCGCCGCGCGGCACGAGCACCATGCCCGGACGCGCCGTGCCGGCGCTCACCAGCCGGAACTCGAGCGGCTCCTGCCCCTGATCGACCTCGAGCGTGTCGAATCCCGGCCGGGTGAGCCGCCAGCGCAGCAGCGCGATCGGGACGCGGACGTCGCGAAGCGGCGTGACCCCGAGCGTAACCCAGCGATCGTCCGCCGTGCGGTAGTTGCGGAACTGGACGGTGGCGCCGGAGGGCGAGCTCGTGACGGTCGCGCCGAGGGTGAGATCGTTCCAGGTCTGCAGCACGCGCGAGTCGCGCGGGGCGAGCGCGAGCGCGCGACGGGCCACGAGGTACGCCTGGCCGGTGCGGTCCTGCTGCAACAGGCGCTCGACCTGGCCGGGCGCGGTCTCGCGCGCCCAGCGCGCCTGCGCCTCGCGAACCAGCAGCCAGCCGATGATGGCGAGGGCGCCGATGCCGACGGCGGCCAGCAACGCGACCGGCACCGCGGCCCGGCTGCCGGCGGCGCCCGCGCCGTCACGCGCCGCCAGCGGCGCCAGATCCAGTCCCAACTCGCACGCGCTGGCGTAACGCTGCTCGGGCCGCGTCGCCAGGCAGCGTGCCACGATGCGGGCGAGCTCGGGCGGCGTATCGGGCCGCAGCTCCTGGACGGCCGGCGCGCGCCCCGCCATCGCGCCACCCAGCTCCACCCACGGCGAGTCGGCGGCGAACGGCCTCCGGCCGGCCAGCATCTCGTACAGGATCACCCCGATCGCGAACACGTCCGAGCGCGCATCGGCGCGCCGGCCCTCGATCTGCTCTGGCGCCATGTAGCCCACGGTGCCGAGCAGCGTGCCCGCCACCGTCATCGTGGCCGGGCCCGCGGTCACGGTGCGCGCCGACGCGTCCGGCTCGACCGGCGCGATCTCGCGCGCGAGGCCGAAGTCCAGCACCTTCACGCGCTCATCGGGCGTGACGATGACGTTGGCCGGCTTCAAGTCGCGATGCACGACGCCCGCCGCGTGGGCCGCGGCGACACCCTTCACGATCTGTCCGGCGAACGCGACGACGCGCGGGATCGGCAGCCCCCCGGGCGGGATCAGCGCGGACAGCGGGCGACCGTCCACGTGCTCCATGGCGATGAAGTCCAGCCCGTCCGCGTGGCCGATCTCGTACACGGTCACCACGTTGGGATGATTGAGGCGCGACGCGGCGCGCGCCTCGCGCAGCAGGCGCGCGATCGGTTCGCGATCGCCGGCCTGCCTGCCAGAGATCACCTTGATGGCGACCGCACGGCCGAGCATGGTGTCGCGCGCCAGGTACACGACGCCCATGCCGCCCTGGCCCAGGCGATCCTCGAGGACGTAGTGCGAAAGCGTGCGGCCGATCATCGCTGCTCCAGGTGGTGCGTGGGCGGGACCCTGACGGCGCCCGCGTCCATCGTATGGAGGACGGCGCGGTGCGGGCGCCGAAGCGCCGGCGCGGGCCCCGCGGATCAGTCTCCGACGTCGAGCATGGCGCGGCTGCGCGCGCTGCAGAACGCCTTGAGCTGGCAGCGGACCTCGTCCGAGCCCGCCGGACCGAGGCCCATCGAGACGTAGCGGTCGGAGCAGTCCGGCCACACCGTGGCCACGCGCGCGCCGCGGGCCGCGAGCCGCAGCGCGGCGGCCATGTTGGCGCCGGCGCTCATGCCCACGCAGTAGCCGTGCGCACTCCTGATGCGCTGCGCCTGCGCGTGCGCCTCGGCGGTGCTCACGGTCAGCACGTCGTCCAGGCTGCGGGGATCCACCAGCGGGGGCACGAACCCGTCGCCGATGCCCATGATCCCGTGCTCGCCGGCAGGGCCGCCGCACAGCACGTTGGACTCGCTGGGCTCGACCGCGGCCAGCCTGATCCCCGGCATCACCTCGCGCAGCGCCTGCCCCACGCCCATCAGCGTGCCGCCGGTGCCGATGCCGGCCACGAACCAGTCGAGCCGCCTCACCTCGCGCGCCCGCAGCTGGGCGATCAGCTCGACGCCGGTCGTGAGCCGATGGCAGCGGACGTTGTCGGGGCTGCCGAACTGATCGGGCACGTAGTAGCCCGGCCGGCCGCGGTAGGCGTCGCGGCGCGCGACGGCCCCGGCGAAGCTCTCGTCGCGGGGCGTGAGGCGCACTTCCGCACCGAGCTTCTCGAGCATGCGCACGCGCTCGACGCTCATGTGCTCGGGCATGAAGATCAGCACGCGATGCCCGAGCATGCGCCCGACCCATCCGAGCGCGATCCCGGTGTTGCCCGAGGTGGCCTCGACGATGGTGTCGCCGGCGCGCAGGTCACCGCGCGCCGCGGCCTCCTTGAGCATGAAATGCGCGATCCGGTCCTTGACGCTGCCGCCCGGATTCGAGCACTCGAGCTTGACGAACACGCGGTCCGCTTCGATCAGCGGGGTGTTGCCTATGCGTTCGGTGATCGACACGTCACCACCTCCACGCCGTGCCGCGAGCATACCGCCGATCGGCCGCTCGCGCGACCGTCGCCGCCCCGCGCCACGGGCCGTTGCCGCGCGCCGGCGGCGTCACGGAACCGCCGCCCCGCGCTCGCGAAACGCGCGGAACGCCACCATGCGGTGGTGCATGGCCGCGATCTGCGCCGGGGAGTACAGCCGGCGCGCCACCTGGCGCCGCAGCCCGCGCAGCGTGGCACGCGCCACACGGCGCGTGAAGTAGTTCACGATCCACTTCGGGATGCTGCCGCACGGATCGATGAACACCAGCGCCACCACCTCCACGTGATCGCCGACCTGCGTCATCTGGAATGTGCTCGCGTACACCCTGGCGCGCACCAGCGCCGGCAGCGAATCCGGCGCCGACACGTCCACCGATTGCGCCGCGATCGTGGCGCGGGCCAGATCGTCGCTGACGCTGACGCGCGCCCGGATGATCGCGCTGCGATCGCTGGCCGGCCACGGCACGTCCACGCGCATGTACTCGGTCTGGTCGTAGTCGTTGGCGCGCTTCAGCAGCACGCTGCGGCCGAGGTTGCTGACCCACTCGCGGCGTCGCGGGATGTCCTCCAGCACGAGCGAGACGTCCTCGATCGTGCCGGGGACGGTCATCACCGCCTTGACCGGGACGATGCCGGTGCCGGGAACGGCGCTGCCGTAGAGCGTGATCCCGTCGTGCGAGGATTCCAGATGCCAGGACGGATCGTCGATCGCGATCGGCGTCGGCGCCTGCGCCGCGGCGGTGCTCACCACGCCCGCGAGCAGCAGTGCGCCGCACGCGATGGCGCGGCACGGCGCCCGGCGGG
>DASSIN010000303.1:0-6414 GCA_035691845.1 Candidatus Eiseniibacteriota bacterium | reverse complement strand
CGCGGGTGGCGGGCGTCGTCGCCGCGGTCGGCGCCGTGGTCGTACGCGCAGCAGTCGGCGCCGCGGTCGTACGCGCCGCGGTCGGCGTCGCGGTCGCATGCGCCGCGGTCGGCGCTGCGGTCGCATGCGCCGCGGTCGGCGTCGCGTGCGCCACCGTCGGCGTCGTGGTCGCATGCGCGGTGGCGGGCTTCGCCGCCGCGTGCGTCGACTTCGTCGTGACCGGGCGCTTCGCCGCCGAATCGGCGACGCCGGCCTGGGCGTTCACGGTGGCGGCGTGGCGCGCTTCGGAGGCGGCCGCGCCCCGCGCGGCAGCCACCGCGCGGCCGTACACGGTCTGCGGCGGCTCCTGCGCCTGCGCGACGACGGCGATCAGCGCGAGCGCCGCGGTCAGCGTCGACGCGCGCGCGGCACGCTCACGAAGACTTGCGCGCATGGCTGTCTCCCTTCTTCGCGGCGGGCGCCGGCGGCGGTGCCGTGGTGTTGTTGAGGCTGTATGCCGACGCGGTGAAGTCGGCGGCGGTGGTGGCATTGACGTCGGACGCGACGGTATTGGTCTTGAGGCGCACGTCGCTCACGGTGACGATGCGGCGCATGTTGGCCAGCTCGGCCAGGAACGAGCCCACCTGGTGGTAGCCGCCCGTCACCGAGATCTGCACCGGAATCTCGCTGTAGTAGGGCTGCGCCCGTTCGCCGGTCGGCTTGAACAGCACGAACTGCACGCCGGTCTGCTGGCCGGCCAGCGTGATGCGCCGCAGCAGCGCCGGCAGATCCGGCGTCGCCGGCAGCAGCTCGGCCGCCAGCGTCCACTGGTCGTGGAGCTGCTGGTACTCGGCCTCGAATCGCGGCAGGTCGGCCACCGTGGCGCGCGCGCGCGCGAGGTCGCTCGATTTCGCTTCGTAATCCGCCTGCAGGGCATTGAGCTTCTGCTGCGCGTTCGGATAGCAGAACGGCAGCAGGTGCGTTCCGAAGAACACGCCCAGCACGCCGCCGGCCACCATCGTCCCGAGCAGCGCCTTCTGCACCGCGGGGTTCTTGAGATCCAGTGCCATGGCGCTCCCCCTAGTTGGCCGGCGTGTCCGGCGTCACCGTCGCGGTCACGCGGAACTTGACGACGTCGTGGCCATCGATGATCGCGTGCTCGGCCACCTCGAGGTCCACGCCCGTGAACATCGACGAGCGGTCGAGACGCGACATGAATTCGGACACCACCAGGTTCGAGTAGGTCACGCCCTCGAAGTGGATCGTGGAGCCCTGCTGATCCGTGCTGGTGAGCCACATGTGGTCGGGAACGCAACGCGCGATCTCGTCCACCAGCCGCACGCTCTCGGTGCGGGTCTTCTCCAGCCGGCCGATGATGCCGAGGCGCAGGTCGAGTTCGGCGCGCTCCTGCGCCAGCCGGTTCACGCGCTCGATCTGCGGCGCCAACGCGCGCGACTGGCTCTCGACCTCGACGATCGAATGCTCGAGCTGGGCGGCGCGCGTGCGCTGCGACAGCACGGTGCCGATCACCACCAGCAGCGCCGCCGCGATCGCGCCGAGCGGCACCACCAGATCGGCGGCCTTGAATGCGAGCGCGGGCGCCTTGCGGCTGGCGCGCTCGTCCCGCGGCAGCAGGTTGATCCGGATCATCGCTTGTCCCCCACGCGGCGCAGCGCCAGACCGATGCCGACGGTCAGCAGCGGCGCCACCTTCGTGACGTCCTGTCCCGCGAACACCGCGGGGTCGTAGCTCACCCGCGCGAGCGGATTCGCGATCTCCGCCGGCACGCCCAGGCGGCGGTGGAGGAAGTCGGCCAGACCGGGCGTGAGGCTCGCGCCGCCGCACAGCATCACGCGCGTGATGGCGCCCGCCTCGCCCGCCGTGCGCAGGTAGGCCTGCGCGCGATCGAGCGCCGTGGCGAGGCCGTCGCACGCCTGCTCGATCACCGGCGTCAGGTCCAGGCTCGCGCCCGACTCGCCGCGCACCGCGCCGGCGGCTTCGGCCTGCGACAGGTTGTACTTGCGCTGGGCGGCCTCGACCAGCGTGTGGCCGCCGAGCTGCAGGTCCTTGGTGAAGTAGGGGACGCCGCCCTGCACGATGTTGATGTTGGTCATCTCGGCGCCGACGTTGAGGATCGCCACGATCTCGTGCGGGGCGAAGTCCACGTTGGCCTCGAGTGCGTTCTGCGCGGCGAACGAGTCCACGTCCACCATCACGGGATCGAGGCCGGCCTCGCGGATCAGGTCCGCGAACGACATCACCATGTCCTTCTTCGCGGCCACCAGCAGCACCTGCATCTGCTTGGGATCGTTGGGCGCCGGGCCCAGGATCTCGAAGTCGAGGCTGACGTCGTTGACGTCGTACGGCACGTGCTGCTCGGCCTCCCAGTAGACGGCCTGCTGCGCGTCCTCGGCCGACAGCTTGTTCATCGTGATCTTCTTGACGATCACCGCGCGCCCGCTCACCGCCGCCACCACGTTGCGCGACTTGATCTCGCGCGTTTCCAGCAGGTTCATGACCGCGTCCACGACCAGCTGGCGGTCCATGATCTCGCCGTCCACGATCGCTTCGGCGAGCGGCGCCGAGATGCCCCAACGCGTGAGCCTGTGCGTCCGGTTGGGCTGCGACTCGAGCTCCACCGCCTTGATCGTGTGGCTTCCGATGTCGAGCCCCACGAGAGACTGCTTCTTGCCGAAGAGCATGGGCTTCACTCCCTGAATGCGGTGCGGGACACTGGCATTCCAGCCGGTGACCAGGCCCGGCGCGTCCGAGCCGGGCGCACGCGCCCGCACCGGGGCCGCGGCGCACCGGAGAGAGTCATCGGACCTCCCCCGCGCATTCTTGAGTGCGATCTGTGGGGACGCGCCCGCGCGGGCGGGCGGAAGGCCCGGATGAACCCGGTCAGCGCACGAGCTGGACCCCGGGCGTGGCCAGATGGCGCCGGGCCAGCTCCAGCCGGCGCGCGGCCCAGGCGCGGCGGATCGCGTCCATCTCGCGTTCCGCCATGTCGCGCAGGTAACGGTTGGGTGAATGCGCCCGGACGTCCGCCCACAGCGCGTATGCCACGGCCAGCTCGCCCGCGTTCTGGCGTGCGAACGCCGCGAACCGGGCGGCCATCGGCGGCGGGTTCGGCAGCCGGGCGGCGCGCTCGAAGTACTCGGCGGCGCGTTCCAGGTCGCGCCCCCCCGGCTTGACGTAGTAGAGGAACCCGAACTCGAACGCCAGGTCGGCATCGGTGGGATTGGCGTCGACGCCCTTCTGCATCAGCCGCTCGGCCGCCGCGAAGTCGCGCCCCTCCTGGGCCAGCGCGAACCCGCCGAACGCGTAGGCGGCGGTGAAGTGCGGCGCGAGCGTGGTGAGGATGTCGAACACGTGCGCCATGCGCGCGAAGTGGTTGTCGGTGTCGCGGTGCTCGCCGTAGTACTGCACCGCGCGCAGCCACGCGAGATCGGCCGCGCTCTGCGCGTGGCCGAGCGTGGCCGGCTCGATGAACCGGCCGGACGGGTAGTAGGCCAGCTCCTCGAGCGGCCTGGGCGCCGGCAGCGTGCGCGCCGCCGTGTGCGCCAGCGCGACCGCCAGCGCGCCCGTCGCCAGCGCCGTGGCCCATGCCGCGGCGAACCGCCCGTCGCGGGTCAGCGCGCGCGACCGCGCGCTCACTTGAAGTCCTTGCGCTCGAACGCGGCGGCGCCGAGCGCCAGCACGCACGCCACGTAGGTGAGCGCGTAGCCGGTGGCGAGCGCCAGGTGCAGCGCCGTCGTCGGCCGGCCGTCGGCGACCAGCGTGCGCATGTTGAACAGCGGCAGGTTGGGAACGACGTCGGCGAGCGCGCCGACGATGCGCCCGAGCGCGGGCGGGAAGTGGGCCGCGAACGCGCGCAGGTCGTCCGACCACTGCCCGACCGCGTACAGCCCGAGCGTGTACAGCGCCGACAGCACCGGCGTGGACAGCGCCGAGAACATCACCGCCACGGCCGCCACCACCGCCAGCTCGAGCCCGGCGAGGTAGACGCCCTGCGCCAGCGACGCGGCCGACACCATCCATCCACGCCACGCCAGCAGCAGCGCCAGCGCCCCGCCCAGGGCCAGCGCCAGCGCGAGCAGCGCGGCGGTGATGCCGAGCCACTTGCCCAGCAGGTACGCGGGACGCGCGATCGGCCGCGACAGCAGGTTGTAGATCGTGCGCCGGTCCAGCTCCTTGGCCACGAGGCTGGTGCCGACCAGCACCACCACGAACAGCCCGAGCAGCGAGATCGACGACAGCCCGAGGTCCACCGTCAAGCGCCGGCCCTCGCCCAGCGCGAGCGGCGTCGCGATCTGCGTGACCGCCAGCAGCGCGGCGCCGGCCACGAGCACGCCCGCCATCAGCCGGTCCCGGACCGTTTCGCGGAACGTGTTGTGGGCGATCACGAACGCGCTCACGCGCTCCTCCGCGCGGCACCGTCGGTCGAATGCGCATCCACGGCGTCCGCCTCGCGCAGGAACAGCGCCTCGAGGCCATGGCGTTGCGGCGTGACGGCGCGCACCGGCACGCCGGCCCGCAGCAGCGCCGCGAGCACGCGCTGCACGCCGGCGCCGTCCGCGAGCCGGAGCACGGTCTCGCCGGCGCGCTCCATGCGCTCGATCGGCCCGCACTCCCCCGGCAGCTCGAATCCGTGTCCGGAGGCGCAGCGGATCTCGACCACGCCGCCCGCGTCCGCCACCAGCGCGTCGAGCGGCGCCACGCGCGCCAGCCGGCCGCCGAGGATGATCGCCACGCGATCGCACAGCATCTCGACGTCGGGCAGGATGTGCGACGAGAACAGCACCGTCACGCCACGCGCGCGCTGCTCCAGGATCAGCTCGCGCACGTCGCGGCGTCCGAACGGGTCGAGCCCGCTCATCGGCTCGTCCAGGATCAGCAGTTGCGGCTCGTGCACCAGCGCCGCCGCGAGGCCCAGGCGCTGGAGCATGCCCTTCGAGTACTTGCGCAGCCGCAGCCTGGGCCGGTCGCCGAGCCCCACGCGCTCGAGCCAATGTGCCGCGCGCGGGCGCGCCGTCGAGTGATCGAGACCCGACAGCCGGCCGGCCAGCTCCAGGTATTCGAGCCCGCTCAGGTAGTCGTAGAAGTACGGCTGCTCGGGCAGGAACCCGAGGTTCCGGCGGCTGGCGGTGCGCTCGACCGGCTCGCCCATCAGCCACGCCTGTCCGCGCGTGGGCTTGAGCAGCCCGGTCAGGATCTTGAGCGTGGTGGTCTTGCCGGCGCCGTTCGGCCCCAGGATCCCGAGCACCTCGCCGCGGCACACGTCGAGGTCCAGGCCGTCCAGCCCCCGCGTCACCTTGCGGGTCCAGTCGTGGACGTAGTCCTTGCCGAGCCCGCGCGCGCACACGGCCAGCCCGGCGGGATCCGCCGGGGATCGGCCGGCCGCTGGCCGCTGGGGTTCGAGGCTGGTCGGAATCTGCACGGGGCTCCTTCCACGCGCTGGTGCGCCGGGCCCGGAATCGGATGTGCCTTCGGGCGTTGGCACGCCGGGAGCGCGTGCTCGGCTGCCGGACCGGCGACTGGGATTGCAACGTGCGTGCCGCTCGGAAGCGGCCAGGACGGATCGCGTGGCCGGGCGTGCGGGTGCGGACGTGCCGGCGGAGCGGCGGGCGGCGCGGGCGCCGCGATTCACCCTGGCGCTACTGGCCGGAGGTGAGCACCAGGTTCAACGTCCCGGCCGCGCCGCGGCCCTTGATGTTGAACGTCTGGCAGCTCGAGTCGGCGTAGCTCGTCAGGCCGGGGGTGGCGGACGGCGCGGCCCCCAGGCTGGCGCGATCCTCCCATGCCACGCCGCTGCCCTGTCCGCCCGTGAACGGATTCCGGAACACGGTGGTGGGCTGCAGCAGGCTGTCCACGGCCGACGCGTTGGTGGGATACAGCGCGTCGTTCTGCACCGCGAAGTCCTCGGCCCCGAGCTGGAACACGTGCATGTTCTCGCGCGTCCCTCCCTCGCGCGCGCGCTGCTGGGCGCTGAGGAAGTTGGGGATCGCGATCGCCGCGAGGATGCCCACGATCGCGACCACGATCATGAGCTCGATCAGCGTGAAGCCGCGGGAGGCGGCGCGCGCTGCGCGGGCGCGGGCAGGTGTCGGGTTCAGGGTCATGGTGGAGTGGGCTCGCACGGTTCGTTTCGTTCGGGTGCCCCGAGAACGAAACGCCGGAAGGAGTCTCGAAGCTCCCCCCGGCGTTCGATCCATGGTGGCGTGGGTTACTGGCCGGAGGTGAGCACCAGGGTCAGCGCGGCCGCCTTGCCCCAGCCCTTGACGTTGTACTGGGTGGTGGCGGAATCGGCGTAGCTGGCGATGCCCGGCGTCGCCGACGCGGGCGCCGCGAACGTGGCGCGGTCCTCCCACGCGTTGGCCGTCGTGCCGTCGAACGGGTTCTTGAACACCGTCGGCAGCGACGGGGCGATGTGGG
>DASSIN010000302.1:0-4442 GCA_035691845.1 Candidatus Eiseniibacteriota bacterium | reverse complement strand
CGTGCGCGCCGGACTCGACAGCACCATGGGCGGCCTCCACGGCGGCATGCGCGGCGGGGTCGGCGCGGACGCCCGCCTTCGCCGCCAGCGCCGCCACCGAATCCTTCACCGCCAGCGAATCCACCTTGCGCACCGAATCGGGGCCGGCCGCGGCCGCTGCGGCGGCGGCCTCGATCGAGTGCGCGTGCTCGATGTTGGCGAGGTGCTGCTCGTATGTGGTCGAGAAGAAGTGCCGGCCGCCCTCGCCACGCGCGACGAAGTACAGCTCGGGGCCGGGCGGGCTCGGGTTCAGCACGGCGTGGATGCTCTTCTCGCCGGGATTGCAGATCGGCCCGGGCGGCAGCCCGTCCACCACGTAGGTGTTGTACGGCGAATCGAACTTGAGCTGGCGCAGGAACAGCCTGGAGCGCGGCGGCATGTGCATGCCGTATGCGACGGTGGGATCGGCCTGCAGCTTCATGCCGCGCTGCAGGCGGTTCAGGTACACGCGCGCGATGCGCGGGCGTTCGTCGTCCACCGCGGCCTCGCACTCGACGATCGAGGCGAGCGTGAGGATCTGGTGCAGCCCGAGCCCCAACGGCAGCGAATCGCGCCCGGCGGCCTCGCGTTTCAGGATCTCGCGCTGGCGCATCGCCATCGTGCGCAGCGCGGTCTCGGGGGCGGTGCCCGGCAGCATCTCGTAGGTGTTGGGCGCGATGTAGCCTTCGAGCGATGGCGCGTGCACGTCCAGCGAGTCGAGGAACTGCCGGTCGTGCGCGAGCGAGTCGAACGCGGCCACCGGCACGCCGAGATGATGCGCGAGCAGCACGCTGGCCTCGAGCACCGTGAGCCCTTCGGGAATGGTGACGAGGTCGAGCCCGCTCATGCCGCGCGCGAACGCGCGCAGGATCGCGGGCACCGTGGTGCCGAGCGCGAACGAGTACTGGCCGGCCTTGATGTGGCGGTCGAGCCGCATCAGCCGCGCCAGCACCTCGAATCCGAGCGTGCTGTGGATCAGGCCGACGCGCTGCAGCTCCGAGGCGACGTGCGACAGCGACTGCCCGCGCTCGACCAGCAGCTCGCGCCGCTCGTGGCTCGGGAACAGGCCGGCCGGCACCAGCAGGTCCCACGCAATCGCGAGCCCGGCCACCGCGAGCAGCACGAGCGCCCAGCGCCGGGGCCGGAACGGCCGCACCTTCCGCGCCATCAGCGACGACCCCCGAACCGTGAAGTCACCACCGCCGACTCCCGATCCATTCGCGCCGTCATCGCCCGTCCCTGGCGGCGCCGGCGCCGCCCTCGGCCGCGCGGGCGGCGCGCGCGAGCCAGCCCTCGAGCAGCGCGATCGCCGCGCCCTGGTCCACCCGCGCCCGCGCGCGCTCGCGCGTGCGCCGGGTGGCGCCGCCCTTGGCGCCCGCCTCCTTCAGCCGGCGCTGCGACAGCGCCGAGGTGAGGCGCTCGTCCAGCAGCTCGACCGGGAGCCCGGTGCGGCGCGCGATCGCATCGGCGAACGCCTCGGCGCGCTGCGCGGCCTCGCCGCGCTCGCCTGCCAGCGTCAGCGGCAGCCCGACCACGATGCGCTCGGCCTCGGCTTCGGTCGCCGCGCGCCCCACGCCCTCCACCGCCTGCTCCAGGCTGCGCACGATCAGGGTCGGAAGGCCCGAGGCGATGGTGCCGGTCGGATCGCTGACGGCGAGCCCGACCCGGCGCTCACCCCAGTCCACGGCGAGAACGCGAGGCATGGGGGGACTGTAGCCTTGGTGGCCGGGCAGGGGGAATTGGCGCCCGGGGGCTCAGCTCGCAGCAGCCGAGGCCTTGGCGGGGCGGCGTTTCACGAGGTGGCAGGTGGTGCCGGAGGCGGAAACGTCGTAGGCGACCTCGTCCATGCACGCGCGCATGATGTAGATGCCGCGGCCGCGGGCGTCGAACAGGTGCTCGGGCGAGGTCACGTCGCCGTTGACGCGCGACACGTCGAAGCCGGCGCCGGTGTCGTGGACCGAGATCTCGATCCGGTCCGGCCACAGGTCGAAGCGCACGTCCACGAGCTTGTTGGGGTCGCGGCGATGGCCGTGCTGAATCGCGTTGGTGCCCGCCTCGATCACCGACATCGACACCTGCGAGGCGGTTGCCTCGTCCAGCTCCATGCGCTCGCACAGCGCGGCGGTCACGCGGTCGAGCAGACCCAGCAGCTCGAGGCGGCTCGGCAGGGTCAGGGTGATCGTGTCGGGGGGCTGCTTGTCTGCCTTGGGCATGGTCACCGGGCGCGGCCGGTCGCGGTTCTCAACAGTTCCACGGCGCGCCGGAAGTCCGCCGGCACGTCGGAGGTGAACGAAAGCGGCATGCCGGACACGGGATGCCTGAGCTGCAGCTCGGCGGCATGCAACGCCTGCCGCCGAAGACAGCCGAGCAGAGCGGTGGCAAGGCTACGCTGCGGCCCGCCGGCGCTCAACAGGTTTTTCCCGCTCCCGTAGGTCTTGTCCCCCACCACGGGATGCCGGATGTGGGCCAGGTGCACGCGGATCTGGTGCGTGCGGCCGGTCTCGAGGTTCACCGTCAGGCGCGTCACCGGCCCGAAACGCTCGCGCACCCGCCAGTGGGTGCGGGCGGGACGGCCGCCGCGGGCGACCACCGCCATGCGGGTGCGGGCTTTGGGGTGGCGCCCGATCGCGCCCTCGATCGTGCCGTGTTCGCCGCGCACGTCGCCCCACACCAGGCAATCGTAGGTGCGCGTCACCTCGTGCGCCCGCAGCGCCTCGACCAGCGCCCGGTACGCCCGCGGGGTCTTGGCCACCACCATCAGCCCCGATGTGTCCTTGTCGAGCCGGTGCACGATCCCCGGCCGGCCGGCGCCGCCCACGTCCGCGATCCCGGGCGCGTGATGCAGCAGCGCGTGCACGAGCGTGCCCTCGCGCACGCCGGCGCCGGGATGGACCACGAGCCCGGCCGGCTTGTCGAGCACCAGCAGGTCCAGGTCCTCGTAACGGATCGCAAGCGGGATCGGCTCGGGCGCGAGCGCGCTCTCGCGTGGCGCGGGGAGCGCGAGCGTGAGCCGGTCGCCGGCGCGCAGCCGCGTCGATGCGCGCGCGGCGGCGCCGTTCACGCGCGCCGCGCCCGCGCGGATCAGCGTCTGGAGCTGGCTACGCGAGAGGTCGGTCTGCGCTTTCGCGAGGAACAGGTCCAGTCGCTCCCCGGCTTTCGAGTCCGGGACCTGGAGCTCCAGCGTGCGCGACGTCACCGGGCACTCCGGCGGCCGAGGCCTCGACCGGATCGGCGCTCGAGGCGTCGCGCTTCGGCCATGCCAGCGCGAACATGATCACGCCCACGGTCACGGCGGAATCGGCCACGTTGAACACCGGCCAGTACCAGCGGCGCACCCCCACCTCGATGAAATCCACCACCTCGCCGGTCGCGATCCGGTCCCACAGGTTGCCGAGCGCGCCGCCCAGGATCAGCGCCAGCGCGAGCTGCCGCGGCCACGTGTGCACCTGCCGGCGCACGAACATCACCACGATCGCCACGGTGGCGGCGATCGAGAACACGTAGTACGGGAACCCGGTGCCCTGCCCGAGCCCGAACGCCACGCCGGAGTTGCGCGTGTAGGTGAGCCGCAGGAACTGCCCGAGCACGCTGACCGGCTGATTGAACGGCAGCGAGCCCGCCGCCCACACCTTGGTCCAGCGATCGAGCGCGACGATGCCGCCCGCCACCAGCGCGAGCAGCAGCAGCGAGCGCCTCATTGCGCCCCGCGGTTCGCCCGCTCTTCTTTCTCCTTGCACTCCACGCACAGCCGCGCGAACGGCATCACCTCGAGCCGCGCGCGCGCGATCGGCTTGCCGCACGACTCGCACAGCCCGTACTCGCCGCGGTACAGACGGCGCAGCGCCTCGTTGATCTCGAGCAGCATGCGGCCCTCGGCCGACGCGAACATGAACGCCTTCTCGCGCTCGATGGCGTCGGTGCCGGCGTCCGCCATGTGGAACGAATAGCCCGACAGATCCCCCGAGCTGTCACGCTGGTTGACCTTGAGCACCGTGTTCTCGAGGTGCCCCATCTCCTTCATGATCCGCTGGCGCTCGGCCAGCAGCCGGCCTTCGAATTCCTTCAGATCCTTCTCGGTCACGCGTTGAGCTCCCTGGGGGGTTCGAGCGGGCGCGGCCACGGGTCGCTTGCCGACGGTCGCGGGGCGGGCGGGCATCGGGCGCTCGTTCCGCACGCGCGCCTCGGGCGGCAGCACGCCGAGCGGCCGCACCTGCGGATCGGGCTTGGTGGCGCGGCGCACCGCAACGAGCTTGCCCTTGGTCTTGGCACCCTTCGATGCAACCGCGTCGCGGGCGGCGGGCCCATTCTTGCCGCCGGCCACGCGCACGTTCCCCGGCTTGCCGGACTTGACCGCGCCCCTGGCGACGAGCGCGACCGCCGCGCCGCCGCGCCCCAACGCGCCCGGCTTCGTGGCCGGCTTCGCG
>DASSIN010000301.1:0-38045 GCA_035691845.1 Candidatus Eiseniibacteriota bacterium | reverse complement strand
GGGATCGTTCCGGACGGCGGGACGTGCGCGTCGCGGGGCGGGACGCGCGCGGGGCGGCGGGGCGGGGCATCGGCGGACCTCCTAGGCTTCCAGACGCTGCGGTGCGGGCACGTCGCGGAGCTCGCGCCCCGGCGTCGTGGGCCACAGCCGTGCCGCCAGCGCGCGATAGGCCGCCGCGGCGGGGGACTGCGGAAACGCGCGCACCACCGGCTCCTGCATGCGCACCGCGCGCGGCACGGCAGGGTCCAGCGGCACGAACTCCCAGGCGGCGAGCTCCAGGTGCAGGAAGCGACGCGCCACGAGCTGGATGCCGTGCGCGGTGTCCTCCGCCTCCTCCGGGCTCGTGGCCATGTTGACGAGCAGGTGCGGGGCGCGCCGCAGGCCCTGCGCCTGCAGCAGCTTCACGAACCCGTAGGCGTCGGAGAACGCCGGCAGCTCGGGCGTGGTCACCACCACGACGTCGTCGGCGGCCAGGCAGAACGCCGTCACCTGGCGCGACACGCCGGAGGCGTTGTCGACGATCAGCAGGTCCACGTCGGTCTCGAGCTGCGACAGCCCGCGCCACAGCGCCTCGCGCCGCACGTCGTCGAGCTCGGTCAGCTCGGGCGTGCCGGAGGCGGCCGGCACCAGCTTCAGGCCCGCGGGCCCGCTCACCACCACTTCTTCCAGCGTCCGCTCCCCCGCCAGCACGTGCGACAGGTCCCAGCGCGGATGCAGCCCGAGCAGCAGGTCGAGGTTGGCCTGCGAGAGATCGGCGTCCACGAGCAGCACGCGCGCGCCGCGCTCGCCGAGCGCGACGGCCAGATTGGCGGCCACCGTGCTCTTGCCCACGCCGCCCTTGCCGCTGGCGATCGCGATCGTGCGCACGCCGGGTCGCGCCCAGTGCGACGGGTGATCGCTCAACGGCGCGGCGCCCGGCTCGGCGCCGCCCACCACCGCGAGCCGCGTGCGGGTGCGCGGGCGGCTCATCGCGCGAGCCTCATGGCCGGCGCCTGCTCCAGCGACAGCAGCGCCGATACGAACTCCCAGTAGCGCCGCTGCAGCCGGCAGCGCTCGGCCGCGGGCGTGAACCCGAGCCGCGCCAGCCGGCGCTCCTCGGCCGCGAGCGAGACGCGCGCGCGCTCGGCCTCGTCCAGCCGGGTGCCCGGGTGCTGCGGCATGGCGCGCCGCGGGTCGGCCGCGTGCGTGCACGGATGGCCGAGGCTCACGATGCCTTCCGCAGCCGCGCGCGGCGCGCGCCGGGTCTGACGCCGAGCAGCGTGGCGATCGCCTTCAGCCGGGCTTCGATCATGCGGCGCGCGAGCGGCGCGGGCACGCCCAGGATCGCGGCCACGTCGGCGATCGAGCAGCCGTCCACCAGGTGCAGCGCGAGCAGCGTGCGCTCGGCCGGCGCGAGCTGCAGCAGCGCCTCCGCCACCCGGTCGCGCGTCACCTCCGGCGCGGCGCTCACGCGGCCTTCCGGCGGCGCGGCGCGCTGCGGCGACGGGCCGAGTGCTCGAGCGCGCGCCGCAGCGCGCGGCGCAGCAGGTCCATGCGGAACGGCTTCGGGAAGATCTCGAACACGCCGGCGCGCTTGAGCGCGGTCTCGGTCTCGACGCCGCCGTAGGCGGTCACCACGATCACCGGCTGGGCGTGCGGCCCGCGCGCGAGCTTCTTCGCCAGCGCCAGTCCGCTCATGCCGCGCAGCCTCAGGTCGGTGATGACGGCGTCGCTGCGGCCCTGCTCGAGCCACGCGCACGCGTCCTCGGCGGAGCGGAACGTGTCGATGGTGAAGCCGTCGTCCGACAGCCCCTCGGCCAGGGCCCATGCCGTGGTCGGCTCGTCTTCGATGATGAGTACGTGCGGCATGCTCCGGCTCCGTGGAGGCAGTGGGGGTGCGGCGGGACGAGCCGGAGGTTTGCAGTCTGCGTGCCAGTGGGAAGCGCCGGCCGCGGCGGGCCGCGCGCGCCGCCGCGTGGGGCCCGGGTCGGGGCGGTGGCGCCCGGGCGTGCGCCCGTCAGGCGATTGACGTGGAAGGAATTAGCGGGCGGCGCTCACGCGCGGCGCCGGTGGCGCCGGCGGCGGGCGATCCCGAACACCGTGCGCGCGCGCGCCCGGCGCCGGGCGCGCGGCGTGCAGGATGCATGCACAATGGCGGACCAGCCGGCCGGAAACCGGCCGGTGTCACACCTCTTCTTCGTCCTCGAGCGCGTGTTCCTTGAGCTTCGTGCGCAGCGTCTGGCGCGAGATGCCGAGCTGCGCGGCGGCGCGGGTCTTGTTGCCGCCGCACACGCCGAGCGCGTGCTGGATCGCGGCCAGCTCCACCTCGGCCAGCGGCCGCACCACGCCGGGCGTGAACATCGCGCCCGACGTGTCGGCCGGAGCCGGGCCGGGCGCCAGTCCCGGCGGCAGGTGCTCGGGACGGATCTCGTCATCGGCTTCGAGCAGCACCACGCGCTCGATCACGTTGCGCAGCTCGCGCACGTTGCCGGGCCAGCGGCAGGCCTTGAGCGCCGCCAGCGCCGCGGGGTGCAGGCGCGCGGGCCGGCGGCCGAGCTCGTGGCAGAACGTCGCGACGAAGTGCTCGGCCAGCGGCTCGATGTCCTCGACCCGCTCGCGCAGCGCCGGCACGTGCACCGGCACGACGTTGAGGCGGAAGAACAGGTCCTCGCGGAACCGGCCCTCGGCCACCGCGCGCGGCAGATCGCGGTGCGTGGCGGCGACGATGCGCACGTCCACCGAGATGTCGCTGCCGCCGCCCACGCGCCGGAACGTGCGCGTCTCGAGCACGTGCAGCAGCTTGGCCTGCAGCGCCGGCGCCATCTCACCGATCTCGTCCAGGAACAGCGTGCCGCCGTCGGCCATCTCCACCAGGCCCTTGCGGAACCGCTTGGCGTCGGTGAACGCGCCCTTCTCGTGGCCGTACAGTTCGCTCTCGAGCAGCGACTCCGGGATCGCGCTGCAGTTGAGCTCCACCATCGGCGCGCCGGCGCGCGGGCTGCGCGCGTGCAGCCAGCGCGCCAGCAGCCCCTTGCCGGATCCGGTCTCGCCCTGCAGCAGCACGGTGGCGGTGGAGCTGCGGGCCGCCTTCTCGAGCTGCTGCAGCGTGGCCGCCAGCCCGGCGGCGCCGACCAGGGTCGGCAGCTTCTCGCGCCTGAGCCCGTCCAGCTCGCGGCGCAGCCGGGTGTGCTCGATGGCGCGCGCCACCACCACCCCCAGGTGGTCCAGGTCTGGCGGCTTCACCATGAAGTCGAACGCGCCGAGCCGGGTGGCCTCGACCGCGTGCGCGATCGTGCCGTGGCCCGTCAGCATGATCACTGGCAGCGACTCGTCCTCGGCGCGCAGCCGCTTCAGCACCTCGATGCCGTCCTCCGCCCCGAGCTTCAGGTCCAGCAGCACCGCGTCCACGGACTGCTCGCGCACGACGTCCAGCGCCTGCTCGCCGCCCTCGGCCTCGAGCGCCGCGTAGCCGCCGTCGCGCGCCCACTCGCCGATGCTGAAGCGCAGCGAGCGCTCGTCATCCACGATCAGCAGCGCGTGCGGACTCTGCGTGCGCGTCTGCGGTTCGCCTCTGGCCATGTCGTTTCTCCACGGGGAAGTTGAGCATCACGGTGGTGCCGCGACCCTCGCGGCTCGCCACCTCGATCGAGCCACCGTGCTCCTGCATGATGGTCTGCGAGATCGAGAGTCCGAGCCCGGTGCCGCGGGGCTTGGTGGAAAAGAATGGATCGAACAGCTTGTCCATCACGCCGCGCGCGATACCGGCGCCGGAGTCGATCACGCGCACCTGCTGCAGCTCGACCCAGCGCTGGGCCGAGCGCCCGCCGGGGCCGCCGGCGGGGGCGTCCGAGGCGCGCCGCCCGGGGCCGCGCGGCGCGCGACGCCGGCGTACGCGGCGGATCTCGTAGCGCAGCGTGCCGCCGCCGCTCATCGCCTGCACGGCGTTCAGCGTCACGTTCAGCAGCACCTGGGTCACGAGGTCGGCGTCGATCCACACCTCGGGCAGCCGCGGCTGCACGTCGACCTCGACCGTCACGCCCGCCTCGCGCAGCGCGTCGGCAGACAGCTCGCGCACGCGCTCGACGCATGGCACGAGCGCGCCGGGCTCGAGCTTCGGGGTGCGCGGGCGCGCGTACTGCAGCAGGCTCGTGACGATGCGGTCGAGCCGGCTCACCTCGTCCAGGATCACGCGCACGAACCGCGCGCGCTCGTCGCGCGGCTCGAACCGGCGCAGCAGCACCTGCGCGCTGGTGCCGATGCCGGCCAGCGGATTGCGGATCTCGTGCGCCACGCCGGCCGAGAGCTGGCCGAGCGTGGCGAGCCGCTCGTGGCGGCGCAGCTCCTCCTGCTGGCGGCGCGCCTGCGTCAGGTCGTGCAGCACGATCAGCCGCCACGGCGGGCGGCCCACGCGCCACGAGCGCCAGCGCACCGGCACGTCGCCCGCGCCCGGCGTGGTCAGCATCAGCTCGCGCTCGAGCTGCGGCTCGGCCAGCGCGTCGTGGAGCGGGTCCTCGCCCGGAATGGGCGTGCGCAGCAGGTGCGAGGCGGGATGGTGCAGCACGCGCGCGGGCGGCGCACCGAGCAGCGCCGAAGCCGCGGCATTGGCCGATGCGATCCGGCCATCCGGAGCGACCAGCAGCACGGCGTCGTCCGCGGCGGCGAACAGCAGGCGACCGACGGCTTCCATCGGTGCGCCGGACGCCGATCCTTCGGCGACGCCCGCGTGGCGAATGCGCGCAGCGGGCAGGCGAGTCATCCCTGCGGCGATTATCGCAGAGCCGGCGCGTGACGGAAAGGGCGGCGGCACGCCCGCATCGGCCGCACAACGAACGACCCGCCGCACGGGCGGCGGGCGCGGGTGTCCGAACGCCGGAGCGGGCTACTTGCGGTTCAGCTCCTCGAGCACCGCATCGGCGAGCCGCGACTGCACTTCGTCGCGCTCGTACCAGCCGGCGGCGATGCGCGCGCGGGCGGCGGCGATGCGCGACCAGCGCAGGTCGCGCGAGCGGGCGGACTCGATCGGGATGATGCGCGCCAGCGTCGGGGCGCCGGCCGCCGGGCGGCCGCGCTTGCTGCGCGGCGCCATGCGAGGCGTCGGGCTCATCGCGGGACCGTCATGCGGGGCCGGGTCGATCCTTCTTGTCGGGAGCGGGCGGCGGCTGGGGATTCTGCCCCTCGGGTTTCCAGCGCTGGGCGCGCCGGTTCTCCTCTTGGATCCGGGCATAGATCTCCTCCCGGTGCACCTTGACCTCGGGCGGCGCCTCGATGCCAAGCTTGACCTGGCCCGAGCGAACCTCGAGGACGGTGATCTTCACCGAGTCACCGATCCGGATGTTTTCTCCTAACTTCCGTGTTAGGACGAGCATCGTGCAGCATCCTCCGCAGCACTAGAGCCGGTACGACCGGCATAAGGGGCGTATCGGCCTTTACCCCAAGCGACTTGAGCCGAGAATAGCCACAACCTGCCCGGCGGTCCAAGCGGTAAACCCCGCAACCACCCCGCACTCATTCCGGCAACATGAACTGACGCCTTTCGTATCGCCGCCGGGCGCCCACGGACGCGACCCGCTGACCCAAGACACCCGCCATCAACCTCGAGCAGCGCAGTCCGATGGCCCGACGCCAGTTACGCGCTCGGAGTCAGGCCTTGGCCCGAACCGCGGGCCGCTGCATCTTCCAGCGCCTGCGCCAGCGACGCCCCGAGTTCCACCACGCGTTCGACCGCGCCCGTCTCGGGCCCGCCGGCCGCGCGCATCAGCGCGGCGCCGACCACGGCGGCATCGGCCACGCCGCACAGCGCCGCCGCCTGGGCCGGCGTCGCGATCCCGAACCCCACGCCCACCGGGAGGGGCGTGAGCTTCCGCACCGCCGCGATGCGCGCGGCGAGATCGCCGTGCTCGCCCGCCGAGCCGCCGGTCACCCCGGTGCGCGCGAGGCAGTACACGAACCCCCGCGCGCGCGCGACCAGCCCCGGCAGCCGCGAGCCGTCCGTGGTCGGCGCGACCAGCACCACCGTGTCCAGCTCCGCCGCGTCCATCGCGTCCCACACCTCGGGCAGCTCCTCGGGCGGCAGGTCCGACATCAGCACGCCGTCCGCGCCGGCGGCGCGCGCGTCGTGCGCGAACCGCGCCGCGCCGTAGCGCAGCACCGGGTTCGCGTACGTCATCAGCACGATCGGAACCGCCGCGTGGGCGCGAACGTCGCGCACCAGGCCGAGCACTTCGGCCATGCCGACGCGCCGCCGCAGCGCCCATTCGGAGGCGCGCTGGATGTCGGGGCCGTCGGCGATCGGATCGGAGAACGGCACGCCGAGCTCGAGCGCGGCGGCGCCGCGCTCCGCGAGACCCGCGGCCATCGCGGCGGTCGCTTCGAGCGTGGGAAATCCGGCCGTCAGGAACGGAACGAGCCGCGTGCGGCCGTGCGTGGAAAGGGAGCGCTCGAGCCGGCTCGTCGCCGGAGAGATCAGGGCAGGCCGCCCCAGCGGTTCAGGCGCTCCGCGTCGTAGCCCCACTGCAGGGGCGAGCGGACGTCGCGATACTGCACCTGGAACTGGAACGCCGCGTTCGGGCGGTACGCCAGGTTGAAGCCTTCGAGGAACATCTTGTTGCTGGCGCCGATCGGTCCGTTGCCGCCCCACGCGTTGCCGAGGCTCACCGACATCGACAGCGGGGACGAGAACTGGTAGCTCATGCTCGTCACCGACAACGCGCTGTTGCCGATCCCGCCCGAGCCGAAGCTGAAGCTCTGGCTGAAGTGCAGGCGCGAGACATCGAACCAGTGGCTCGGGAACGCGAGCCCGCTGACGGGAACGCTCGGCGTGTAGACCGCCGCTGCGCCGAGTGGAACGGCGCGCGCCGGAGCGGCGCACAGCGGGCCGCCGAGCAGCGCGGCGAGAACGAGCGCACGGGAAGGGCTCATCGCTCCCCCACATTAGGAACGCGCGGGGCCGTAGTCAACGGCGTTCCGACGGACGCGCCCGTCGGAACCGACCGGCGTCAGTCTTCGAGCTGAACGACGATCCGCAGCACGATTTCCCGGGGGCCGTCCTTCGTGAACTTCAGGGGAATGACAACTTCGCCGCTCGCGGCGGGCGCGGTCGTCGCCGTGTGCGTCTTCACGGCCGCGGGCGTGGCTGGCGCATGGGCGGTGGTGACGGTCGCCGTCTTGCGCGCCGGCGGTGGCGGCGTGGAGGGCAACTCGATCTCGCGGCCGTAGTCGAGCCGCGAGGGCTCGGGCTGGGGCGGCGCCGTTTCGCGCGCCTCCCGCTGGATCGCGCGCGCGGGTGGCGTCGTGGGCGGCTGGGGGCCGCCGATCGCCGGCGAAGCAGGCTCCTCGGCGACGCTCGCCGTCGCGCGCTGACCGACCGGCGTGCGCCGCAGATCGCGTGTCACCTTTTCCATCAGCAGGTGCGACACGCCGCGGAACGTCTCGAACACGCCCGTGCCCTTGGTGGCGACGGCCTCGAAGCACGGCACCTTGCCGTCCGGATTGAGCTGGGCGTTCAGCTCCTCGACCGAATAGACGTTCGGCAGGTCGCGCTTGTTGTACTGGATCGCCCACGGAATCTCGTCGAGCGACAGGCCGTACTCGGCCAGGTTCCCGCGCAGATTGGCGAGGCTCTCCTTGTTCTCCTCCATCTTGCCGACTTCGCTGTCGGCCACGAACACGATCGCGTCGGCGCCCTTCAGCACCAGCTTGCGCGTCGCGTTGTAGAACACCTGGCCGGGGACCGTGTAGAGCAGGAACCGGGTCTTGAACCCCATGATCTCGCCAAGGTCGAGCGGCAGCAGGTCGAAGAACAGCGTGCGGTCCGACTGCGTCTTCATGCTGACCATCTTGCCGCGACTCGTATCCGGCACGGCCTCGTAGATCGACTCGAGGTTCGTCGTCTTACCGCTCAGGCCGGCCCCGTAATACACCAGCTTCGCGTTGATCTCCTTGCCGGAATAGCTCACCACGACCACGGTCGTATCCTCCTTGTGCGACCCCACCCTGTCACGAGGCGAACCCGTGGAGCCCCTTGCCGCCCTTTCTCCATGGGGACCTCGAGGGTGATGGAGAACGAACCCCATGCACCGAATGGGGTCGCCACACTCGTTTGCCGGACGGGTGCCTGGCTCGCGCACCTCCTGGCGTCGCAGCCGGTATCGGCGCGCGCCGCACCAGGCTTGATCGAATTAGCGGCGTTCCGCTGCCCGTTGGCCGGCGACGGCGCTTCGCAGCCGGAACACGTCCGACACACCGCCCCGCCGCCCGCGACGCAACCGTCTATTTCGCAACGCTCTGGAGTACTGGACCGGGGCGGTCGGTTCTTGACACGATCTCGCGCCGGAAAGTAGGGTCGGCGCGCATTCCGCCCCGGCGGGGCGCGGCCCATGGAGGAGTCGCAGGATGTCTCGACTCGTATTCGGCTGGCTCACCGGCCTCGTCGCAGGCATGCCGCTCGGTCTCGGCTATTTCCTCGCCGACGTGTTCACCGAGCTGCACTTCCGGTTGTTCCCCGCCCGTCGCCACGCCGCGCTCGCCAACCTCGCGGTGATCGTCCCGCGCCTGTCGCGTCGCGAGCGCGTCAAGATCGCCCGTCACATGATGAAGAGCTACAACCGGATGATGTTCGAGTTCTTCCGGCTGCCGCACCTGTCGCGCGAGGACCTGCTGCGCTCGGTGGAGGTCGAGGGCCGCGAGCACCTGGAGCAGGCCGTCGCGCGCGGGCGCGGCACGATCATCACATGCGTCCACGTCGGCAACTGGGAGCTGGCGGCGGTCGTGCTGGCGCACTGGGGCTACACGCTGCACGCGGTGGCCGGCGTGCAGCTCAACCGCTGGCTGTCGCCGGCGGTGCGCGAGACCAAGTCCGAGCTCGCGATCCACACCGTTTCGCCCGAGGACGGCTATCGCAAGCTGCTGCGCGCGCTCGAGCACAACGACCTGGTCGCGCTGATGGTGGATGGCGACATCTACAGCCACGGCGTGGCGGTCGAGCTGTTCGGGCGCGAGACGCGCTTCCCCTCCGGTCCGGGCGTGCTGGCCCAGCGGACGGGCGCGCTCGTCGTGTGCGGCTGCTGCACACGCGTCAGGCCCGGCAGGTTCCGCATCACGATCGAGCCGCCGCTCGACCCGGCCGCGTTCCCGAGCGCCGCCGCGCTGCACGCCGAGATCGCCGCCACCTCCGAACGCCACATCCGCGCGCACCTCGATCAGTGGTGCATCTTCCGTCCGCTGTGGGAGCCGCAGCCCGCCGCCGAGCCCGCGCTGGCCGGCGCCGAGCGGAGCGCCGCGGGGTGAAGGTCGGCATCGTCACGCAGTCCTACTACCCGCGTTACGGCGGCGTGACGGAGCACGTGCACCACACCGCGCTCGAGCTGAGGAAGCGCGGCCACGAGGTGGTGATCATCACCAGCCACTTCCGCCGCGGCGAGGCCGCGCACGCGCCCGGCGTCGAGCGCGTCGGCTACAACCTGCTGATTCCGTTCAACGGCGCGTTCGTGGACCTGGCGGTGGGCTTCGGGCTCGAGCGCAAGCTGCGCGCGCTGATGAAGCGCCACGATCTGGACCTGGTGCACACGCACGCGCCGCTCGTGCCCACGCTGCCGCTGATGGCGGTGAAGGCCGCGCCGTGCGCGCAGGTGGGCACGTTCCACACCACCGGCGGACGCAGCCGCATGCTGGAGCTGATGCGCGGCCGGCTGGCGCCGCTCGTCGACCGGCTGGACGCGCGCATCGCCGTGTCCCCCACCGCGCGCGAGTTCGCGGCGCGCTACTTCCCCGGCGACTACCACGTCATCCCGAACGGCGTGGACGTGGACGCGTTCCACCCGGGCGTGCAGCCGTTCGAGGAATGGTGCTCGAGCGGTCACGTCAACGTGCTGTTCGTGGGGCGCCTCGATCCCAGGAAGGGCGTGCACGTGCTGCTGGCCGCGTGGCCACGGGTGGTGGCGCGCACGGGCGGGCGCGCGCGGCTGCTGATCGTGGGCGACTCCTACCTGCGCGCGAAGTTCGAGGCATCGGTGCCGCCCGCCTACCGCGAGGGCGTCACGTTCCTCGGGCACGTGCCGAGCCGCGATCTGCCGCGCTGGTACGCGACGGGCGACATCTTCGTGTCGCCCGCGCTCGGCAACGAGAGCTTCGGCATCGTGCTGGTGGAAGCCATGGCCGCGGGACGCGCCGTGATCGCGTCCGACATCCCCGGCTACCGCTCGGTCGTGAACCCGGGCCAGGACGGCGAGGTGTTCCCGCCCGGCGACGTCGGGGCGCTGGCCGACCGCATCGTGGCGCTGACCGAGGATCCCGCCCGCCGCGCGGCGCTCGCCGCGCAGGGCCGCGCCCATGCGCTCAAGTTCGCGTGGCCGCGCGTCACCGACCGCATCGAAGCGATCTACCGCGACGTGCTCGCGCGCCGCGCCCGCGTGCACAGCGCCGCGTAGCGCGGGCAGCGTGGCCGCGGCCGAACTCCCCCTCTTCCGCCAGCGCAACTTCGCCGCCCTGTGGCTGGGCCAGCTGATCTCGATCCTCGGCGACCGGCTGACCTACCTCGGGCTCGGCGGCCTGCTGCTCGAGCACACCCGGCGCGCCACCGATGTGCGCTATCCCACGCTGCTCGCGGTGCAGGGGATCGTGATGCTGGCGCCGGTGCTGCTGCTGGCGCCGTTCACCGGCGCGTACGTGGACCGCTGGAACCTGCGGCGAGTGCTGATCTGGTCGGACGTGCTGCGCGCCGTGATCGTCGCACTGCTGCCGACGCTCTACGGCCTCACCCATCACATGGGCTGGGTGTTCTCGCTGGTGTTCCTGCTGTTCACGTGCAACGTGTTCTTCCTGCCGGCCCGCAGCGCCATCACCCCCGCGATCGTCAGGCACGACCAGCTGCTGGCCGCCAACGCGCTGCTCACGGTGGCCGGCGTGATCGCCACCGTGCTGGGCGGCGCGCTGGGCGGCTGGGTGGTGGACCACTGGGGCTGGCCGGTGGCGATCCGGATCGACGCCGCCACCTACGTGGTGTCGGTGGTCACGCTGGCGCTGGTCCGCTACCGGCCCGGCCCGCGCGAGCAGGCGCACAAGCACGCGCTCAACCGCGGCTACCTGCGCGAGGTGGCGGACGGCTGGCGGGTGGTGAGCAGCCATCCCGCCGTGCGGCTGTCGCTGATCGCGCTCGGCGCCACCTGGCTCGCGGGCGGATTCCTGCAGGTGGCCGGCAACGCGCACATCCAGCAGGCGGCGCTCAAGCCCGGCATGGAGCGCGTGTCGGTGCTGATCGGCTCGCTCGCGCTCGGCTCGGCGCTCGGCATCTGGCTGATCGTGAACCCGGGACGCACGATGCTGCGCCCGCTGCAGCTGGGCGGCGGGCTGATGGTGGTGGCCGGCATGATCGTCGCGTTCGGGGTGTCCACGCGCTTCGCCGTGTTCGCGATCGCGGCGTTCGTGATGGGCGTGTTCGCCGCGCCCAGCTTCATGCTGCCCGAGACCATCGTGCAGCAGGCGGTCACGCCCGAGCAGCTGGGGCGCGTGTTCAGCGCGCGCGACTTCATCATGCGGCTGATCTTCCTCGTCGCCACGTCCGCCGCGGCGCCGCTGGTGCGCCTGCTCGGCACCGGCCCCACGCTGCTGATCTGCGCCACGCTGGTGGGCGGCGCCGGCGCGCTGGCCCTGGTCTGGGGCCACCGCCAACCCGAGCTGCGCACCCACGCGGGGTGACGGCCGCAGGAATTCCCGCTTAACCCGCCAACGCCAGCTCGATCGGTTCGCGGTAGTGGGCGAACAGGGTGGCGCGCAGCGCGGCGTGGGCGGGCTGGGCCAGGGACGGATCGGCGGCGATCAGCTCGTGGGCGGAGGCGCGGGTTCGCTCCAGCAGCTCCACGTCGCGGGCCAGGTCGGCCAGCTTCAGGCGCGGCAGGCCGCTCTGGCGCACGCCCCACAGCTCGCCCGGGCCGCGCAGCTCGAGATCGGCTTCGGCGATCCTGAAGCCGTCCTCGGTGCCGGCCACCAGCTCCAGCCGCCGGCGCGCCAGCGCGCTGGCGCCAGGGCCGGGCACGAGCACGCACACCGAGCGGTGCGCGCCGCGGCCCACGCGGCCGCGCAGCTGGTGGAGCTGCGTGAGTCCAAAACGCTCGGCGTTCTCGATCACGAGCAGCGTGGCGTTGGGAACGTCCACGCCCACCTCGACCACCGTGGTCGACACCAGCACGTCTATGTCGCCGGCGGCGAAGCGGCGCATGACGTCCTGCTTGTCGTCGGCCTTGAGCCGGCCGTGCAACAGCCCGAGCTGGAAGCGTTCGAGCACGGGGTGCGAGCCGAGCCGCTGGAATTCGGCCTCGGCGGCCCGCATGTCGGCGCGGCCGCCCTCTTCGATCACCGGAACCACCACGTACGCCTGCCGGCCGGCCGCGAGCTCCGTGGCCATGAACTCGAGCACCTGCGGGAACTTCTCCTCGCCCGCCACGCGCGTCACCAGCCGGCCGCGTCCGGCCGGGCGCGCGCGCAAAGTGCTCACCTTCAGGTCGCCGTAGAACGCGAGCTGCAGCGTGCGCGGGATCGGCGTGGCGGTGAGCACGAGCACGTCCGGGATCACCGCCTTCTGCGCCAGCGTGGCGCGCTGGCGCACGCCGAAGCGGTGCTGCTCGTCCACCACGACCAGGCCCAGGTTCGGCAGCCGCACCTTCTCTTCCAGCAGCGCCTGCGTGCCCACCACCACCATCGGCTCGCCGGCATCGAGCCGCGCCTGCAACGCCTTGCGTTCGGCGGCGGGCGTGGCGCCGGTCAGCACCGCCACCGGCACGTTCGTGGCGGCGGCGAACCCGCCCAGCGTGCCGCCGTGCTGGCGCGCGAGGATCTCGGTCGGCGCCATGAACGCCACCTGGAATCCGCTCGCCACCGCGTGCACGGAGGCGAGCCACGCCACCGCGGTCTTGCCGCTGCCGACATCGCCGAGCAGCATGCGGTGCATGGGATGGGGCTCTGCCATGTCGGCCACGATCTCGGTCAGCGCCTGCCGCTGCCCGTCGGTCAACGCGAACGGCAGCGCGGCCTCGGCGCGCGTCGGCAGTTCGGAGGCGCCGGCGGTCACCAGCCCGCCGCCCGCGGTCAGCGCGTGGCGGCGGATCTCGAGCACGCTCTGCAGCAGGAACAGCTCCTCGAACGCGAGCCGGCGCCGGGCGGCTTCGAGCGCGGCCTCGTCCTCGGGCAGGTGGATCGCCCACAGCGCGGCGGCCAGCGGGCCGAGCCCGTGCGCCGCGCGCACCTCGTCGGGCACGGGATCGGGCACGAGCGCCGCCACGCGCTCCAGCGCCGCGTGCACCGCGGCGCGCATGGCGCGCGCGGTCAGGCCCTTCGTGAGCGCGTGCACGGGCACCAGCCGCCCCACGTGCAGGCGCTCGGCCACCTCGCCCTCCATCACCTCGAACAGCGGATTCATCATGCGGCCTTCGACCGCGTCCAGCTCGCCGCTCACCACCACCCGCACGCCCTTCTTCAGCGTGCGCGCGAGGAACGGCTGGCCGAAGAAGTACAGCGGCAGCCGCGCGCCCGAGCCGTCCTCGAGCGTGGCCACGAAGTCGGTGCGGCCGGCGCGCGTGCGCAGCGAGGCGGCGCGGCCGATCGTGCCCTCCACCGTCACCAGCTCGCCGGCCTCGAGCTCGGCGATGCGCACGAACGTGCGCGCGTCGAGCCAGGTGCGCGGGTAGTGGCGCAAAAGTTGCTCGAGCGTGACGATGCCGAGCCGCTCGAACGCCAGCGCGCGCTTGGGCCCGACGCCGGGCAGGAACTGGACGCGCGAATCGGGCCCGAGCGCGGCGGATGCGGAGGCCGTGGCCATCGCCCGGACTGTGACACAGCCGCGCGCGCGGCGCAGCCGGACGCGCGCGCACGTTGACAGCGCGGGCCTCGATGCCAATGATGCCGCGCCTCGCGCCATCCCCCGCCACCCGGAGATCGCCATCACCCCCGCCACCGCATCCATTCGCTCCACGCGCGCGCTCGAGCGGCTGCTGCGCGACGCCGAGGCGATGGGCATCGCCGCCACCGAGCGCAAATGGCGAACGATCCCGCCCGGGCTCGCGCGCCGGCTGCGCCCGCGCACGGCGCACGTGGCGGACGCGTTCGCGACCTCGCTCGGCAGCAGCGATTCGCTGCGCATGAACCGCGCGATCGGTTTCGGGCATCGCGGCCAAGCCAGCGAGCGAGCGCTGGACGACATCGTCGCGTTCTACGCCGGCACGGGCGTGCCGCGCTTCAGCCTCGTGCTCGGGCCGGGGCCGCAGGCGGTCGAGATCGCGCGCTGGCTCGAGCGCCGCGGGTTCGAACGCCACGGCGGCGACCTGCTGCTGCGGCGCGACCTGCGGACGCCGCTCGAGGCTCCGGGCGGATCGATCGTGGTTCGCCGGGCGCGCGGCCGGGCGATCGAGACCGCCTACCGGATCTTCGCCGCCACGTTCGCGATGCCCGAAAGCCGCCGCGAGTGGTCGCTGGCCGAGATGAAGGTGGCCGGGCTCGAGCACTTCCTGGCGTACGCGGGCTCGCGCGCGATCGGCGCGGGCACGCTCGGGCTCGGTCGCGGGATGGCGTGGCTGTGGGGCGGCGCCACGCTGACGCGCTGGCGGCGCTCGGGCGCGCACACGGCGCTGATCCTGGCGCGGCTTTCGCGCTCGCGCCGCGCCGGCTGCCGCTGGGTGTGGGTCGAGACCATCGCCCCGCGCAGGGGTCGTCCGGACGGCTCGCGCCGGAACCTCGTGCGGCTCGGCTTCGAGCCGGTGCGGATCAAGCCCGTGTACGTGTGGACGCGAAGCCAGCGGCGGCGCCGCGCGCAGGCGCCGCGCGCGCGCGGCCGAGACGGCTACGCATCATCCGACAGGGCTTTACAGCCCCTGCCCCGACTGGTAATGTGCCCCGTCCTTTCCGGCAGCAGGGTGTCGATGCGAGGAGGTCGGTCTTGGCACAGCGATGCGACGTGTGCGGCAAGGGAACCATGTCCGGTCACAACGTGAGCCACGCTCACAACCTGACCAAGCGGACCTGGAACCCCAACCTGCAGCGCGTGCGGGCCCTGGTGAAGGGTCAGGTGAAGAATCTCGACGTCTGCACCCGCTGCCTGCGCAGCGGACGGGTCGAGAAGGCGGTGCGCAACCGCGGGCGGGCGGCGGCCAAGGCCAGCTAACCGGCCACTCCGCGGAAACACACGACGGCCACTCCCTCCCGGAGTGGCCGCTGGCGTTACCGCCGGATAACTGTCGCGCTCACCCGGCCGAGCGCGCGACCAGCGCGGCGAACTCCGGCCGGCTCCGGATCGCGGCCAGATCCGGGTCGCGCTGCAGCCAGCCGCGTGGGAACCCGGGGTGCGTGGTCAACAGCCTCTGCAGCATGTCGATCGCCTGGTCCGGGCGCCCCGCCTGGGTGTAGGCGCACGCGGCGTTGTACCAGACGCGCCCGTCTTCGCGGTCCTCGGCCACGGCGCGCTCCGCCTGCATCAGGCCCTCGTCCACCTGACCGAGCTGCGTCAGGGCGATGCCGAGCATGCTGCGCGCATAGGTGTCGTGCGGGTTGCGCTCGACGGTCTCGAGCAGCACCTCCCGGATGCGCGCGAGTGCGTCGGCCAGCCCGGCCTTGCGGCCGAGCAGGTCGAGACCGTCGGCGTACGCCGAGATCAGCCGATAGTCGCGCGGACGCTGCGCCAGCGCGCGCTCCAGGATCCCGATCGCCTGCTCGGGTCTGCCGAGCGACAGGTACGAGCGCCCCACCCACAGCATGATCTCCGGGTCGCGCGAGTCGAGCATGCGTGCCTGCGTCACGGCTTCGAGCATCCCCGCCGGGTCGCCGGCCACGTTGCAGATCCGACCGCGCGCGACGTACGCCTGCGGCAGTCCGGGATCCAGCGCCAGGGCGCGGTCCGCGTGGCGGCGAGCCTCCTCGAGCACCGCCGGATCCACCCACCATGCGTAGGCGCGGCGCGCCAGGCAGTCGGCCAGCGCGGCTTCGGCCAGCGCGAATTCCGGATCGAGCGCGATCGCCTGCCGCAGCTCCGCCTCGGCGGTCCAGTTCGAGGCGCGGCGCACCTCGTCCACGAGCGCGAGGGCCTTGAGGTAATGGGTGTACGCCTGCGGATTCCGGCTCGGCGGGCGCTCGAGCAGTTCGCCTTCGCCGGGCTCGAGCCGTACCTGCAGGGCATCCACCACGCGCTTGGAGACCTCGGCCTGCACCTCGAACAGATCCTCGAGCGAGCGGTCGAAACGCTCGGCCCAGATCGCGTGCCCGTCGGAGGCCCGCACGAGCTGGACGTTGATGCGGCCGCGCAGGCCCGAGCGCCGCACGCTGCCGTGCAGCACGTGGCTGACGCCCAGCTCGCGCGCGACGGTGCGCGGCGGCAGGTTGCGGTCGCGATACGGCAGCACCTCCCCGCGCGCGGACACCTCGATCCCGCGCAACCGGGCCAGGTCCACGACCAGATCCTCCGCCAGCCCGGCCGCCAGGAACCGGTCCTCGGGATCGGCGCCCAGCACCTCGAAATCGAGCACGGCGATGCGCGGCCGCCCCGCCCCGGCGCGCTCCCGCGGGATCGGCGCGGTGTCGCCGCGCTCGGCCGACACCATGTCGAGATCCGCGATCAACTCCTCTGCCCGGGCGTACCGGCGCGCGGGATCCCGCGCCAGCAGCTTCGCCACGATGCGGTCCAGGGCGGGCGTGACGGCGGGCTGCCGGTGCGACGGGGGCTCGGGGTTCGCGTTCCGCACGCGGTCGGCCAGTGCGGCGATCGTGGCCGCCTCGAACGGGCGCGCGCCGGTCAGCGCCTGGTACAGCACGACGCCGAGCGACCACAGGTCCGACCGGGCGTCCGCCGGGCGGCCTTCGAACTGCTCCGGGCTCATCGCGAACGGGGTGCCGAGCAGCTCGCCAGTGCCCGTGAGTCGCGAGCTTCCCGCCAGGGCCGAGATGCCGAAGTCGAGGATCCTGGGGCCGTGCGGCGTCAGCATCAGGTTCGCGGGCTTCAAGTCGCGGTGAACGATACCGAGCGCGTGCACCTCGGCCAGCGCGTCGGCGATCGCGCGCGCCAGGGCGACCGCCTCGGGGACCGGCAGCGGACCACGCGCCAGCCGGCGCTCGAGCGTCTCGCCCTCCAGGTACTGCGTGACCAGGAACGGCCGACCCTCGTACACCCCGGCTTCGTAGACCGTGACCACCTGGGGATGGTCAACGCTCGCGGCCAGCCGTGCCTCGCGCAGCAACCGCTCGGTCGCCACCGGGTCGTCCGCGCGCTCGGCGTTCACGAACTTCACCGCCACGCGCCGCGGCAGCGCCGTGTCCTCGGCCAGCCACAGCTGCCCCATGCCACCCTCCGCCAGGGGCGAGAGCAGGCGATAGTGGGAGACCGTGTCCCCCGCCGAAAGCGGACGCATCGCGGTCAGGGTAGTCGGGCCCGCGGGCGTGCGCCACAAGCCGGCGTCGGGGCCCGGCCGCGCGCCGCGACCGCGTTCAGGCGGAGCGGCGCGGGGACAGCAGCTCGCGCCACTCGAGCTGCTGGCGCGGCAGCGCGGCCAGGGGATCGAGCTCGAGCGCGCGCGCGAATTCCTCGTCGGCATCGCGCGTGCGCTGCTGCGCGAGCAGCGCCCAGCCGAGATCGGCGCGCGCCGCGGCGTAGCCCGGCTGCTGCGCGAGCGCGGCGCGCAGCGGCGCCTCCGCCCCCGCGGCATCGCCGCACAACAGCCGCGTGCGGCCGAGCAGCGCCTGCGCGTCCGGCCAGTCGGGATGCGAGCGCGTGAGCTCCGCCAGCAGCTCCTCGGCGGCGTGCGGCCGGCCGAGCGTCAGCTCGACGCCCGCCAGCTCGAGCCGCGCGGCCGCGTAGCCGGGCTCGAGCGCCAGCGCCGCGCGATACGACTCGCGCGCCGCCTCCAACGCGCCCGCCAGCCGGCGGGCGCGCCCGAGCGCCAGGTGCAGGTCGGGATAGTCGGGCTGCACCGCGATCGCGCGCTGGATCTCGCTCTCGGCAGCCCGCGGATCGTCGTGCATCAGCAGCGTGGCCGAGTCGATCGCGGCGTCGCTGACGTCGCGGTCGCGTTGCAGCCCGCGCCGCACGTGGCGCAGCGCCTCGTCCTCGCGGCCGAGCGCGTGCAGCACGAGCCCCAGCAGCCGCTCGGCGCGCGCGAACTGGCGGTTGAGCTGGACCGCGCGCTCCAGCGCGGGCGCGGCGTCCTGGAGCTGGCCGGCCCGGAAGCGCGCCAGCCCGAGCCAGAAGTGCAGGTCGGGGTAGTCGGGATAGCTCGCCAGCGCGGCCTCGAGATCGGCCGCCGCCTCGGACGCCGCGCCGCGCTCCAGCGTGGCGCGCGCCCGCAACAGGCGCGCCTCCAGGTAGCGCGGGTTGATGGCGAGCGCTGCGTCGAGCTGCTCGCGCGCCTCCTCGATCCGCCCCGCCTCGAGCAGCAGCCCGCCCAGCCGGCAGCGCAGGTCGGCCCAGCCGGGGTGCGCGTCGATCGCGGACTCGAGCTCGGCGATCGCGCCGTCCAGGTCGCCGGCGTGGTAGCGCTCGAGCGCCCGCTCCTGCGGCCCGGACGGTGCGGCCACGCCGTTGGTCCCGGGCAGCAGCGCGTTCCAGTCCGCGGCCGCCCACTCGGCGATGCGCGAGGCGGACAGCGCCGCCGGCAGCTCGAAGCCGAGCGCGTGCGCGTGGTCGAGCGCGGCCGATGCGCCGGGGGAGTCGCCTTCGCGCGCCAGGCACACGGCACGCAGCAGGTGCGCCTCGACGTAGCGCGGATGATCGGCGAGCGCGCGGTCCAGCTCGGCGAGCGCCTCACGCGTGCGGCCCGAGCGCTCGCAGATCCGCGCGCGGTAGTAGCGCAGGTCGGGAAAGCTCGGGTTCTCCTCCAGCGCGCGCACGATCTGGGACTCGGCGCGCGCGTCGTCCCCCTGATGGAACCACGCCAGCCCGAGGTGCGCGCGGGCCTCGGCGGCGTAGCAGCGCGCCAGCGAGCGGTCGGGATCGTTCGGGTCGCGCACGTTGGCGAGCACGGCCTCGAACGCCTCGGCGGCGCGCTCCCATTCGCCGCGGTTGAAGTGCAGCATGCCGCGGTTGTAGTCGGGGCTGTGGCCCCACTTGAGCAGGTGGGCGAAGCGCTTCACGTCAGCTCTCCGGTCGGGCCCCGCGGGGGGCCGGGTCGCGACGCGGCCGATCGCCGTGGGGGCGCCTCGCGGCGCCGGCGCTGCATCCCGTTTGGATGCTCACCGGCGTCGAGGGCGCCCCCGAAACTGCGGACGGTCAGTCGCTGTGGCGCGAGCGCAGGAAGGCCGGAATCTGCATGGAATCGCCGTTGCGCGATCCCGCGCTCCACGCCTCCGCCAGCTCCGGCGCCTGCTTCTCGTGCCGGATTCCGGCCGCCACGCGGCGGCCCTCCTCGTGCTCCACCGCGCGCATGCGCACGCGGCTCTCGCCGTTGCCGCCGAATCCCGTGGCGATCACCGTGATCACGAGCTCGCCGTCCAGGTTGGCGTCGATCACGGCGCCGAAGATCACGTTGGCGTCGTCGCCGGCGGCGTGGGTCACCACGCTCGCGGCCTCGTTCACCTCGTGCAGCGTGAGGTCGCGGCCGCCGGTGATGTTGACGAGCACGCCTTCGGCGCCCGAGATCGAGACGTCCTCGAGCAGCGGGCTCGCGACCGCCGCCTGCGCCGCCTCCAGCGCGCGGTTGGCGCCCGACGCGCGGCCGGTGCCCATCAGCGCGTTGCCGCGGTTCGACATCACCGCCTTCACGTCGGCGAAGTCGAGGTTGACGAGCCCGGGCACGGTGACGAGATCGGAGATGCCCTTGGTGGCCTTGAGCAGCACCTCGTCGGCGACCGCGAACGCGTCGGTGAGCGATGTGCCCTTTTCCACCACCTGCAGCAGCCGCTCGTTCGGGATCACGATCAGCGTGTCGACCTCGCCGCGCAGCTCGGCCAGTCCCTCGTCGGCCTGCCGCATGCGGCGCCGGCCCTCGAACGCGAACGGCCGGGACACCACGGCGACGGTGAGCGCGCCGGTCTGCTTGGCGAGCTTCGCCACCACGGGCGCCGCGCCGGTGCCGGTGCCGCCGCCCATGCCGGCGGTGATGAACACCATGTCGCTCTCGGAGACGGCTTCGGTGAGCGTCTGCTCGTCTTCCTCGGCCGCGGTCCTGCCCTGCGAGGGATTGCCGCCCGAGCCCAGGCCGCGCGTGGAGGCCTTGCCGATCTGGATGCGGGTCGGCGCGAGCGACTGGTTCAGCGCCTGCACGTCGGTGTTGGCGGCGATGAACTCCACGCCGCGCAGCCCGGCGCCGATCATGCGATTGACGGCGTTGCCGCCGGCGCCACCGACCCCGATCACCTTGAGCCTGGCCGAGGCGGTGCTGTCGATATCGAGCTCGAACATGGGCACGTCTCCCTGTGCCTTCCCCGGGCGGTGCGCCCGCCGCCGATCGGCGTTCCGTTCCCGTCCGTGGGACGATTTCGTCACATTAAATCAAAACAGGTCGCTGAACCAACGACGAATATCGAATCCGGGCCTGTGATGCTCGCTGCCGTTGGCCTGCGCCCGCGGGCGATGGGTGCCGTCGTCGCCGCGCTCGCTCTGCCACGCGTGCATCACCAGTCCGACGCCGGTCGAGAACCGCGGATCGGCGACGTTGGCCGACAGTCCGCCGAGCCCCTGCGGCTGCCCGAGCTTGACCGGCATCTGGAACACCTGCTCGGCCAGCTCGGCCACGCCCGGCATCAGCGAGGTGCCGCCCGTCAGCACCACGCCCGCCCCCAGCATCTCGGCGAAGTGGTTCTTCTTCACCTCGCGGTTGGCCAGCACGAAGATCTCCTCCATCCGCGGCTCGATCATCGAGGCCAGCGTCCGCCGCGGGATCGGCCGGTCCTGGCGGCCGCCCACGCCGTGCACGGTGATGCTCTCGTCGGCCGGAACCCCCGCCGCCAACGCACAGCCGTGCTGGATCTTGATGCCCTCGGCCTTGTCGATCGGGGTGCGCAGCCCGATGGCGATGTCGTTGGTCACGTTGGCGCCCCCGAACGGGATGATCGCCGTATGGCGGATCGAGCCCTCGAAGAACACCGCCACGTCGGTGGTGCCGCCGCCGATGTCGAGCAGCACCACGCCCAGGTCGCGCTCGTCGGGGGCGAGCACCGCGTGGCTCGAAGCCAGCGGCTCGAGCACCAGGTCGAACACCTTGAGGCCGGCGCGCTGGATCGAGCGGCAGATGTTCTTGGCCGAGGTGACGGCGCCGGTGATGATGTGCACCTCGGCCTCGAGCCGCACGCCGCTCATCCCGACCGGGTCCTTGATGCCGTCCTGGTCGTCCACGATGTACTCCTGCGGGATCACGTGGATGATCTCGCGGTCCATCGGGATCGCGATCGCCTTGGCGGCCTCGACCACGCGGTCCACGTCGGCCGAGCCGATCTCGTTGTCGCGCCGCGACACCGCGATCACGCCGCGGCTGTTGATGCTGCGGATGTGGTCCCCGGCGATGCCGGCGTAGACGCCCTTCACCGGCACGCCCGCCATGCGCTCGGCCTCGTCCACGGCGCGCGCGATGCTGCTCACCGTTTTCTCCAGGTCCACCACCACGCCGCGCCGCAACCCCTCGCTGGGCGCGTTGCCGACCCCCACGACCCGCAGCTCGCCGGAGCCGCTGCCGTTCGTGTCGGCGATGATGCACGAGATCTTCGTGGTGCCGATGTCGAGCCCCACGAAATTCCTGGAAGCCTGTCCCATGACGCCCTCACCTCCCTGTTCTGGGAACCGGCCGCCTTCGGGCGGCCTCGACGTTTGAGCCGATACTAGCCCTTGGTCCGCGCCGCGGTCGCCGCCTCGGGAGCGGCGCCGGCCACGGGCCGTACGATCACCTGGTTCGCGAACCGCAGGTCCACCTCTTCGGCCGGCGTGCCGCGCTGCTTCAGGTCCGACAGCACCACGCGCAGCGCCGACAGCGTGCGCGGATCCGGCGGCCACGCCGTGGACAGCACGCGCGTGCCGCTCATCAGCAGCACGCCGGTGGTGCCGGGGTCGGACACGTCGATCTCGGACACCTGGCCGTCGAGCGCCAGCTCGCGCGCGCCCAGCGCCTGCACCCAGGCCAGCCCGCGCCGCACCGGCTGCGTCTCGAGCCGGGCGCCGGCCGGCAGCCGCGAGTAGTCGGGGCCGGTCAGCATCGGCACGTCCGCCACCTCGCCGGCCGCGAGCGGCGCCAGCAGCACGCCCGCCGAATCCACCTCCCACGGCGCGCCGTGCGCCACCAGCAGCACCGGCTCGCGCTCGGTCACCAAGATGCGCACGCCGCGCGCCCCGTCGCGGGTGACGCGCGCCGCGGCGATGCGCGGATGGAGCAGCAGCCTCTGGCGTGCGCGCGCGAGATCGAGCCCCAGCAGCTCGAGCCCGGGGCGGACGCCGGCCACCGCCTCGATGCGGGTGGCGTCCAGGTAGTGGGCGCCCTGCACGCGCACCTCGTCCACGCGCGCGACGCGCGACAGCAGCGTGCGCCACGGCAGCTGGGTCAGGGCGGCCGCCACCGTCAGCGCCACGAGCATGCGCAGCACGAGCGCGATCCGGTGCCCCGAGCGGTGCGGGCGCGCCGCGTGCTCGCGACGCAGCGCGCGTCCCTGATAGAGGCTCATCGCCGGCTCCCTCCCACGATGTCGATCCGGGCCGCTCCGGCGCCGGCGCGCGCCGGAGGCGCGGCGCGCAGCCGCTCCAGCACCCGGTCCGCCAGCTTCCACACGTCGCCCGCGCCCAATGTCAGCACCACGTCCCCCGGCCGCGCCTCGCGTGCCACCTCCTCGACCGCGGTGGCGGCGTCGGCGTGGCGCACGTGACGCGCGCCCTGCGCCTCGGCCTGCTCGACGATCGCGTGCGCCGACACGCCGGGCAGCGGCGCCTCGCCGGCCGGGTAGATGTCGAGCGTCCACACGCCCGCCGCGTCGCCGAAGCAGCCGCCGAATTCTCGCACGAGTTGGGCGGTGCGCGAATAGCGATGTGGCTGGAAGATCACCAGCACCCGGTTGCCGAGCCCGCGGGCGGCCGCCAGCGTGGCCGCGATCTCGGTCGGATGATGGCCGTAGTCGTCCACCACCAGCACCCCGCCCGCCTGGCCGCGCGTCTCGAACCGGCGCCCGACCCCGGTGAACGCCGCCAGCGACTCGGCGATGTTCCCGAATCCGATCTCGATCTCGAGGCCGACCGCCACGGCCGCCAGCGCGTTCAGCACGTTGTGGCGGCCGGGGACGTTCAGCGCCACGGGGCCGAGCGGCTGGTCGTGGGCCTCGACGTCGAAGCGCGCGCCGTGCGGCAGCAGCTCGACGTTGCGGGCGCGCACGTCCACGCCCTCGATGGTGCCGTAGGTGACGTGGCGCTTGGTGACGCGCGGCAGGATCGCGGCGATGCCGGGGTCGTCCGCGCACAGCACCGCGACGCCGTAGAACGGCACGCGGTTGGCGAAGTACACGAACGCCTGGCGCACCTCCTCGAACGTGCCGTAGTGGTCCAAGTGCTCGCGGTCCACGTTGGTGATCACCGTCACCGCCGGCGCCAGCCGCAGGAACGAGCCGTCGCTCTCGTCGGCTTCGGCCACCAGGAACGTCCCGTGCCCCAGCCGCGCGTTGGTGCCGATCGCGCGCAGCCGGCCGCCCACCACGAACGTGGGATCCAGCCCGCCGCGCGCCAGCACCGCGGCGATCATCGAGGTGGTGGTGGTCTTGCCGTGCGAGCCGCCGACCGCGATCCCGTACTTCATGCGCATCAGCTCGGCCAGCATGTCGGCGCGGCCGATCACCGGCACCCCGCTGGCGCGCGCCGCCGCCAGCTCCGGGTTGTCGGGCGGCACCGCGCTCGACACCACCACCACCTGCGCCCCCTCGACGTTGCTCGCGGCGTGGCCTTCCATCACGCGGCCGCCGAGCTGAATCAGCCGCTCGGTGATCTCGGACAGCCGGACGTCGCTGCCCGTCACCTGGTAGCCCATCGTGAGCAGCACCTCGGCGATCCCGGACATGCCGGCGCCGCCGATGCCGATGAAGTGGATGCGCCGCGTGCGCCCGTACATCAGACGTCCGCCTCCTGCGGGGTGGGCTCGGTGCGGGCGGCGCGGCGGCCGTGCGACCAGCGCTCGAGGCTGGTGGCGAGCCGCATGGCGGCGTCCGGGCGCGCGAACCGGCGCGCGTTGGCCGACATGCGCGACAGCGCCTGACGGTCGGCGAGCCAGTGCGCGATCTCGTGCGCCAGGCGCTCGCCGGTCAGCTCGCGGTCGAGGATCAGCGCCGCGGCGCCGCGCTCCACCAGGTTCTGGGCGTTCACCACCTGATGATCGTGCGCGGCGTGCGGATAGGGAACGAGAATCGCAGGCGTGCCGCACGCGGCGATCTCGGCCAGCGTCATCGCGCCCGAGCGGCACACCACCAGATCGGCGGCCGCGTACGCCATGTGGATGCGGCGCAGGAACGGCAGCACCCTCGCCGGCAGCCCCTCGCGCTCGACCGTCTGCTTGGCCCAGTCGAAGTCCTCGCGGCCGGTTTGCAGGATGAACTGCACGTCCACGCGGCCCTTCAGCCGCTGCATGGCCTCGAGCGCCGCCTCGTTGATGCGGTGGGCGCCGCGGCTGCCGCCGAAGATGAACACGGTCGGGTGCCCGCTCTCCAGCCCGAACTCCCGCAGCGCCTGGTCGCGGTCGCCGGACAGGATGTAGGCGCGGATCGGGTTGCCGGTGACCTTCAGGTGATCCCGGCGCCGGAACCACGAGCGCGCTTCGATGAACGACAGGTGCACCTCGTCGGCGATCAGCGACAGCCAGCGATTGGCCACGCCCGGCACGCTGTTCTGCTCCTGCAGCACGAGCGGGAGGCCGAGCAGGCGCGCCGCCAGCGACACCGGGCCGCTCACGTAGCCGCCGGTGCCGAGCACGACGTCGGGGCGCTCGATCAGCACCGCCCACAGCGCCTGCAGGAACCCGATCACGTTGACCACGATCGCCTCGGGCCAGCGCCACCACTGCCGCCGCGGAAATCCGCGCGTCATCAGGTAGCGGATGCGGAATCCCGCCTCGGGCACCGCGACCGCCTCGAGCCCGTGCCGGCCGCCGACGAACACCACCTGCGCCTCGGACGACAGCTCCATCAGCGCCTCGGCCACGGCGATGCCGGGGTACACGTGGCCCCCGGTGCCGCCGCCGGCGATCATCACCTTCATGCCGGCTCCCGCGCCCAGCGCTGGCGCACGACCGCTTCGTGCGACGCGTTGTCGCCGCTGATGCGGTACAGCAGCCCGGCCATCGCCAGGTTCACGAGCAGCGCCGAGCCGCCGTACGACACGAACGGCAGCGGCAGCCCGGTGGTGGGCGCGAGCCCGGTCGCGACCGCCAGGTTGGCGAGCGCGTACAGTCCGATCTGCAGCGTGAGGCCGCCGGCCAGCAGGAACCGGAATGGATCGTCGGCCGCGCGCACCGTGGTCCTCATCCCGCGCCACAGCAGCATCGCGAACGCCGCCAGCAGCGTGATCGCGCCCACCACGCCCAGCTCCTCGACGAAGATCGAGAAGATGAAGTCGGTGTGCGCCTCGGGCAGGAACAGGTACTTCTGCAATCCACCGCCCAGTCCGCGGCCGAACCACCCGCCGGAGCCGATCGCGATCAACGACTGATCGAGCTGCCAGCCGGAGCCGCGCGCCTGCAGCGTTCCGTGCACCAGGAAATCGAGGAAGCTCCGCACGCGCACCAGCTCGTACGGGTGCAGCCGCAGCATCACCAGCACCACCGCCACCCCGCCCGCCACCGGCACCAGCAGGTGGCGCACGCGGGCGCCGGCCAGATAGATCATCAGGAACCCGGTCGCCCCCAGCAGCCCGGCGCTCGACAGGTTGGGCTGCAGCAGCACGAGCCCGGCGACCACGCCAACGAACGCGAGCGGCACCAGCACGCCGCGCGCGAACCCGCGCTCGGCCGGCGGATGGCGTTCGAGCCACCACGCCAGGAACACCACCGCCGCGAGCCGCGCCAGGTCGGTGGGCTGCAGCGACAGGAACCCGAGCTTGAGCCAGCGCGAGGCGCCCTTGGCGACGTGCCCCACCGCCACCACCACCATCAGCAGCACGGCCGCGATCGCGAGCAGCGGCACCGATGCGCTCTTCAGCCGCTTGAGGTCGAGGCGGCTGAACACCAGCAGCGCCACCACGCCGAGCGCGGCGCGCAGCAGCTGCCGCGACAGGAAGTAGTGCGGGTCCTGGTAGCGCGTGAGCCCGAGAATGGCGCTCGACGAGTACACCATCACCACGCCCAGCGCGGTCAGCGCGAGCGGCAGCACGATCAGCCAGCGGTCTCCCCGGGTCACGCGTGGGCCTCCCTGCCCTGCGGGCTGGTGTTTCCCTGCAGCCGCGCGACCTCGTCCTTGAACGCGCGGCCGCGATGCTCGTAGTCCTGGAACATGTCGAACGACGCGCACGCCGGCGACAGCAGCACCACGCCGCCGCCCGCGCGCCGCGCCACGTCGAACGCCGCATCCACCGCCTCGCCCAGGGTGCCGGCGCGGCTCATCGGCACGCCGCGCCACGCGGCGGCGATGCGATCGGCGCCCTCGCCGATCAGCACCACGTGCTGGCAGCGCGCCTTGACCTGGTCGCGCACGGGCGTGAAGTCCTGCTGCTTGTCGCGTCCGCCCGCGATCAGCACGATGCCGGGCGGGAAGCTGACGAGCGCCACCGCGAGCGACGGCACGTTGGTGGCCTTGGAGTCGTTGACGAACGCCACGCCGTCGATGCGGGCGACCGGCTCCAGCCGGTGCTCGAGCCCGCGGTACTCGGCCAGCACCCGGCGCAGCGCGTCGGGCGGCGGCTCGAGCGGCAGCACGGTGGCGAGCGCGGCCAGCGCATTGTCGAGATTGTGCGGGCCGGGAATCTTGAGCGCGTCGGCCTCGATCAGCCGCTCGGTGCCGCCGCGCCACGCCAGCTGGATCGCGCCATCCCGCGCGCATGCGCCCTCCTCGACCGCGCCCGCGTGCGAGAACGTGAGCGGCTGCGCTGCGCCGGCGCGGTGCGCCATCACCTGCGGGTCGTCGGCGTTCCACACCGCCCAGTCGGATTCGGTCTGGCGCGCGAACAGCCGCTGCTTCAGGCGCGCGTACTCTTCGAGCGAGCCGTGGCGGTCGAGATGGTCGGGCGTCAGGTTCAGCCACGTCGCCACGAACGGCTGCAGCCGCTCCACGGTCTCGAGCTGGAACGACGACACCTCGACCACCAGCAGCCCCGAGGGGCCGATCGTCTCCGCCACCTCGCACACCGCGCGCCCGATGTTGCCGCACACCGCCACCTCGCGGCCGGCCGCGCGCAGCAGCGCGCCGGTCAGATCGGTGGTGGTGCTCTTGCCGTTGGTGCCGGTGATGCACAGGAACGGCGCGCGCGCGGCGAGCCAGCCGAGCTCGAGCTCGGACAGCACCGGGATGCCGCGCGCCCGCGCGGCGTCCGCGATCGGGTGGCCGAGCGGGATGCCGGGGCTCCAGATCACCACGTCGCGGCCGGCGAGCTGCGAGGCGTCGTCGCTGCCGAACACCGCCTCGATCCCGAGCGCGGCCAGCGCTTCGGCGCCCGCCGTCGGCCGCGCGCGATCCACCAGCCGCACGTCCAGGCCGTGGCGCGCGAGCAGCCGGGCGGCGGCGAGCCCCGAGCGCGCGGCGCCCACCACGAGCGGGTGCCGGCCGGGCAGCGGATGGCGTGCGTCGATGGTCATTGCAGCTTCAAGGTCGAGAGCGACAGCATCGCCAGCAGCACGCCGGCGATGTAGAACCGCAGCACGACGCGCGATTCGGGCCATCCCTGCAGCTCGAAGTGATGGTGCAGCGGCGACATGCGGAACACGCGCCGGCCCCACAGCTTGAACGACGTGACCTGGATCATCACCGACAGCGCTTCCGCCACGAACACCCCGCCCACCAGCACCAGCCACAGCTCGCGCTTGATGAGCACGGCCACGGTCCCGAGCGCGCCGCCCAGCGCCAGCGAGCCGGTGTCGCCCATGAACACGTCGGCGGGATGGCAGTTGAACCACAGGAAGCCCAGCGAAGCGCCGAGCACCGAGGCGCAGAACACGGTGAGCTCCCCACTGTACGCCAGATGGGTCAGGTTGAGGTACTCGCTGAACTTGGCGTGCCCGCTCACGTAGCACATCCCGGCGAACGTGATCGCGGCGATCGCCACCAGGCCGGTGGCGAGCCCGTCGAGCCCATCGGTGAGGTTGACGGCGTTCGACGCGCCGGTCACGACCACGATCACGAACGGCACGAACAGCCAGCCGAAGTCGATGAACTGGTACTTGAGGAACGGCACGTGCGTGATGCTGGGCGGCAGGCCGTAGGGCAGCCCGGCCTCGGGCCAGCGCAGCATCACGATGCCGATGAACGCGCCGAGCGCGGTCTGCGCCACCAGCTTGTAGCGCCCGAGCAGCCCCTTCGGGTGGCCCTTGACCACGCGCAGCCAGTCGTCGAGGAACCCGAGCGCGCCGAGCCATACGGTGGCGAGCAGCGCGAGCCAGGTCGGGCGCGAGTGCAGGTTGCCCCACAGCAGCGTGGGCACCACGATCGCGGACACGATCAGCAGCCCGCCCATCGTGGGCGTGCCGGTCTTGACCAGGTGCGTGGCCGGGCCCTCCTCGCGCACCTTCTGCCCGAGCTTCACGCGCCGCAACCAGCGGATCATCGGCGGACCCATCACGAAGCACAGCAGCAGCGCGGTGATGGACGCGTACGCGCTCCGGAACGTGATGTAGCGGAACACGTTCAACGCCGAGAGCCCGGGCAGCGTATGGAGCGGGTACACGAACTCGTAGAACATCAGTGCGCTCCGCCGTGCGCGCCGTCTTCCGGCACGAGTCCTTCCACCACGCGCTCGAGCGCCGCGCCGCGCGACGCCTTGACCAGCACCGCGAGCCCGGGCGCCAGTTCGGCCGCCAGCGCCGCGCGCGCCGCCGCCACGTCGGGGAACGCGCGCACCGGCGCGCCCGCGCCGCGCGCGCCCTGGGCCAGCGCCGCGACATCCGCCGAATCGCCCACCGCCCACAGCTCGGCGTCGCGCACCGCGGCTCCGGTCTGCCGGTGGAGGTCGGCCGAGGCTTCGCCCAGCTCCTTCATCTCGCCCAGCACGGCGATGCGCCGGCGCGCCGGCCAGCGCGCCAGCGTGTCGAGCGCCGCGCGCGTGGAGTCGGGATTGGCGTTGTAGAAGTCGAGCAGCAGCGTGGCGCCGCCTGCCGCGGCGACCTCCATGCGCCCCCGGGTCGGCGCCACCTGCTCGAGCGCGCGCACCACCGCCGCGCGATCCAGGTCCAGCTCGCGCGCGAGCGCCATCGCCGCCAGCGCGTTCGACACCTGGTGCCGTCCGATCAGCCGGAGCGTCACGGGCGGAAAGCCATCGACCTCGAACCGCGTGCCGCGCGGCCCCAGGTCCTCGAGCGCGCGCGGGCGCACCTGGGCGTGCTCGGCGAAGCCGTAGGTGATGACCCGCGCGCGCACGCCGGACAGCGCCTGCAGCAGCTCGGGCGAGTCGGCGCCCGCGAACAGCGGCGCCCCGGGCGGCAGCGCGAATCCGAGCGCCGCCTTCTCGCGCGCCACCGCGGCCACCGAGCCGAGCGCCTCCAGGTGCGCCCGGCCGGCGTTGGTGATGATGGCCGCGGTGGGGGTCGCCATGGCGGCCAGGAACGCGATCTCGCCGGGACGGCTGGTGCCCATCTCGACCACGGCCGCGCGATGCTCGGGCCGCAGCCGGAGCAGCGTGAGCGGCACGCCCCACTGGTTGTTCAGATTGCCCTCGGTCTTGAGCGTCGGCATCGCCGTGGCGAGCGTGGCCGCGGTCAGCTCCTTGGTGGTGGTCTTGCCGCTGCTGCCGGTGAGCCCGACGAGCAGCCCCGGCCACAGCGCGCGCCAGCGGCTGGCGAGCGCGGCGAGCGAGGCGGTGACGTCCTCCACCACCACCAGCGGCCCGGGCTCCCGGCCCTCGATCGCCCGCCAGTGAGCGCGGTCGCACAACGCGGCGCCGGCACCGCGCGCGAACGCCTGCGCCAGGAACGCGTGCCCGTCGGCACGGCTGCCGGGCAGCGGCACGAACAGGGCGCCCGGCGTCAGCGTGCGCGTGTCGATCGAGACGCCGTCCACGCCCGAGCGCAGCAGCGCCTCGCGCGCGGCCGGAGCGCCCGGCGCGCGCACCACCAGGTCGCCGCCCGCCAGCTGGGCGAGCTGCGGCAGCGTGAGCGCGGGCGAGGTGGCGGCCGCGCTCACGACACGTGCTCCGTCAGCCACGCGCGCGCCACCTCGCGATCGTCGAACGGCAGCACGCGGTCGCCGATCGTCTGCGTGGTCTCGTGGCCCTTGCCCGCGATCAGCACGACGTCGCCCGCCCGCGCCGCGGCCAGCGCGGCGCCGATCGCCGCGCGGCGGTCCAGCTCGACCTCGGCGGCATCGCCCGCGCCGCGCGCCACCTCGGCCGCGATCGCGGCCGGATCCTCGCTGCGCGGGTTGTCGCTCGTCACCCACACGTGGTCGGCGCGCGCCGCCGCCACCCCGCCCATCACCGGGCGCTTGGCGCGATCGCGATCGCCGCCGCACCCGAACACCACCAGCACGCGCCCGCGCGCGTGCTCGCGCGCGGCATCGAGCGCGCGCGCCAGCGCGTCGGGCGTGTGCGCGTAGTCCACCACCACCTCGTAGGGCTGCCCGCGCTCCACGCGCTCGAGCCGTCCGGGGACCCCACCGAACGAGGCGAGCGCGCGGCGCGCGATCCCGGCCGGAACGTCCAGCGCGCGCGCCGCGAGCCACGCCGCGGCCGCGTTCCAGGCGTTGTGGCGGCCCAGCATCGGCAGCACGAAGCGATGCGTTTCGGCCGGCGCGCGCAAACCGTCCACGAACTCCACGTCCAGCCCCCCGGGCACGGCGCGCGCGGCGGCGATGCGCAGCTCCGCGCCCGCCTCGCCGTAGCGCCACACGCGCTGCCCGCCACGCCCTGCCGCCTCCGCCACGCGCGCGCCGGCCGGGTCGTCGGCATTGATGCACGCCGTCACCCGCTTGGCGGTCGGGCCGTTGCGGCCGTCGAACAGCATCCGCTTGGCGTCGAGGTAGGCCTCGAGCGTGCCGTGGTAGTCGAGGTGATCGTGGGTGAGGTTGGTGAACACGGTGGCGTCGCATTCGACTGCATAGCAGCGCCGCTGGTGCAGCGCGTGGCTCGACAGCTCGAGCGCCGCGGCGGGCACGTTCGCCTCCACCAGCTCGCGCAGCACCGCCTGCAACTCGGGCGCCTCGGGGGTGGTGAACGGCGAGGGCCGCAGCTCGCGTCCGAACCGGATCCCGGTCGTGCCCACGATCCCGCACGCCCTGCCGTGCGCCTCGAGCATCGCGGCCACGAGCCAGGTGGTGGTGGTCTTGCCGTTGGTGCCGGTGACGCCGACCAGCGCCAGCGCGCGCGAGGGATGGCCGTTGAAGCACGCCGCCGCCTGCGCCAGCGCGCGCCGTGGCTCGGCCACGCGCACCAACGGACCCGTCGGTGGCGGCAGCGCCGCGCCGCGCGCCACCACCGCCGCCGCGGCGCCGGACGCGAACGCCTGGCGCACGAACCCGGCGCCTTCGTGCCTGAGCCCGCTCAAGCCGAAAAACACGTCGCCCGGCCGCACGCGACGCGAGTCGTATGCCAGGCCGGTGACGGTGACGCCGGCGTCCCCGCGGACCTCCGGCTCGTCCATCTCCTCGACGAGCTGCCGCAGCGTCACGGGGATCCTCCGCGGGCCGGGCGCGCCCGCACGCGCGTCATGGCGACCGCGGGCGCGCCCGCGACCTCGTTCCATCCCACCGGACCTCCCGCCGTCACGTGGGCCGCGGCCACGGCTTCGTGCGGACCGCACCACAGCCGGCATGGCCCGCGCAAGGGCAGTGGCGTGCCGGGTTCGGGCTCCTGGCGCACCACGACACCGGCTCCTTCGATGCGCGCCGGCACCTCGCGCACCGTGAGCTGGCGCAGCGCCTCGCGCACCGCGAGCCCGGTCAGGTCGGGCAGCACGCGCCCGGCGGAATCCGCGGGCGGCGACAGCCACACGGTGACGCCGGCGCCGCGCTCGACCGCCTCGCCCGCGGCCGGCGACTGCGACAGCACGCGCACGCCCTCGCCCATCCACTGCGCGTGCAGGCCGGCGTCCTCGAGCCTGGCCTCGGCCGCGTGCGGCGGCAGCAGGTTGACGTCTGGCACGATCGCGGGCGGCACCGCCGGCGGGCGCACCGCCACCTGATCCGAGCCCACGTCGAACGGGCCGTGCGGCAGTCGGCGCAGGTCCTGGATCACCTCGCGGAACACCGGCGCCGCCACCTCGCCGCCGTAGTACTGCTTGCCGTGCGGCTCGTCGATCACCACCACGCCGACCAGGGTCGGATTCTGCGCCGGCGCGAATCCGGCGAAGCTCGACAGGTACATGCCCTTGCCGTAGCCGTGCACGCGCGGGTCGTACTTCTGCGCGGTGCCGGTCTTGCCGGCGATCGGGAACCCCGGCACGCGCGCGGGGCGGGCCGTGCCGGAATCCACCACCGACTGCAGGAACGTGCGCAGCGTGCGCGTGGTGGCCTCGGAGAACACGCGGTGCGACGCGCGCGGACTGTAGCGGTGCAGCACGTGGCCCTGCGCGTCGCGCACCTCGCGCACCAGCATCGGCTCCATCAGCACGCCGCCGTTGGCGGCCGCGGCGTATGCGAGCGCGAGCTGCAGCGGCGTCACCGCCACCTCGTGGCCGATCGCGATCGTCGGGCACGAACGCGCCGACCACTGCTCGGGCGTGCGCAGCCGGCCGCCGGCCTCGCCCGGGAACTCGATCCCGGTCATGCTGCCGAACCCGAGCGCGGTGGCGTAGCGGTACAGCCGCTCGGGCCCGACGCGCAGGCCGATCCTGCCCATCACGATGTTGCTCGAGAACCGCACCGCGTCGCGGAACGTGAACCCGGCCGCCTTGTGGGTGTCGTGGAAGATCGCGCCCGGCGCCACCTGGTACACGCCGCCGCCGGCGTCGAAGTAGTCGTCCGGCCTGACCACGTTCTCCTCGAGCGCGGCGCCCGCCACCACCAGCTTGAACGTGGAGCCGGGCTCGTACTCGTCGGTGAACGCCCAGTTCTTGTCCTCGCCCGCGGTCAGGTGCGGCGCGTCCACCGACGCCAGGATCTCGCCGGTGCGCGGGTCGAGGAACACGGCGAACGCGCGTTTGGCCTGCAGCGTGTCCACCGCGCGCAGCAGGTGGCTCTCGACGATCGACTGCAGGTCGGCGTCGAGGGTGGTGACCACGTCGTGGCCGTCCTCGGGGCGGCGCTGCAGCATGCCGGGCAGCGCGTGCTCGCCGCCGCGGCCGTCGCGCAGCAGCGTGGTCCAGCCGGGATGCCCGCGCAGCGCGTCGTCGTACTGCAGCTCCAGTCCCTCGAGCCCGGCGTCGTCCACGTCGGTGCGGCCCACCACCTCGCACGCCGCGGCGCCCAGCAGGTCCTCGCGCTCGGTGGCGATCGTGGCGTACACGCCTGGCCACTTCTGCGCCAGCACCGCCTCGCCGATCGCGGGCGGCACGCGGCGGGCGACGAACAGATAGCGCGGGCGCTGCGCGAACGCGCGCTCCACCCGGCGCGCGTCCAGGTGCAGCAGCCGCGCCAGGCCGACGGCCACCGCGCGGCGGTCGGGCATCTCGTGCGGCGCGGCGGCGATCGAGAACGTCAGCAGATCGCGCGCCAGCGGGCGGCCGTTGCGATCCAGCACGCTGCCGCGCACCGGCGGCACCAGCACGCGCTGCTCCTGGTTGCGCTCGGCGCGCGTCTCGAATTCGCCGTGGCACACCACCGCCAGCCACACCACCCGCAATCCCAGCAGCAGCACCCCGAGAAACAGACCGGCCGCAGCCACCAGCACCCGACTCCTGCGCATGTCCCTGTGGGCCAACTTCCCTCCGTGGAACGGCGGTTCACGCGGACCGCCGGGCCATCACGTGCGCGGTGCGGTGGTGCGGCCGGTCCTCACACCGGTCGCGTTCGTTTCAGGTTCGGGATCCCGGGATCACCGGTTGGAATCGCGGGTGCGTGCCGAGGCCTCCGGCACCACCGCGCGCGACGCCCTCTCCGCCAGCGCCAGCATCGAGGGCGGACCCTCGTCGGTGTGTCCGCGACCGGCCGGAGCCAGATATTCCGCCGGAACGTGGACCACCTGCCGCGCGTCGGCCGGAACCATCCCCAGCTCGGCGACGAGCGGGGCCAGCTCCCTGCGGGTGGTCTGGCGATCGAGCCGGGCCTGCTCCCACGCCAGCCGGGCTTGGGCCTGCGTGAGCGCGCGACGACCCTGGTCGAGCGCCATGGACTGCTGGGTCAGCGCTGAACTCTGCCACACCTCGGTGAGCAGCATGACGACGGCCGTCAGCGCGACGAGCCACAGCTCGGGGCGCAGGGCGCGCGCGTCGGCACGCCACGAAGGTCGAAAGCGGCGAACGTCCCTGTTCATGTCGTCCTTCTGCGGAAGGCGCGAAGCCGCGCGCTGCGTGCGCGTGGATTGCGCGTCACTTCCGCGGGCGTCGGCGTGATCACCCGCCGATGAAGCGGTTCCCACGGGCTCTCGGGGGCCCGTGACTCGGGTATGTCCGGCAGTCTCCGCGGCGGCCGCACGTCCTGCGGGCCCCGCAGCGCCTGCTTGATGCGTCGGTCCTCGCCCGAGTGGTAGGCGAGTGTCACCACCACACCGCCGGGCCGCACCGCCTCCGGCAGCCACTCCAGCGCGGCCGCCAGGTCGGCCGCCTCGTCGTTCACCCACACGCGCAGGGCCTGGAACACCTGCGCCACCCGTCGCGGATGCGCCCTCCCACCCGACACACGATCGAGCACCGCCCGCAGCGCGCCGGTCGTCGCCAGACGACCCGTGCGCGCCGCATCCACGATGGCCCGTGCGAAGCGACTGGCCCCCGTCACATCCCCGTGCTCCCGCAACAGCAGCGCGAGCTCGTCCGGTTCGACGGCCACCAGCCGCTCCGCGGCAGTCCTTCCGCGCGATGGATCCATCCTTAGATCGAGCGGGCCGTCCGCCCCGAAGGACATCCCCCGAGTCGGATCATCGATCTGCCGCGACGACAACCCGAGGTCGAACAGCGCCCCGGTGAACCGCTCGCCTCCGAGTGCGCTCCACACACCCGGCAATTCCCGGAAGGTCGCGTGTGCGAGCGTCACGCGGCCTTCGAAAGGAGTCAGTCGCCCGCGCGCGAACTCCAGCGCGGAAGGATCGCGATCACATCCCAGCAGCCGCGCGCCGGGCTCGGCCTCGAGCAGCGCGTACGCGTGCCCGGCGTCGCCGAGCGTGGCATCGAGGTACAACCCTGGACCGTTGACCAGGTACGCGAGCGTTTCGGCCAGCAGCACCGGCTCATGACGCGCACTCACCGGGCGTTCCGTGCAGGCCGCTCAGCAGCTCGGCGGACGACGGCCAGCAGCGCAGGCTCGATTCGCATCCCGACAGCCGGAACAGGTCGCGCAGGTAGTGCGACAGCCCGCACACGACGACGCCGCCCGCGTGGCGCTCGAAGCGCTCGACGGCGCGCACCAGGCCGGGCGCCAGCCGGTAGTCGAGATGGCGCACCTGGGCGCAGTCGAGCAGCACCTGGTCCGCGCCGCGCGCGGCGAGATCCTCGAGCGATCGCGCCAGGCGCTCGACGGCGCGGCCGTCGATCCAGCCGCGCAGCTGCACCAGCGCGATGCGGCCCTCGGGCCGGTCGTGCAGCTCGATGCGGGCGCTGGCGCCGTGCCGGCCCTGCGACAGCTCGAGGTTCACCGCGAGCGCCACGGGACGACTGTGCATCTCCGGCCGGGCCAGCATCGGCTCACTCCTCGCGCAGGAAGCGCTCGCTCAGTTCCTTGAAGCGCTGGTCCGAGATCTGGCGCTCCTGATATCGCTCGGGGCTCCAGATCTCGATCCGCTCGTACATCCCGTGCAGGACAGCCTCCCTGGCAAGCCCTGCGCGGCCCATCAGTGCCGGTGGAATGGTGACGCGTCCTTGCGAGTCCACCGTCACGTCCCTGGCGTCGCGCAGGAATTCCCGCGCGAACGCACGACGATCCTCATCTCCGGACTGCCACTTCTTAAGGCGCGCCCCCCACGTTTCCTGAAACGTGTCGGGGTCGTAGAGCCACAGACATCCGTCAGCGAGACCCGCGAGGAGCACGAACCGATCGAGCGATCGACGCGCGCCCGTTGCGCGGCGCATGGAGCCGGGGATGGCGAGACGGCCTTTGTGATCGATCGCGTAGTGCTCGGTTCCCAGGTGGGGTGACATGCGACCGATTCCCGACCTCCATTACCACTCTTCACCACTGCTCACCACTTTTCCCCACCGCGCGTCGCAAGATAAAAGCGCTCGCGTCTGCTGTCAAAAGAAATTCGCATGTGAGTCAGGGGCTGGCGTTGCCGGTTTCAGACTGCACGGATGTGCAGCGCAGGAGGGTTGCTGCTCAGCTCACTTCTGCGCGTGCAGTCGATCGAAAACATCCCAGCGAACGCGATAGATCGAATAGACGCGCGGTTCCGGACGCGCGACGCCGAGATTGGGCACCACGGCCGTGCCGACCGTGTCGAGGCACGCGCGGTACGGGCTCCGACGCAGCAGATCCCACGCCTCGCCCGCGCGATCCACCACGAATTCGGGCCGCGCGAAGCTCGCGAACCGGAACCGCGCGATCGCCTGCTCGGGCTCCTCGCGCTCGAGGTACGGCACCATCGCCGGCGTCACGAGTCCGCCGAGATCGATCACCGGATGATCGCTGAAATAACCGATCGCGCCGATGTCGGGCGTGGCGATCGCGCTGCCCGGCCGTGCGTGCGCGCCGAGCCAGCGGCCCCAGCGCACCAGGCTCGATTCCAGCGCGGGACTGAACGACTGCACCTGCGGCAGCACCGTCGTGCGCCACACGATCACGTTCTGCGCCACGACCAGTGCGGCCAGCAGCGCGCCCACCCACGCCAGCCGGCGCGAATGGCGCGGATCGTCCGGCGCGAGCGCGCGCTCGAGCGCCTCCCATGCCAGCCAGGCGATCACGGGCAGCAGCGGCACGAGGTAGCGCGACAGCACCGGCACGCCGCGCGCGAGGTACAGCGCCGGCACGCTCGCCACCCATGCCCACGGCACCAGCTTCTGCGCGCGCCACCGCCCCGCCGCGCGCGGGCGGCGCAGCGTCGCGAGCAGCGCGAGCACGAGCGTCACCAGCAGCACGCCGTCGGTGGCGCCCAGGATCTCGACCTGGCGCACGAACGCCTCGAACCGTCCCGCGAATCCGCTGCCGGCGGCCTTGGCGGCCAGCGTCTGCGGCAGCAGCGCGTGGTAGTACAGCCACGCGAACAGCAGCCAGCCGCCGTAGATCGCGAGCGGCGGAACGATGCCGACGATGAGCCGCAGCGCGCCCGCGCGGTTGTCGGCGTCCACCAGCAGGAACATCGCCCACAACAGCAGCAGCAGCGCCGCCTCCGGCCGCGCCAGCGCGGCCAGCGCCCACAACGCTCCCGTGCGCACCGGCCGCGCGCCCCACTGCTTGCCTTCGGTGAACGCCACGAACCCCGCCAGCGTGAGCGCCACGGCCAGCGGGGTCTCCATGCCCGACAGCGCCCAGCGCAGCATCCACGCGTTCGATGCCCACGCCAGCGTGCCGGCCGCGACCAGCGCCGGCGAGCGCAGGTTGCGGCGCAGCAGCTGCCAGAAGAACGCCACCGACGCCAGCGTGGCGATCCCGCCCAGGGCGCGCGCCGCCGCCAGCCCGTCGCGATGCAGGCTGATCGCATCGGCGAGCAGCGCCACCCACAGCGGGCTCGTGCAGCCGTACACGTGCTCGCCGGCGTTGAACACGAGCCCGCGCCCCTGCGCCAGGTGCTTCGCGTACTGAAGGTGGATGTAGGTGTCGTCGGTGACGTAGTGGCGCAGCGGCCACAGCAACGTGGCGGTGACGGCGAGGGCGGCGACGAGCGCCACGCGCTCGAGCGTGGTCGGAGGCCCGAGCGGGCCGTGCCGGGTCCACATCACGCGCGCTCCCCGCCCGCGCGCGCCGCCACCAGGCCGTCCAGCGCGCGCGCCAGCTCGCCC
>DASSIN010000300.1:0-4606 GCA_035691845.1 Candidatus Eiseniibacteriota bacterium | reverse complement strand
CGCGGGCCGACGCGGCCACCCGCTCGGGCGCGGATTCCAGCCCGGCGCGCGCGGCCGTGAACTCGCCGGCCGCGAGCCGCTCGAGCGCGCCGGCCAGCACGGGCGGATCGCCGGGTGCGGGCTCGGGCGGATCGAGATCGGTCAGGAACACGGGACGCTCGGGCAGCAGTCGCGCGAGCGGCGCGGCATCGCCGGCCCACGCGCCGAGCACCGCCTCGAGCTGCTGCAGCTCGCCGTACAGCTCCTCGAACCGCGGCGCGCCCAAGGTGAGCGGCGCGCCGCAGCCCGGGCAGACCGCATCCGCGCGGGACGCGACACCGGCCGGGCGCTGGCACGCTTCGCACCAGGCGTCGAACGCCTCGCCGCGCGCGCCCGTCCACACCGACGCGTCGCAGCGGTCGCAGGTGAGATGCCAGCGGGTCACGACGCGGCATCCTACGTGGGCCGCGCGTGCGCGCAAGCGGGCCGCGTCCGGCGCACGCGGTGGCGCGTGCGCGGCGTGCGTCAGTCGCCCGTGATCAGGTGCTGCGCAGCGGGAAGGCGTGGCCGTGCAGATGCCACTGCCTCGCCACGAACAGGATGATCAGCGCGAGGCCCACCATCACCAGCACCGCCTTCGGATGGCGCCGCGGCCACGATTTCGCGCGCGGCCCGAAGTCGTGCATGAAGCGGTGTCCGTTCCGGCACGTGTAGGACACGTTGCCGCCCCGACGCGCTGGAACCTGCAGCCGGCACCGGCACACTGGACACTCGAGCACCACTTCGTCCTGCAGCACTTCCGCCTCCGCTCGGGCTGGGGAATTTGGCCCGGTCGGCACTGTTTTAATGCAAGCCGTGAACCGGACTCAACGTATTCCTTGCGGGCGTGGTCCAACGCCTTTGCACGCCGCTACTTATATGCAGCGGAAGGAATTGCCGGTTCGTCGTGAGATGCCACGTGAGGCGACGAAGTGTGAGTCTCCCCTTACAGTGGCAGGGGCGCGTCGAACGCCGAAGATGGCGCCGACGCGGGCCGCGAATCGGGACGCCGGGCGCGACGACGCGCGATCACTGCAGGCCGCCGATGCTCCCCGCGCGCGTGCCGCGCTCGAAGTAGATCTCGCGCTGGTCCTTCACCGACAGCCGGAAGTAGTACTCGGCCTCGCCGCCCAGCACGAACGTGCGCGTGAAGCTCGCCTCCCAGCAGTGCAGGTCGCGCGTGACGCCGAAGCGCTGCGTGGTGAGGTCGTGGTGGGTGATGTCGAGCGACGACGAGTACTCGAGCCCCCACGCGGGCGAGAACTGCCAGCGCGCGACCGCGTTCGCGGTCTGGGCCGCGCTCCACTGCGGGCCGGTCGTGTAGCCGCCCGCGTACGAGTACGCCAGTCCGACCGACCAGTCCTCGTCGAAGCGCGGCTCGCCGAGCGAGGCCTGATCGATCGGCAGCTCGGGCGCGGAGCCCTTGCGCGTGCCGCCGTGGTTGAGGTTCAGGCCCACGTTGGCGGTGAGGTTGCGCACCGGCCGGCCCTGGTAGGGATCGGTGATCCAGGTGAGGCTGGCGTTCACGACCCCGGGCGGCTGCAGGAACACGCTGGAGGCGAGCGGCGACAGCGCGTGCAACTGGTGGAATTCGCGCCACAGGAAGTTGTAGTTGCCGGAGATCGTCCACGACAGCAGGTTGTCGAGCCGCTGCACCTGGCCATTGCGGTTCAGCTTCACCTGCAGCCGCTGATCGAGCGAGAACGCCACGTTCTCGGTGCGCGCGCCGGAGATGGCGATGCTGCCGAAGCCGTTGAAGCGGTTGCGCTCCACGCCGGTCGAATCGCGGAACAGCAGGCCGCCGAACTCGGGGCTGTAGGTCACCGACACGCTCGGCGACACCACGTGGCGCAGTCCCGCCAGGCCGAACACGTGCGGCGCGAACGTGCCGTAGAACGACGTGCCCATCGTCAGCGCCGAGCTCCACGTGGCCGCCGGCACGATCTTGTGCCCCAGCTCGTCGAAGTCGAACAGCACCGCGTTGCTGGAGAAGCTGGGCTGGAAGTTGAGCCATCCGAACAGCCGCTGGGTGGAGGACAGCGACGCGGCCGTGGATGCGCCGCGGCGCGTCGCGACGCGCTGGCCGATCAGCGCCGTGGTGTCGTTCAGCGTGTCGCGCACGAACCCCTGGTGCTGCGTGTACTGCAGGAACGATCCGGACAGCCCGAAGTAGACGCTGTTCAGGCGCCTGCCGAGCGGGGTGCCCTTCACGAACCCGAGGCTGCCGAGCGTGCGCGTCGGCAGGCTCACGCTCACGCTGGGCGTCGACTCGGTGAGGTTGGGCGTGCTCGCCAGCGTGCCGATCGGCGGCGCCGGGAACGCCGAGGTCAGCGACTGGTCCGCGTCCAGGTCCTGGCGGCGGTCCACCACCGCCGACACGCTGGCCCAGTCGCCGGCGCGCGACAGCGCCAGGCTCGACACCAGGAACCGGTTCACCCGATCGGCCAGCGTGCGGCCGAAGAACGCGCTGGTCGAATACTCCTTGCTCGACACGAACTGCGCCTGGCCGGTGAGGCGCGTGGTGGGCGACAGCTCCTGCGCGTGGTTGGCGTTGAAGTCCCAGTCCACGCGCTTCGCGGCCGGGTTCTCGTCCTTGGCGTAGCTCCCGACGAAGTTGCCGTCGAGCACGTACAGCAGCTTGTAGTTGCCCTCGCCGCGCACCACCCACGACGGCTCGGCCTGGTAGTAGTCGCCGGACGCGGTCAGGTCCATGTAGTCGTTCGGCGCCCAGTAGTAGCCGGCGTTGCGGAAGAACTGGCCCGCGCGGTTGCTGAACCCGAGCTCGAACTGCGGGAACAGGAACCCCGAGTGGCGGCCCGGCTTGATCGGGAACACCCAGAATGGCAGCGCGAGGATCGGTACGTGCTTGATGTAGAACACCACCGGCTTCGCCACCAGCTTGTCCTTCAGATAGATCTTCATCCAGTGCGCGGCGAAGTGATAGTGCGGCTCCGGCAGGTCGCAGGTGCTGTAGCTGCCGTTCAGCACGTCCAGCTCGTTCTCGCCCGCCTTGCGGATCGTGCCGCCGTGGTACAGGCCCTTCTCGTACGTGGTCTGCGCCTCGTAGATGGTGCCGACGCGGCTCTCGAGGTCGTAGGTCATCAGCCCGCCCGTGACCTCGTCGCCGCGATCGTTCAGCACCGGCTTGCCCTGCGCCACCAGCGTCTGCTGGTGCACGTCGTAGGTGACCTGGCGCGCGTGCAGCTCGAGGTCCGAGTACAGCAGGTGCGCGTCGCCGTCCAGGTCGATCACGTCGTGCTGAACCTGGAACTCGATCCGCCGCGCGTCGTACTTCACCTGCTCGCGACGCGCGGCGATCGTGTCGCCCGGGGTCACGGCCAGGTGGTACTCGCCCTGCGCGCTGCCGCGCACCTCGGCGCGGTCGATCTTGCGCTGCTGGAAGAACACCGTGATGGTGTCGCCGGTGGTCTCGTTGCGCTCGGCGGTCTTGCCCTTCTGCGCGGGCGACGTGTACGCGTCACGCGCGTCGCCGGTCGCGACCAGCGAGTCGATGTCCTCGTGGGTGAAGAACACGTCCACGCGGTTGCCGGTCAGGTGGCTCGATTCCCCCACCGTGCCGGGTCGGTTGCCGGTGTAGTCGACGACGGCGCGCGGGCGCATCACCGCGCGCTGCAGCACGCGCTGCTTGGTGAAGATCTCGAGCGTGTCGCCGGTGACCACCGTCTGGTCGTCCCACACCCGCGGGCTGCCGACCAGGATGCCGCGCTCCGCGACGTCGTCGAACCGCCCGTAGCGCCCCGAGGCCTGCAGCGTGTCGCGCACGATGCGCACCGAATCGAGCGCCTCGGCGATGCGCGCCTGCGTGTCCACGCGCATGCGCACGGCGTGCAGCTCGGCCACGCGGCCGTCGTTGTCGGTCGCGCGCAGCACCGGCTGGCCGGTGGCGAGCGCCACCTTGCGCACGCGGTCGTAGTCGATCCGGCGCGCGTCGAGCGTGGTGTGGTGCCTGTCGTCCACGCCGTGCACGTTGCCGAGCGCCTGCACGGTGAGCGAGTCGCGCCAGTACAGCGCGCGGTCCGACACCAGCGACAGCGCGCGGTCGGCGTCGCGGCCCTGCACCGGGCCGGACAGGTCGGCGCGCCCGGAGCGGCGGTCGTAGGTTCCGGACGGCGCCTGCAGCTCGCCGTTCTTGTCGCGCAGCACGACGTGACCGACGAGCTGCAGGATGTCGTCCTGCTCCGAGTAGGTGACGTGATCGCACGTCACCGTGGTGGTCGAATCCACCATGCGCACGGCGCCGTCCAGGTCGAGCAGGCCGAGCGCGCGCTGGTAGCGGCCCTGCTGCGCGGTGATCACCGTGCGCCCGCGCGTGATGCGCACGTTGCCGTTCAGCAGCACGACGTCGCCGGTCGGCTCGTGGCTGCCGGTGACGTTGTCGGCCGCGATGTGCAGCGGACCGGACGGCGGCGGCGGCGCGGCGTGCGCTGACGCGGCCGCGATCGCCAGCGCGCACCCGAGCGCCAGTCCCCACGCGCACGGCCGCGCGGGCGCGGGCGACCGCCGGAACGCGGGCGCGGCGCGGCTCACTGCTGCGCTCCGGGCGCGCCGCCGAACGCCTCCATCGCCT
>DASSIN010000299.1:0-3698 GCA_035691845.1 Candidatus Eiseniibacteriota bacterium | reverse complement strand
GGCGCTGGCGCTGCGCGCCGCGCCGGCCGCCGCCGCGCCGGCGTTGCGCCTGCCGCCGGTCGCCACGCGCGTGCTGCCGAACGGGCTCACCGTGCACGTGGTGGCCACGTCGCGGCTGCCGCTCGTGGACTTCCGGCTGGTGGTGCCGGCCGGCAGCGTGTACGACCCGCCGGACCACGAGGGGCTCGCGAGCCTCACCGCCGACCTGCTCACGCAGGGCGCCGGCGCCCGCAGCGCGCGGCAGATCGCGGAGGCGATCGAGTTCGTGGGCGGCTCGCTGGACGCGGACGCGGGCGAAGAGCAGCTGGTGGTGACGTGCGAGGTGCTGAACAAGGATCTCGCCACCGGGCTCGAGCTGCTGCGCGACGTGGTGGTGTCGCCGACGTTTCCGGACTCGGAGCTGGCGCGCAAGCGCGCCGAGGCGGTGGGCGCGATCGAGGAGGGATTCGACGACCCGGCCACCGTCGCGGACCGGGCGCTCGGCCCGGCGCTGCTCGGCACCCATCCGCTGGCGCATCCGGTGTCCGGCGGGATCGCGTCGGTCAGGCGCATCACCCGCAGCGACGTCGTGCGCTTCCACCACGCGCACGTCGTTCCGGACCACGCCCTGCTCGCGATCGTTGGCGACGTGGACACTTCGGCGGTGCTGCGCTACGTGGCGCGCGCGTTCGCGCCGTGGCGCCGCTCGCCCGAACCCGCCGGCGAGCCGTACGGTCCGCCGCCGGCGGCGACGTCCACCCACGTCGTGATCGTGAACAAGCCGGACGTGACGCAGACCCAGCTCCGCATCGGCTGCCCCGGCGTGCCGCGCGACAGCCCCGACTACTTCCCGCTCGTCGTCGGCAACACGATCCTGGGCGGTGGATTCACGTCGCGGCTCGTGAACGAGGTGCGCGTCAGCCAGGGGCTCACCTACGACATCGGCAGCGCGTTCGAGATGGAGCGCCGCGCCGGCACGTTCGAGATCAGCACCTTCACGCGCAACGCCGAGCTGCGCCGCGCGCTCGACGCCACGCTCGCGACCACGCGGCGGCTGGTGCAGGACGGCCCGACGGCGGACGAGCTGGCGCGCGCCAAGCGCTACCTCACCGGGCAGTATCCGCTCGGGCTCCAGGCGCCCGACGGGCTCGCCGCGCGGCTGCTGGACGCCGAGTTCTTCGGGCTCTCCGCCGACTGGATCGCGCGCTGGCCGGAGCGGATCGAGGCCGTCACGCTCGACGACGTGCGCCGCGCGCTGCGCGCGCACGCGTGCGCGGCGCCGGCGGTGATCGTGGTGGTGGGCGACCCGGCCAAGGCCGGGCCCGCGCTGCACGGGCTCGGGCCTGTCACCGTGCGCCCGGTGGAGTAACCTGCCGCCCCGATGAGCATGCCCGCACCCGAATCCGCCACGCCCGCGCACCACCCGCGCCTGCCGGGCCTCACCCGCAACGTGGTGGCCCTCGGGTTCGTGTCGCTGCTCACCGACGTCTCGACCGAGATGATCATCCCGGTGCTGCCATTGTTCGTGACCACCACGCTCGGCGCGGGCGTGCTGTCGGTGGGGCTGATCGAGGGCGTGGCCGAGAGCACGGCCTCGCTGCTGCGGCTGGCGTCGGGGTGGCTGTCGGACCGGATCGGCGAGCGCAAGCCGTTCCTCGTGTTCGGCTACGGCATCTCGGGGCTCGCCAAGGCGTCGATCGCGCTGTCGCGCAGCTGGCCGGTGGTGCTGCTGCTGCGGTTCTCGGACAGGATCGGCAAGGGGCTGCGCAATCCGCCGCGCGACGCGCTGATCGCCGACTCGGTCGAGCCGCGCTATCTCGGGCGCGCGTTCGGCTTCCACCGCGCGCTCGACACGTGCGGGGCCGCGATCGGGCCGTTCGTGGCATACGCGCTGCTGCGCGGCGCGCCCAAGGACTACACGCGCGTGTTCGGCTGGTCGGCGCTGCCGGCGGCGCTGTCGATCCTGGTGCTGATCGTGTTCGTGCGCGCCGCGCGCGTCACGCCGCGGCACCGCGCGCGCGGGCTGTTCGCCGAGGCCAGGGACATGGGACCCGCGTTCCACAAGTTCCTGATCGTGGCCGGACTGTTCTCGCTCGGCTCGAGCAGCATGGCGTTCATGCTGCTGCTGGCCGAACGCGCCGGATTCGCCCCGGTGCAGGTGCCGCTCGTCTACCTCGCCTACAACCTGGTGTACGCGCTGCTGTCGTGGCCGATCGGCGAGCTGTCGGATCGCATCGGCCGCCGGCCGACGCTGTTCGCCGCGTATCTGGCGTTCGCGCTGATCTACGGCGCGCTGGCGTGGCACGCCGGCAGGGGGTTCGTGTTCGCCGGATTCGTGCTGCTCGGCGTGCACAGCGCGCTGCTCGAGGTGTCGCAGCGCAGCATGCTGGGCGAGCTGGTGGGCGAGGGGCGGCGCGGCACCGCCTACGGCTTCTACTACACCGTGGTCGGCGTGGCGCTGCTGCCGGCGAGCATCGTGGCGGGCGAGCTGTGGCAGCGCTTCGGCCCGTCGGCGATGCTGGCGACCGACGCCGCGCTGGCGCTGGCGGCCGCGATCGCGTTCGCGCTGCTGCTGCCGCCGCACCGCGGCGGCCGGAGGGCGGATGCCGGCGCTGCGTGAGCTGGGCGAGCGCGAGGTGGTGCGGCGGCTGATCCAGCTGGCCGGCGCCGCGGACGAGGCGCACGGCGTGGCGGTCTCCGCCGGCGACGACGCCGCGGTGCTGACGCCCACGCCCGGCATGGAGCTGGTGGTCACCACCGACGCATCGGTCGAGGGCCGACACTGGCCCGCGGCGTGGTTCGGCGCGGGCCCGGCGTCCGCGGCCCACGGCGCGCTCGAGGCCGCGATCGGCACGCGGCTCGCGATGGCGAATCTTTCCGACCTGGCGGCGATGGCGGCGACCCCGCGCTGGGCGACGGTGTCGATCGGCGTGCGCGCCCACGACGCGTTCGAGCCGCTCGAGCGCGTGCAGGAGGCGCTGGTGGCGGGGCTCGCGCGCGGCGGCGCCGTGCTGGTGGGCGGCAACGTCGCGGCGGTGGACGGCGCGCGCTGGTTCTCGCTCACGCTGATCGGCGAGCTGCCGCGCGGTCGCGCCTGGACCCGCGCCGGGGCGCGACCGGGCGACTTGCTGGCGGTCACCGGCCGTCCCGGCCGCGCCGCGGCCGCGCTCAGGCTGCTGGCGCGCGACGGCGCCGCGGCCGGTCGCGACGCGGCGGCGCGCGAGGTGATGCAGTCGTTCGTCTCGCCCGAGCCGCGCGCCGCGCTGGCGGTCGCGCTGCGCGAGGCGGGCGGCGTGACGGCCGCGATCGACGTGTCCGACGGGCTGGTCGGCGACCTGGCGCAGCTGTGCGACGCGAGCGGCGTCGGGGCCGAACTCGATCCCGCGCTCGGTCCGGACGATCCGGCGCTCGAGCAGGTGGCGCGCGCGCTCGACGAGACGACGCGCGTGCTGCGCGCGGGCCCGGGGGACGACTACGAGCTGCTGCTCGCGCTCGACGCCGGCGCGGTCGAGCGCTGCGCCGCGATCGCGCGCGAGCGCGACACGCCGCTCGCGGTGATCGGCCGGCTCACCGACGCCCCGGGGTTGCTGCGGGTGCGCGCCGCCTCAGGCCTGGAAACGATCGAGCCCCGCGGCTTCGACCACTTCGCCTGACGGCGAAGCGGGCGTCACATCCCGCGCGCGGTGCGGCGGGCGCGGCGCGCCGGCGACGCCGGCGCG
>DASSIN010000298.1:0-8655 GCA_035691845.1 Candidatus Eiseniibacteriota bacterium | reverse complement strand
CGGGGGCGAAACGCTGATGGCCGATCGCGTGGTGCTGGCGGCGCCGGCCGCCGCGGCGGCGGATCTGCTCGCACCGCTCGATCCCGATCTGGCGGATGCGCTGCGCGCGTTTCCATCGGCGCCGGTGGCGGTGGTGGCGCTCGCGTACGCGCGCTCCGACGTGCGCGCCCTGGACGGCTACGGATTCCTGGTCCCGGCCATGGAGCGGCTCGACACGATGGGCACGGTGTGGGAATCGTCGGTGTTCGACGGGCGCGCGGCGGCGGGCACGGTGCTGCTGCGATCGATGCTGGGCGGCGCGCGCCGGCCGCAGCTCGCTTCGCTGGACGAGCACGAGCTCGAGGCGCGCGCGCGGCGCGAGCTGGAATGCGTGCTCGGCATCACCGCCGCGCCGCTGCGGCGGTGGGTGTGGCGCTGGCGTCCCGGGATCACGCAGTACGAGCTGGGCCACGACGCGCGCGTGCGCGCGGTGCGCGAGCGGGCGGTCGCGCATGCCGGGCTCGAGCTGGCCGGCTCATCGTACGACGGCGTGTCGTTCACGGCCGCCGCGCGCTCGGGCACGGACGCGGCCGACCGGCTGCTGGACGCCGGCCTGGCGTCGGGGGCTGGGGCCGGCGCGCTCGCCGGAGCACGTTCGGCGTGACGCGCCACGTCGTCCTCATCACCTACGGCGAGCCGCCGACGCCCGCGTTCCCGGCGCAGCTGCGCTACTCGTGGCGCATCCTGCTCGGGCTGACACGCGGCATCGCGCCCATCCCGGCGGTGGTGCTGCCCGCGATCGCGCTGTCGCGCGCGCGGCTGCGCTGGCAGCTGTGGACGCGCGAGCATTACGGGTCGCCGCTCGAATCCATCACGTTCTCGCAAGCGCAGGCGCTGGCGGTCGCGCTCGAGCGGCTGGACCCTCGCACGGCGTGGCGCGTGCACGTGGCGTGGGAATTCCGCGATCCGCTGCTCCCGGCCGTGCTCGATTCGCTTCCCGCGCACGAGCCCGTGCACGTGCTCCCGATGTATGTCGCCGACTCGGCGTTCACGCACGAGATCACCCGCGCCACCGTGCGACGCTGGCAGGCGCGCCGCGGCGGCGCGGGCGGCGTCGCGCCGGACGTGCTGCCGCCGCTGGCCGCGGAAACGGTGGCCGGGCTGTGCGCGCGCCAGATCGGATCCGAGCTCGAGCGCCGCGCGGTGGGCGGACCGGACTGGGCGCTGGTGCTGGCGGCGCACGGGACGCTGCTCGATCCGCCGCGCGCGATCGAGACCGGGCGGACGGCAACCGAGCGCGTGGGCGCGGGCGTGGCGCGGCGACTCTCGGACCGCTTCGGGATGACCGTGAGCGGCTGGCTCAATCACCGCTACGGCGGCCGCTGGACCGAGCCCGCGATCGAGGACGCGTTGCGGCAGGTGGCGGCGCGCGGATTCCGCCGGGTGGTGTACTACCCGTTCGGGTTCCTGGCGGACAACGCGGAGAGTGAGCTCGAGGGCCGGCTGGCGCTGCGCGCGCAGGGACTCGAGGCCGTCCACCTGCCGTGCCTCAACGGCGATCCGGAGCTGGCCGCGGCGCTGGCGCGCCACGTGCTGGCCGCGTGCGCGGGGGACCGGGAGGACGACCGGCCGCGGGCCGGCGTGCCTTCGCCCGCCACGGGCGCGGTCACGGGATCGACCTCGGCACGGCTTCCGTAGCGGGTGGGGCGGCGCGCTGCGTTCCGTTCCCGACGGCCCTGCCCCCTGGCGCGCCCGCACACGTCACCTTAGACTGCCGCCCACGTCCGTCTCCTCACTCCGGGAGGTTGTCATGCGCGCGCGTCCCTGGCTCGTTCCCGTGTTCCTGATGCTCGCTTCGCCCGCAGCCGCCCAGCTCAATTCCTACTACGCCGGCACGCAGCGGGTGGATGGCAAGGCGGTCCCCGTGACCACCCAGTACTCGATCGACTCGACGCGGGTCGCGGTGGTGTTCAAGGGCCACAACGACTGGCGCATGCTGTACACGGCCCAAGACGGGCGGCTGCGGATCGTCGACGATGCCGGCAAGCGCTGGTTCGATCTCGCGCGCGACCACCGCAACGCGATGAACGACATGCTGGCGCAGATGCAGCAGCAGCTGGCGGCCATGCCCCCGGAGCAGCGGCAGATGGCGCAGAAGATGATGGGGGGCGCGACGGCGGGGATGTCGGCCCCCGAGGTCGTGCACTACATCCGCACCGATTCGACGCGCAAGGTGAACGACTATGACTGCCGCCGGGTCGACGTCGTGCGCGACGGCCGCAAGCGCGGCGAGTACTGGGGCTCGACCGCCAAGGACTTCGCCATCAGCCCGAAGGAGCGCGCGATCGCGATCGAGATGCACGACGCCATGACGTCCGCGGTGATCGTCTCCAGCTCCAGCGGCGGCGGCGACACGCGGCCGTTCGAATGGGACACGAGCAAGGATGGCTGGCCGCTGATCACGCGCTGCGTGGACGGCGATCAGGTCACGCTCGACCTGCACATGGTGTCGTTCGACCGCAAGCCGCTCGACGCGGGGCTGTTCGAACTGCCGAAGGGCTATGCCGAGCAGAAGCTCGACGCGCCGCCGACCGGAGGCGGCCGCCACTTCCGCTGACGGGGCCCGAACACGAACGCCCGGCCGGGAGCAACGGCCGGGCGTCGGCGCGTGAGGCGAACGGTCAGTGGATCGTGCGGAGCGCCGCCTGCAGCCTGCCGAGCGACACCGAATCGCGCGGACTGTAGTGCAGGTCGATGTATGCGATCCGGCCCCGGGGGTCGAGCGCGTACACGGTGCGGTGATCGAAGCCCGACGCCTCGTCGTAGCTGAAGTACTTGCGCGCCACCTCGTGCTGGTGATCGGACACCAGCGTGAACGGCAGGTTGTGGTGCACCGCCCACTCGTGGTGCGAGAACGGATAGTCGCCGGACAGCCCCAGCACCTGCGCGTGCAGCGACGACAGCGCGGTGAAGTTGTCGCGCAGCGAACACACCTCCTTGGTGCAGCCGCCGCTCCAGTCGGCCGGATAGAACGCCAGCACGATCGGGCCCTTGCCGTACAGCGAGGACAGCCTGATCCCATCCATCGAGATCGAGTCGCGGGTGGCGTAGGGCAGGGCGAAATCCGGCGCCTGATCGCCGACACGCAGCGAATCGGACGGCGCGGCCTGCGCGGCGGCGGCCGCGGTCGCGGCCAGGAGCAGGAACAGCAGCAAGCGTTTCATGAGAACTCCTCGATGTCGCGCACGCGTGGGGTCGGGGGCCGGCAGGGCGTGCAGCGGATACGGGCAGTCTACGCGCTTTGGCGCCGGAGCGGGAACGGGCCGCGGGACGGCGCTACAGGATCTCCTTCGCGTAGCCGTCCATCGTTTCCTCGTCGATGTAGCCCACCACGCGCCGCACCACCTCGCCCTTGCGGTCGATGAACACGGTGGTCGGGATGCTGCGGATCGGGCCGTAGTCGTCGAGCACCTGCTCGTCCGCCATTCCCACCCGGAACTTGACGCCGAGCTGGTCGGCGAAGCGCTTCACGTTCGAGCCGTCGCCGTCGTCCACCGACAGCCCGATCACGACCAGGCCCTTGTCGCGATAGCGCTGCTGGATGCTGGACAGGTGCGGCATGCCGGCCCGGCACGGACGGCACCACGTGGCCCAGAAGTCGATGATCACGGGCCTGCCGTGCAGCTCCGAATACTTGAGCGTGCGCCCGTCGAACGTGTGCACGGAGAACGACGGCGCGATGTTGCGGTCCGCGGCGGCCGGGACCAGCATGTGCGGACCGATGCCGGCGCCGACGAGGAGCAGAGCGAGTGCGGCGACGGGAACGAGGCGTGGCACGATGGTCCTCACGATGGTCGAACGCAGTGGTGGGCGGCCCGGAGACATCACGACTCTACCGTGCGCGCGTCGCGCGCACGAGGCATGCGCATCGGGATTTGCACCCATTTGACCCGTCCCGGACGCGGTGCGGGGTTGCGGAGAGGGTGGGGGGTGATCGCGAACGGAGCGTGCGCGTCGGGTGGTCGGCGGAAGGGCCGCTGCGCTTGAGAGGGCCCGGACCGTGTGCTAGCGTCCGATGCGACTTTCCCGTTCATCACAGGCCGCGCTCGCGGCCACGCAGACCGAACGGGCCAACTCCCCGGGCCCGACTTCACAAGGAGCGTGAAGCCGAATGATCGCGACGCTGATCGCGCAGGTGGGCGGCGGCCTGGGTGCATCGGTCCCGGCACTCGTCACCCGCTCGGGTCCGTTCGCCAAGGGCGTGCTGTTCGTCCTGCTGGCCATTTCCGTGTACTCGTGGGCGGTGATCGTGAACCGGCTGCGCCTGTACGGCCGCGTGGCGCGCGAAGATCGCGCGTTCCTGAACGCGTTCCGGGTGGTGCCGGCGGACGCGGAGCTGAGGCTGGTGTTCGACCAGCATCCCGAGAGCCTGCTCGCCCGGGTGGCGCGCACCGGCCAGCGCTCGCTGGAGCAGCACCCCGAGGCGCCCAACACGCCCAACACCATGCGCTACGAGATGGCGCAACGGGCGATGGACCGCGCCGCCAACGAGGAGACCGCCCGGCTCGAGCGGCACGTCGGGTTCCTCGCCACGGCGGGCAGCGTGTCGCCGTTCCTGGGGCTGATGGGCACGGTGTGGGGCGTGATGAGCGCGTTCATGAACATCGGCGTGCAGGGCTCGGCCTCGCTGGTGGTGGTGGCGCCCGGCATCGCCGAGGCGTTGATCGCCACCGTCGCGGGGCTGGCGGCGGCGATTCCGGCGGTGGTGGCGTACAACAGCTTCACCAACCGCGTGCGGGAGTTCGCCAACGGCACGAGCGCGTTCGCCAGCGAGTACCTCGATCGCCGCATCGGAGGCCGGCGCGCGTGATCCAGAACCCCCCGCGCCGCCCGATGGCCGACATCAACGTCACCCCGCTCGTCGACGTCACGCTGGTGCTGCTCATCATCTTCATGGTGACGGCGCCGTTCCTGCAGGGCGGTCTGCAGATCGATCTGCCGCGCGTGGCGACGCACGGCCTCGACGTGCACGAGGGCCTGATCGTCAGCGTGCGCACCGACCGCACGATCGCGGTGGGCAACCGCATCGTGCCGATCGCGGGGTTCGAGGACGCGCTGGCCTCGTCGGGCGCGGCGCAGCGGCCGGTGTTCCTCAAGGCCGACACCGGTGTGCCGTACGGCGTGGTGGTGGACCTGATCGCGCGCATGCGCCACGCCGGCGTCGCCTCGCTCGGGCTCGTGACCCAGCCCCCGCAACCCGCGGCCGCCGCCCGGAGCCGGTGATGCGCGGGGCGCTGATCGGCTCGGGCCTCGCGCATCTGATCGTCGTCACCGCCCTGCTGATCGTGCGCCACGGCGCTCCGCTGCGCGTGGCGACCAGCGACGTGGTGCAGGTGTCGCTCGCCGATCCCTCCGCACTCGCCGCCGTCACGCCGCCACCCGCGCCGCAGCCGGTGGTCCAGAAGCAGGAGCCCGAGATCGCGCCCGAGGAGGCCGAGGGCGTCAAGCTCGAGAAGCCCAAGCCGCCGCCGAAGAAGAAGCCCGAGCCGCAGCAGCAGACGCCGCCGCCGAGCCTCGCGCGCACCGCGCTGCCGCTCGCCCAGATCGGCAACGCCGGGCTGTCGGGGGAGATGGCGGTGGATCAGGGGGACTTCGCGTTCACGTACTATCTGGTGCTGGTGCGCAACAAGGTGGCCCAGAACTGGAACGCCCCGGGCGGGATCTCGAGCGGCGGCAAGGTGCGCTGCGTCGTGTACTTCCACATCGGCCGCGAAGGGCGCGTGTCGGGCGTGCAGCTCGAGCAGGGGAGCGGTGTGGACTACTTCGACCGCTCCGCGCAGCGCGCGGTGACACTGGCCGATCCGCTGCCGCCGCTGCCGATCGGGTTCCCGGGTTCGGATCTGGGCGTCCACTTCGGCTTCGAGTACCAGCAGCCATGAACGCGCGTCCGAAGCGTGGCGGGCGGGCCATCGTCGCACTGGCCGCGCTCGCGTGGCTGGCGGGGGCGGGAGCCGCGCGCGCGCAGTCGCGCGACGTGCGCATCGACATCTCGGGCGGCGGGCAGAAGATCCGGCTGCACGTGCAGGGCCTGACCGCCGCACCCGACGATCCGCACGCCAGCGCGAAGGACGCGCAGGAACTGCTGGCCCGGGACCTGGACGATGCGGCGGTGTTCACGGTGAGCCGCGGCTGGAACGGCGAGGCGCCGGTCGACGTGCAGGGGATCGTGATCGGACGCTGGTCGGTGTCGGGCGGGCGCATCACCCTGGATGGCGAGGTCACCGACGCCTCGCCGGCGCGGCTGTCGATCCTCAGGCACGAGTACCGCGGGGGCGTGGGCGAGTGGCGCGACCTGATCCACCAGTTCTCGGACGACATCGTGCTGCAGTTCACGGGCGAGCCCGGCGTGGCGCGCACGCGCATCGCGTTCGTCGCGCAGCAGGGGCGCAATCGCGAGCTGTATGTCATGAACCTGGACGGCTCGGACCTGCACCCGCTCACCGCCGATCGTTCGATCGCGCTGTCGCCGTCGTGGTCGCCGGATGGCTCGCTGCTGCTGTTCACGTCCTATCGCGGCGGCACGCCGCCGCGCATCTGGGTGATGGCCGCGACGGGCGGCCGGCCGTACCTGATCTCCGGCCGGCGCGGGAACAACACCAGCGCCAGCTACTCGCCCGACGGCCGAGACATCGCGTGCACGCTGTCGCAGGACGGCAACGCCGAGGTCTATCTGCTCGACGCGCGCGGCGGGTCGCCGCGCCGGGTCACCTCCAACCGCGCGATCGACACCTCGCCGTCGTGGTCGCCCACCGGTCGGGAGCTGGCGTTCACCTCCGATCGCGGCGGGACGCCGCAGGTCTACGTGATGGACCGTGAGGGTGGCAATCTGCGCCGCCTCACGTACGATGTCAGCTACACCGACTCGCCGGCCTGGTCGCCCAAGGGCGACCGCATCGCGTTCGTGGCGCGCGACGGCAATGGCTTCGACGTGTGGGTGTGCCGTGCCGACGGCAGCGGGGGCCACGCCGTCGCGGTCGGTGGTCTGAACGAAAATCCCAAGTGGTCGCCCGATGGCCGGCATCTCGTGTTCGCATCCACGCGGGACGGCGCGCAGGGGCTGTACGTCACGGATCTCGACGGACGCCCGCCACGCCGGCTCGACACCGGTGGCTTGAGGGCCTTGTCGCCCGCGTGGTCGCCGCGTCCGCCGTCTGCGGTCGCGAGCGCCACGGGTCGCTCCGTCTCACAACCCGGAGGACATCCATGAAGGTCGCCCCGCGATGGATCGTGCCGCTCGTCACCGTGTGCGCGCTCGTCGTCCTGGGCGGATGCGCGAAGAAGGCGGTGCAGACGCCGCCCACCCCGCCGCCCGCGCCGCCCGTGTCCCACGCCGTGGACACCACCACCACGCCCACGCCGCCGCCCGCGCCGCCCGTGTCGGGCACGGTGGCCACGTCCGACATGAAGGACGCGTTCTTCGACTTCGATCAGTCCGTGCTGCGCGACGACGCGCGCGCCGCGCTGGACCAGGACGCCCGGCTGCTGCGCGACCATCCCAACGTGAGCGTCGTGATCGAGGGCCACTGCGACGAGCGCGGCACCGAGGAGTACAACCAGGCGCTCGGGGAGCGACGCGCCGGGGCCGCCAAGGACTACCTGACGCAGGCCGGCATCGAGGCGGGACGCATCGAGACCATCTCCTACGGCAAGACGCGGCCGTTCGCGGACGGTCATGACGAGAGCGCGTGGGCCCAGAACCGCCGCGCGCACGTCGTGGTGAAGTGATCGTGCGCGGCAGGGACGCGGATCGGCATGCGGGGCAGGCGCGGCGCGCGTGGCGCGTCGCGCTGCCGCCGGTGCTGCTGCTCGCCACGATGGCGCTCTCGTCCGGGTGCTACGCGCCACAGCTCGCGCTGCTGCGCTCGGGCCTCGACAGCCTGCGCACGGTGGTGGACACGCTGTCGGTCCGCGATCAGGCCGCGTACCAGACGGTGCTCGAGACGCGCCGCGAGCTGGCCTCGCAGCGTGACATCCTGCTCTCCACCCGTGCCACGGCCGGCAGCACGACCAAGGATGTGTTCGATCAGATGGGGCGGCTCGAAGGCAAGCTGGACGAGGTGATGGGCCGGTTCAACCAGGTGCGCACGTCGGCGCCACCGCCGGCCGAGCCCACGACTCCGCCGGGCGCGACGCCGGGCGCACCGTCGGGGCCGGCGGCCGGCCCCGACCCCAACCGGCTCTACGATCAGGCCGCCCAGGATCTGACGCAGGGCCACTATCCGCTCGCGCTGCAGGAATTCGGCGACTTCGTGCAGCGTTTTCCGACATCGGAACTTGCCGATAACGCCCAGTATGGCATCGGCGAGAGCTGGTTCGCGCAATCCCGGTTCGACAGCGCGGCGGTCGCGTACGCGAAAGTCGAAGCGATGTTCCCGCAGGGGGACAAGGTTCCGGCCGCGCTCTACAAGCTGGCGTTGTCGCAGGACAAGCTCGGTCAGGCGCCTGCGTCACGCCGAACGCTGGAGGATCTCGTCAAGCGGTATCCGCTGTCGGGTGAGGCCCAGCTCGCGCGTGAGCGCCTGGGCACGGCGAAGCGGCGCTAACGGCGTCGCGCCGGCGTCGGGCACGGAGTGCGCGCGGCGCGGGCGCGGGCGCGTGCCGGCCGTGCCCGGCTGG
>DASSIN010000297.1:0-7156 GCA_035691845.1 Candidatus Eiseniibacteriota bacterium | reverse complement strand
CTCCAGCGCAATTGGATGGCGCTGGCCGGAGGCGGAACGAGGATTGTGGGGCCCAACAACGTGACAGCGAAAGTCGCAAGAAGAGCGAACGGACGCGAAAGACGGGACATGCGCGACCTCCCGGACTAGACCTTGTTGTCGAGGTCACCGGCGTCGCGGGGGAAGCGGTTAACTCATCAGCCAAGCGGCGGCCTATGCGGTGCGCCGTGGAGAACGCATGAAGCGGGCCATTCGGATCCTGTGTGAGAACGGCGCGGATTCAAGCCAGTCCGAGCGTGGCCGAGGAGCGCACTGATACCCCAGCCTGTCGGGCTGGCAGTCATGCCGCCACTCTGTCAACCGTTGAACGGCAGAGAGCAAGTCTGGACGCGGTTGACGCAGCACCTTCGATCAGGCTTGGCCCCGTTGACCCTGTCGCGCGCGACCGCGTAACGTCGGCGCGCATGGCCGACTCCATCACCGAAGTCGCCGACCTGCGCGCGATCGTGGCGCGCTTCGCCGGGCGTCGCGTCGCCGTGTTGGGCGACGCCATGATCGACCGCTATCTGTGGGGGCGGGTGGAGCGCATCTCGCCCGAGGCGCCGGTGCCGGTGGTGGAGGTGGAGCGCGAGAGCGCCACGTTGGGCGGCGCCGGCAACGTGGCCGCCAACCTGGCCGCGCTGGGCGCGACGCCGGTGCTGATCGGCGTGCGCGGCGACGACGCCGCGGGCGCGGAGCTGGCGGCGGCGCTCGCGTCGCGCGGCATCGCCACCGACGGGCTGATCGTGGATCCGTCGCGGCCGACCACGGTCAAGACGCGGATCGTGGCGCACGCGCAGCAGGTGGTGCGCGCGGACCGCGAATCGCGCGCGGACGTCGCGGGCGCGCCGCTCGCGGCGCTGGTGCGCGTGCTGGAGCAGGCGCTGCCCTCGTGCGCGGCGCTCGTCGTCAGCGACTATGGCAAGGGCGTGGTGCATCCCGGCACGCTCGGGCCGGCGCTGGAGCTGGCGCGCCGCCATGGGTTCGCGGTGTGCGTGGATCCCAAGGAGAGCCACATCGACGCCTATCGCGGCGTCAGCGTGCTGACGCCCAACCAGCACGAGGCCGGCTGGGCGCAGGGCATCCGCGTGCGCGACGAAGCCACGCTGCGCGAGGTGGGCTGGGGGCTGCAGCAGCGGCTGGACGCGGCGGCGGTGCTGGTGACGCGCGGCGCCGAAGGGATGAGCCTGTTCGAGCGCGGCGGTCGCTACACCCATCTGCCGACCGTGGCGCGGGAGGTGTACGACGTCACGGGCGCGGGCGACACGGTGGTGAGCGTGGTGGCGCTGGCGCTGGCGGCGGGGGCCGAGTATCCGGCCGCGTGCCGGCTCGCCAATCACGCCGCCGGGCTCGTGATCCGCGAGGTCGGCACCGCCACCTGCACGCCCGAGGCGCTGCTCGCCGACCTGGACGGCGCGGCGGGTGCTGCCGGCTCGCCCGGGCCCCCCGGCGCCCCGCGCCCATGAGCGAGGGCAACGGCGAGCGTTCGGTCGCGGGCCCGGTCGAGCGCACGCTGGCCGCGTGGCGCGCCGCCGGCGAGCGAATCGTGTTCACGAACGGCGTGTTCGACCTGCTGCACCGCGGCCATGTCGAATATCTGGAAGAGGCGCGCGCGTTGGGCGACCGGCTGGTGGTGGGCGTCAACTCCGACGCCTCGGTGCGCCGCTTGAAGGGCCCGCTGCGCCCGATCGTGCCCGAGGCCGAGCGGCGCGAGCTGGTGGCGGCGCTCGAGTGCGTGGACCTGGTCGTCGGCTTCGACGACGACACGCCCGCGCGCCTGATCGCCGAGGTCGCGCCCGACGTGCTGGTCAAGGGCGCCGACTGGGCAGAGGACGCGATCGTGGGCCGGGACGTGGTCGAGGCGCGCGGCGGCCGCGTCGTGCGCATCCCGCTGCGCGAGGGCGCGAGCTCCTCCGCCATCGTCCAGCGCATCCTGGAACGCCGCTCCGCGCTCGATCGTTAGCGCCAGCGCCTCGCTGCTCACCGTCCACGTCGGCATCAACCAGTTCGCGCGACGGGACTCGGTCACGCGGGAACACCGCATCTCAAGGAATGTGGGCGTGTGCCCGGCCGTGAACGGCCGGGGCCGCCACGGCGTGGAGGAAACATGGATCGCGAAGAGATCAAGGGCAAGGTGGACAAGGCGAAGGGTGAGGTGAAGAAGGAGGTCGGCCGGGCGACCCACAACCCGCGGCTCGAAGGCGAGGGCGATGCCGACAAGCTCACGGGCGAGGTGCGGGAGGGTGTGGGCAAGGTGCGCCGCAAGGCCAACGACACGCTGAACGACGTGAACGACGCGTTCGAGGAATGAGCGCGACGAACGCCGCGCCGCACGACGCCCGGCCTGCCGCGCCGGGCGTCGCGGTTTCAGCGTCATACGACGCGGTGATCGTGGGCGGCGGGCCGGCCGGGCTGTCGGCCGCGCTGGTGCTGGCGCGCTGCCGCCGGCGGATCGTGGTGCTCGACAGCGGGCGCTACCGCAACGCGCGCGCGCCCCGGCTGCATGCCTACCTCACGCGCGATGGCACGCCGCCCGGCGAGCTGCTCGAGCTGGCGCGCGCCGAGGTGCGCGGCTACGGGGTCGAGGTGCGCCGCGCGCTCGTCATCAGCGCGTGTCCGGCGGACGGCGGGTTCGCGGTGACGCTCGACTCGGGCGAGCGCCTCGCCGCGCGCAAGCTGCTGCTCGCGACCGGCGTCGTGGACCGTCTGCCGGTCCTGGAGGGGATCGACCGCTTCTACGGCGTGACGGTGGTCCACTGCCCCTACTGCGACGCCTACGAGCTGCGCGACCGGCCGCTCGGCGTCTACGGTCACGGCTGCGCGGGGCGCGATCTGTCGCTGGCGCTCCAGTCGTGGAGCGCGGACGTGGCGCTGTTCAGCGATGGTCCGGCGCGGCTCGAGCCCGCCGACCGCGCGCGCCTCGATGCGCGTGGCATCCGCGTGCACAGCGGGCGCGTGCGCGCGCTGGAAGGCGAAGGCGACCAGCTGGAGACGGTGGTGCTGCGCGGGCGCGGTGGCGAGGTGCGCGTTCCCTGTCGCGGGCTGTTCCTCACCACCGGCCAGGTGCAGCACTCGGACCTGGCGCGCTCACTCGGCTGCGAGCGAACGCCGCGCGGCGCGATCCGCACCGGTCGCTACGAGCAGACGACCGTGCCGGGCGTGTTCGTGGTGGGGGACGCGTCGCGCGACCCCCAGCTCGCCATCATCGCGGCGGCCGAGGGCGCCAAGGCGGCGTTCGCGATCCATCGCGCGCTGCCGGTGGCGACCCCGGACGCCGCGCGCGCGGCGTCCACCGCGGCCGCCACCCACGCCCCGCACGCGCAGGACGCGTTGCGCGCGGGCACGCTTGACCACGTCGAAAGCGACTCGTAACGTAGCGCGTTCCTCTGCCCTCGCACGTGGTGGTCGCGACGAGCCCGCTCGGCGCGCAGGGCGTGGCGCCGCCCCCCAGGCCGGAGACGCGATGCCCGAGACGTTCGCCAACTTCATCGGAGGCCGCTGGGTTCCTGCGCGCTCGGGCCGCACGTTCGCGGACGTGAACCCCGCCACCGGCGAGGCGCTCGGGCAGTTCCCGCAGTCGGACGCCGCCGACGTCGGCGCCGCGGTCGAGGCCGCGCGCGCGGCGTTCCCGGCGTGGCGGCTCACGCCTGCGCCCAAGCGCGCCGAGATTCTGTTCCGCCTGGGGCAGATGATCGCCGAGCGCAAGGACGAGCTGGCGAAGGACGCCACGCGCGAGATGGGCAAGATCCTGCTCGAGACGCGCGGCGACATCCAGGAAGGCGTGGACATGGCGTTCCTGGCCGCGGGCGAGGGGCGCCGCATGTACGGCGTCACCACGCCCAGCGAGATGCCGGACAAGTGGGCGATGTCGGTGCGCGTGCCGGTCGGCGTGGTGGCGGTGATCACGGCGTGGAACTTCCCGTTCGCGGTGCCCACCTGGAAGATCTTCCCCGCGCTCGTGGCCGGCAACACCGTGGTGTTCAAGCCGTCCGAGGAGTCGCCGATGATGGGCGTCCACCTGGCGCGGCTGCTGGAGCAGGCGGGGCTGCCCAAGGGCGTGCTGAACGTGATCCACGGCGACGGTCCGGGCTGTGGCTGGCCGCTGGTGCAGCATCCCGGCGTCGACGTGGTGAGCTTCACCGGCTCGAACGCGGTCGGCACCTCGATCGCCACCGAAGGCGCCAAGCTCGGCAAGCGCGTGTCGCTCGAGATGGGCGGCAAGAACGCGATCCTGGTGATGGACGACGCCGACCTCCAGCTCGCCAGCACCGCGGTGGCGTGGAGCGCGTTCGGCACCACCGGCCAGCGCTGCACCGCCTGCAGCCGGGTGATCGTGCACGAGCGCGTGCACGACGAGCTGCTGCGGCGGGTGGTGCAGAAGGCGCAGGCGCTGAAGCTCGGCAACGGGCTCGATCCCGACACCGACATGGGCCCGATCGTCAACCGCCGCCAGCGCGACAAGGTGCACAAGTACGTGGGCATCGGCGCGGGCGAGGGCGCGAAGGTGGCGGTGGGCGGCGAGCCCGCGACCGAGGGCGCGCTGGCGAATGGCACGTTCTACAAGGCGACCGTGCTCGCCGACGTGCTGCCCACGATGCGCGTGGCGCAGGAGGAGATCTTCGGGCCCGTCGTCAGCTTCATCCGCGCGCGCAGCCTGGAGCAGGCGATCGAGATCAACAACCGCACGCCGTACGGGCTGTCGTCATCGATCTTCGTCGGCGACGTCAACCGCGCGTTCCAGGCGATGCGCGACCTCGACACCGGCATCGTGTACGTGAACCACGGCACCACCGGCGCCGAGACGCACCTGCCGTTCGGCGGCGTGCGCGGCACCGGCAACGGCCATCGCGAAGCCGGCCACACGATGCTCGACGCGTTCACGGAGTGGAAGAGCCTGTACGTGGATTTCAGCGGCCGCCTGCAGCGGGCGCAGATCGACAACCAGCCGGACGGCGCGTGAGCTGAGCGCCGGCGGGAGAGCGCATGAATCTGCACGAATACCAGGCCAAGGAGCTGTTCGCGCGCTACGGGCTGCCGGTGCTGCCCGGGCAGGTGGCGGAATCCGCAGACGAGGCGCGCGAGATCGCCGAGCGGCTGGGCGGCACGGTGGTGATCAAGGCGCAGGTGCTGACCGGCGGCCGCGGCAAGGCGGGCGGCGTCAAGCTGGCGCACACGCCCGAGGAGGCGTTCGAGCGCGCGCAGGACATCCTGGCGCTCACCATCAAGGGCTTCCCGGTGCGCAAGGTGCTGGTGGCGCAGGCGGCCGAGATCGCGCGCGAGCTGTACTGCGCGATCCTGCTCGACCGCAGCCGCAAGCTGCCGCTGGTGATGATCTCGGCCGAGGGCGGCGTCGAGATCGAAGAGGTGGCGAAGACCGCGCCCGAGAAGATCGTGCGCCGGCACCTGCCGCTCTCGGGCCTGCGACCCTACCAGGCGCGCGCGCTGTTCCAGCCGCTGCTGAAGGAGGGCCGGCTGGTGCAGCAGGCGGCCGACATCCTGATGAAGCTGTGGAAGGCGTACAGCGAGGGCGACTGCACGCTGGCCGAGATCAATCCGCTGGCGGTGACGCCCGAGGGCAAGGTGATCGCGCTCGACGCCAAGGTGACGCTCGACGACAACGCCGAGTGGCGGCACCGCGAGTGGGAGTTCTGGCGCGACCCGGACGAGGAGACGCCGGGCCAGCGGCTGGCGCGCGAGAAGGGCTTGTCGTACGTCAAGCTCGACGGCGACATCGGCTGCATCGTGAACGGCGCCGGGCTGGCGATGGCGACGATGGACCTGATCAAGCACTACGGCGGCGAGCCCGCCAACTTCCTCGACATCGGCGGCTCGTCCAATCCCGAGAAGGTGACGGCCGCGCTGCGCGTGATCACCGGCGACTCGCACGTGCGCGCGATCCTGTTCAACATCTTCGGCGGCATCACGCGCTGCGACGACGTCGCCAACGGCATCGTGCAGTCGCTGGAGCAGTCGCCGCTCGACGTTCCGCTCGTGATCCGGCTGACGGGCACCAACGAGGACGAGGCGCGCGCCATCCTCGCGCGCCATCAGCTGGCGGCCACCACGAGCATGGACGAGGGCGTGCGCACCGTGATCGCCCGCGCCCAGGAGGTGCTGGTGTGAGCATCCTGATCGACAAGTCCACGCGCCTGGTGGTGCAGGGCATCACCGGCCGCGACGGCGCGTTCCACACGCGGCAGATGCTGGACTACGGCACCAAGGTGGTGGCGGGCGTGACGCCGGGCAAGGGCGGCGAGCGCGTGCACGACGTGCCGGTGTTCGACAGCGTGGCCGACGCGGTGCGCGCCACGCGCGCGAACACGTCGGTGATCTACGTGCCCGCTCCGTTCGCGGCCGACGCCATCTTCGAGGCGGCCGATGCCGGCATCGGGCTGATCGTGTGCATCACGGAAGGCATTCCCGTGCGCGACACGCTGGTCGCGTGGCACGACGTGGCCGATCGCCGCGAGCAGGCGGGCAACGGCCGGCCGCGGCTGATCGGACCCAACTGCCCGGGCCTGATCAGCCCCGGGCAGTCCAAGGTCGGGATCCTGCCCGGCCACATCTGCAAGCCGGGCCCGGTGGGCGTGGTGTCGCGCAGCGGAACGCTCACCTACGAGGTCGTGCACCAGTTGACGCGCGCCGGGCTCGGGCAGTCCACGTGTCTCGGCATCGGCGGCGATCCGGTGATCGGCACCAACTTCATCGACGCGCTGGCGCTGTACGAGGCCGACGAGGCCACGCGCGCGATCGTGCTGATCGGCGAGATCGGCGGCAGCGACGAGGAGGAGGCGGCGCAGTTCATCAAGCGCCACGTCCGCAAGCCGGTGGTGGCGTTCATCGCCGGACAGACCGCCCCGCCCGGCAAGCGCATGGGCCACGCGGGCGCGATCATCTCGGGCGGCAGCGGCACCGCGGGCGAGAAGATGGCCGCGTTCGAGGCGGCCGGGGTGCCGGTGGCGCGCATTCCGTCCGAGATTCCGGGGCTGATCAAGGAGGCGCTCGCCCGCCGGCGCACGCCGCCCCTGACGCGCGCCGAGAAGGCGGCGCGCGCGAAGACCGCGGCGCCGGTGCGCGCCGCGCTGGCGCGCGCGATGGCCACCGTGAACTCGCCGTCGCCCGCCCGCGCCCGGCGTCC
>DASSIN010000296.1:0-6074 GCA_035691845.1 Candidatus Eiseniibacteriota bacterium | reverse complement strand
GGCGGTCAACGCCGAGGCCGGGGCGATCGCGCAGCGGTTCCCGCGCGCCCGCGTGCTGGCCGGCGCCGAGGCCACCGCCGCGCGCGTGCTGGCGCTGGCGCCGCGCGCGGCGTGGATCCACTTCGCCGGACACGGCGCGTGGCAGCCGGGGATTCCCGAAGCTTCGGCGCTGCGGCTCGCGGACCGATGGGTGACGGCCGCCGAGCTCGCCGCCGGGGGCCTGGCGGCGCGCTGGGTGAGCCTGTCCGCGTGCCAGTCGGCGCGCTCGCTCGCCAGCGGCGGCGAGGAGTGGTTCGGCATGCCGCGCACGCTGCTGCTGGCCGGCGCGGGCGCGGTGGTGGCGAGCCAGTGGGACATCGCCGACGCCGACGCGGCGGAGCTGGCGGTGACGTTGTACGATGGTCTGTCCGCCGGCCTCCCCCCCGGCGAGGCGCTGCGTCGGGCGCAGGTCGCGCGCCGTCGCGTGGGCGTCCACCCCATGCGCTGGGCCGGATTCGTGCAGCTGGCCGGACCCGCGATGCAGGCCGGCTTTGGCTCACGAATTCACCCTGCCCGGACGCGGGGCATGGTTTAGTATCACTGAAGGCCACGGAGGTTCGCATGCGCACCGAGCACTTCATCGCATCCGTGATGCGCGCCGCACGGCGCGTGCCTGGTCTCGTGATCGCGCCGGTCGTGCTCGCCTTCGCGCTCACATCGTGCGGACGGGCGCCGAGCACGGCCCCGGATCCGATGCGCGCCACGCACAGCGACATCGGCGACCTGGGTGACGTCGTCATCACGCTGGCCGATGGCGCCGACGCGCAGGCCGTGGCCAGCCAGTACGGCGCCCAGCTCGTGAGCGTGCAGTTCGGCGTGGCGGTGCTGCGACCGAGCTCGACCGATCCGACCGACGCGCTGCTCACGCAGCTCAAGACCGATGCGCGCGTCACCACCTCGGAGCCGAACGCGGTGCTCGAGCCGGCCGAGGCGCTGCAGCGCACGATCGCGTTCGACGACGGCTTCGGCACGCTCGCCACCTACGCCGAGCAGCCCGCCGGCACGGACATCGGGCTCTACGCCGCGCACTACATCAGCGTCGGCGAGAACATCCCGGTGGCGATTCTCGACACCGGCATCGATCCCACGCATCCGGCGGTCGCCACGCACATCGCGGGCGGCATCGACCTGGTGGACCACGACAGCAATCCCACCGACGTGCGCTCGTTCACCGACACGAACGGCAACGGGCTGATCGACGAGGCCTACGGGCACGGCACGCACATCGCCGGCATCGTGGCGCTGGTCGCGCCGCGCGCGAAGCTGCTGATCGTGCGCGTGCTGGACGCGAACGGCCGCGGCGACGTGCAGACCGTGGCGGCCGGCATCCGCTGGGCGGTGGCGCAGGGCGCGCGCGTGATCAACATGAGCCTGGGCATGACGACGGCGAGCCCGGCGATCGAGGCGGCGCTGGCGCTGGCGGCGAAGAACGCCGTGGTGTGCGTGGCCTCCGCCGGCAACTGGGGCGCCAGCAGCCCCGAGGACTACCCGGCGCGCAGCCCGTACGTGATCGCCACGGCCGCGGTGGACGCCGCGAACCGCGTGGCCGACTTCTCGTCGTACGGCAACTTCGTCGCGCTGGCCGCGCCCGGCGTGTCGGTGCGCAGCGCGTACCCGGGCGGCCTGTGGCGCATGTGGAGCGGCACCTCGATGTCGGCCGGGTTCGTGTCGGGCACGGCCGCGCTGCTGCTCGCCGACCACCGCTCGTGGTTCCCGTCCGACGTCGAGCTGCGGCTCCAGTCCACCGCCGCGCCGGTGTTCGGCGCAGGAACGCGCGCCGCCATGTACGGCGCGGGCGCGTTGAGCGCCGGCGCCGCGCTGGCGCCCGACCTGGGCCCGGGCGGCGCGCTGGGCCAGGCGCAGGCGCCGATCCGCCGCTAGCCGGCCACGCCGGCGAACCGCACGCGCCGCGCGGCCGCGGCTGCGCTCACCGGAACAGCAGGTGGGCGATGCGCGTCTCCCAATCGGCGTAGATCATGGCGAGCGCGGTGAGATCGAACGCCGCGTGCGCGGCCATCGGCAGCGCGAGGCTGCCGCTCGCGAGATAGAGCCCGGCGAGCGCGAGCCCGGTGAACGCCGCCTGCTCGGCGCCGGGCACGCCCTGGCCCTGGAGGTGCGCGAGCGCGAACAACGCCGACACGATCACCGTGGTCGCGGCGGTGGCGCGCGGGCTGCGGCCCCACAGCCGTCCGAACCGCTCGAACAGGAACCCGCGGAACACCGTCTCCTCGGCGATTCCCGCCTCGAGCATGGCGTAGATCGCAAACGGCAGCAGCGCGCGGTTGCCGGCGAGAAAGTGGTAGGCGGGATTGACGGCCGGGGCGCCGAGCAGCGGCATCACCACCGCCTTCATCGCGAGCTTGAGCGCGACGCCGATCGCGGCCCCGAGCACGAGCGTGCCCGCCCACCGGCGCGGGCGCACCCAGCCGATCGCGCGCCACGGCGTGCGCGAGCGCCACGCCCACAGCAGCGCGAGCCCCGCCCCCACCGGCAGCGGCACCAGCGGCGCCACGAACGCGTTCCCGCCGAGCAGGATCGCGACGATCGCCAGCAGTCCCACGGGGCCGAACCCGCGCAGCCGCGCGGCGAACGCGTCGTCGGGAGCCGTGGCCGGTGCGGGCGGGCGTTCGAGCGTCACGGGGTCGGAGATGGCGGCCTCCTCGGCGTGCGGGTCGCGGGCGTTGGCGGGCGGCACGGACACCTGCCGCCGCGGACGCCAGTATGCGCCCGCGCGCGCGACGCGCACGTTGTTTCCGCGGGTGCCCCGCGAGGTGCCCCAGCGCCCGCCCGCGTATCCCGCGCGTCGCAGCCGGCGCGCCTTCCCCCGCCCGCCTCGTGCGCGGTAAGGTCGCGCGCTCGTTCCGCGCCGCCGCCTGAAGCCCCGGAGACCGCCATGTCCGCCGACGCCCGCCATCCCTCCCGCCATCCCTGGCTCGGCGGCCCGCGCATCGATCCGCCCGCCATCACCGGGCGCGAGACCGCGGCCGAGTTGATCGAGAACGCGTTCCTCGCCTACAACGGCGCCCGGCTGCGCGAGGGCGCGCGGCTGCTGGTCGAGCGCATGCTGCAGGACGACGTCACGGTCGGGCTGTCGATCACGGGCGCATTGACCCCGGCCGGGCTCGGGATGAGCGCGATCATTCCGCTGATGCGCGCGGGGTTCGTGGACTGGATCGTGTCCACCGGCGCGAATCTGTACCACGACACCCACTTCGGGCTCGGGCTCGCCATGCACCGCGGCACGTTCCAGGTGGACGACGTGGCGCTGCGCGAGGACGGTGTCGTGCGCATCTACGACATCTTCTTCGACTACCACGTGCTGCTCGACACCGACGCGTTCTTCCGCGAGATCATCGCCGCGCCCGAGTTCCAGCGCACGATGGCCACGTCCGAATTCCATCATCTGTGCGGCAGGTACGTGCGCGCGCGCGAGCAGGCGCTGGGGCTCGAGCACCGCTCGCTGCTGGCGGCGGCGTGGGAGTACGGCGTGCCGATCTACACCTCGTCGCCGGGCGACTCCTCGATCGGCATGAACGTGGCGGCCAAGGCGCTGGAGGGGAACAAGCTCCAGTTCGACGTCAACGCCGACGTCAACGAGACCGCGGCGATCGTGTGGAACGCCAAGGCGGCGGGCGGCAAGAGCGCGGTGTGGATCCTGGGCGGCGGCAGCCCCAAGAACTTCGTGCTGCAGACCGAGCCGCAGATCCAGGAGGTGCTCGGCATCGCCGAGAAGGGCCACGACTACTTCCTCGCCGTCACCGACGCGCGCCCCGACACCGGCGGGCTGTCGGGCGCGACGCCGGCCGAGGCGGTGAGCTGGGGCAAGATCGATCCCGAGCAGCTGCCGGGCACGGTGATCTGCTACACCGACTCCACCATCGGCCTGCCGCTGCTCACCGCGTACGCGCTCGCGCGCCGCGCGCCGCGCACGCCGAAGCGGCTGTTCGAGCGCCGCGAGGGACTGATGCAGCGCTTCCGCGACGCGTACTTCACCGAAGGCCGGGGCGCCGAGACCCGGAGCCCCGCCGGGGGGCGCTGACGTTCCTCGCATTCCTGCCGGCGCTCGCCGCCGTGGTCGTCGCGGGGATCGCGCTCGCGATCGCGACCGGCGCGCGTGACGAGCTGCGCCGCATGCGCGCGCGGCTCGAGCAGCTCGAGCGCCGCGCCGACGCGGCGGGCGCGCCGCCGGTGGTGGTGGTGCCGCCCGCGGCCGAGACGCCGGCCGCGGCGGCCGGTGATCCCGCGCGCGGCGTGACGCCGGCGCCCGCGCCGGTGCTGCCGATCCCGGCCTCGCCGCCGCCCGTGCCGGCGCGCTCGTTCGAGCAGCTGGTGGGCGGCGTGTGGCTGCTGAACGCGGGCGCGGTGCTGGTGCTGCTCGGGGTGTTCTTCCTGATCCTGTGGGGCTACGCCACCGGGCGACTGGGCCCGGGGGTGCTGGTCGCGGCCGGCGTCGGGCTCGGCGTCGCGCTGGTGTGGCGCGGCGTGCGCACCGCGCGGCAGGTGCCGGTGTTCGGCCACGGGCTCGCCGGCGTCGGCGTGGGCGTGGTGTGGCTGTCGCTCTACCTCGGGCACTTCACGCTGCGCACGCTGGATGCGCCCGCCACGTTCGTGGCGCTGACGCTGGTGTCGCTGGGCACGGTCGTGCTCGGGTTGTGGCAGTGCGCCGAGGCGATCGGCGCGCTGGGGGTGGCGGGGGCGTTCGTTCCGCTCGCGCTCGGCGCGTGGCTGCCGCTGCAGGGCTTCAGCCTCGACGCGCACGCGCTGCTCGCGTGGCTGCTGGCGGTGGACGTCACGGTCGGCGTGCTGGCCGCGCGCGCGGCGTGGGGCCGGCTGCACCTGCTGGCGCTCGCGCTCACGGCCTACATCTGGTTGATCGTGCCCGCCACGCGCATGCTCGACGGCCTGGCGGCGGGCGGGCTGATCGTGCTGTACGCGCTGTTCGGGCTCGCGCTGCTGCCGCGCATCGCCGCGGTGCGGGCGCGCGTCGGCGCCGCCGAGATCGCGGTGGTGGCGCTGGCCCCGCTGGCGCTCGTGGTGTCGTTGTGGGGCTGGCTCGGCACGCGCACCGACGCCTCGGCCGCGGCGCTGCTGCTCGGGCTCGCGGCGATGTGGTTCGGCGCGGCGCGCTGGGTCGAGCCGCGGCGCGTGGACCAGGACCTGTGGCGGCCGCTCACCGGCGCGGGCACGGTGTTCCTCACCGCCGCGCTCCAGCGCGTGACCGGACCCGACGTGACGCCGATCGCGTGGACGGCGGAGGGCGTGGTGCTGGTATGGCTCGGGCTCGCGCGCCAGGGCGGGTGGCTCAGGTTCTGCGGCCACGCCGTGGCCGCGCTCGGCGCGCTCGATCTGCTGGTGCGGTTCGTGATCTCGCCGTCCCCCGGGGGCGCCGTGCCGTTCGTGGGCCCGCTCGCGCTCGAGCGCCTGGCCACCATCGTGCTGCTGGGCGCGCTGGCGCTACGGCTCGGGCGTGCGCGCCAGAGCCTGCCGGCGTTCGAGCGGTTCGCGAGCCGCGCGTGGACCGTGGGCGTCAACACCCTCCTGATGGTGTGGAGCGCGATCGAATGCGGGCGGCTGGCCCAATGGCTCGTGGCCGGCGCGCCGGTCGCGCGCGACTTCCGCGCGCCGGTGTTCACGAGCCTCGCCTGGCTGCTGCAGGCGGTGGCGCTGCTGCTGCTCGGCTGGCGCAGCGCCACCGGGTTCAGGCGCTGGCTGGGCCTGGCGCTGCTCGCGCTCGTCACGCTCAAGTTCGTGTTCGTGGACCTGGCGCGCGCCGACGTGTTCTGGCGATTCCTGGTGGCGCTGGGCGCCGGGCTCGTGATGCTCGCGCTTTCCTACCTGTACCAGCGCCGCGGGCGCGCGGCGCTGTCCGACCGCTGATCACGCCAGAGCCCGCCTGCGCCGCGCGTTCGCGTGCGCGCGCGCTCGCGACGTGGGCGGGCGCGCATCACAACGGCAACGCGCGACGCCGCGGACCGCTCCGGCGTGCGGCCCGCCGCGTCCGCGCGCGTGCGCATCCCGCCGCGGGGGCTGCGGCG
>DASSIN010000295.1:0-7991 GCA_035691845.1 Candidatus Eiseniibacteriota bacterium | reverse complement strand
GAGACGCCGGCGGCCGGGTGACGTAAGGTGGGGCGCGCGGGGTGACGGGGTCCCGCTCCCGATCGGAGGGCACGTGCGGACACGGATCCTGCTGCTGCTGGCGCTGTGGTGCGTGCCGGGCGTCGCGTGCGCCCGGGTGTGGACCTTCGGCGCCGCCGCCGGGTCGAGCATTCCCAACCTGCGAGACCGCGGCGGCAACGAGATCTCGGGCGGGTGGTCCACGCGCGTCGCGCCATACGGCGGCGTGCGCGCCGAGACGAAGCTGTCGGAGCGCGTGTTCGTGCGCGCCGAGCTGTCGTACGTGGCGCAGGGCGGCAAGCGTGATGGGCTGCAGGCCGTTCCCGACGCCTCCGCGTTCGGCGCGCCGCCGGGCACCACGCTGTACGCGCGGTTCCGCAACGTGGCGAAGCTCGACTACCTGGAGCTGCCGCTGCTCGCGGGGCTCGCGTTCGATCACGACCGCCTGTTCGTGGCGGGCGGACCGTACGCCGGCTGGCTGATCGCCGCGCACAACGAGACCAGCGGCCACAGTCCGATCTACGCCGATGCCGCGGGCACCCAGGAGGTGGCGCCGGAGCAGGATTTCGGCGCCACCACGAACGATCGGGCCGACCTGCGCGTGTGGAACGTCGGCCTCCAGCTCGGCATCGGCGGCGGCCTGCCGATCGCCGCCGGCAGCGTCACGTGGGACCTGCGTGGCGAGCTGGGCTTCATCAACCTGCAGAAGGATCCCGCCAACGGCCGGAACGGCACCGGCTGCGTCGTGCTGGCGCTGGGATACGGCTGGCCGACGCACGCCGCACGCTGATCGTGCGCGACGGCGGCGCTGCGCCTACAATGCCGCGCCATGCTTTCCGCCCGCGCGCCGGAGCCGCCGCGGCGCCGGCCGGCCGCGCTGATCGTACGCGATGCGGACGCCGGCGCCTATGTCGAGCAGTTCGTCATCACGGCCGCGGCCACGATCCTGATCGTGCGCGCATTCCTCGCCGCCACCGGCTACCCGCAGCTCGGCGGCCGCGGACTGCACGTGGCGCACGCGCTGTGGGGCGGGCTGGCGATGGCGGGCGGCGTGCTGCTGCTGCTGGTGTCGTTGAGCCGGCGCGCCAAGGCGCTGGCGGCGCTGCTCGGCGGCGCGGGCTTCGGGCTGTTCATCGACGAGGTCGGCAAGTTCCTCACCCGCGACACCAACTACTTCTTCCGGCCGTCGTTCGCGATCATGTACGTGGTGTTCGTGGCGCTGTTCCTGCTCGTGCGCGTGCGGCTATCGGCGCGCGCGCTGGATCGCGACGAGGCCCTCGCCAACGCCATCACGCTGATGCGCGAGCAGGCGCTCGGCGACCTGGACCCGGACGAGAAGTCGCGCGCGCTGGCGCTGCTCCAGCCGATCGCCGCCTCCGATCCGCGCGCGGCCGAGCTGTCCGCGATGCTGCTGCGGCTGGACACCATCGCCGCTCCCGCGCCCGGCCCGGCGCAGCGCTGGGAGCGCGCGCTGCTCGCGCGCGTGGACGCGGTGGTGGCGCGGCGCACGTTCCTGCCGGTGGTGGCGATCGCGCTGCTGCTGCAGTCGGCGGCGGTGATCGCGTGGGCGTTGAGCGAGAGCCGGATCATGGCGACGGTGGCGCCGCCGGGCGAGCACCTGGGCGAGGCGCACATCGGCTGGTGGCGGCTGGCGTGCGGCGTCGTGACCGCCGTGCTCACCGCGCTCGGCGTGGCGCGACGGATCCATTCGCGCGCCCGCGCGCTGCGCGCGTTCCGCCGCGCGCTGCACGTGTCGCTGCTGGTCACGCAGATCCTGGTGTTCTACCAGTCGCCGCCGGCCGGGCTGCTGCTGCTGGCGGTCAACCTGCTGCTGCTGGGCGGCGTCGACCGCGCCGCGCGCCGCGGGCCCGAACGCGAGCCGGCGGCGTCCGCGGCGGGTGGCGCATGACGCGCCCGGCGCTCGCCCGCGCCGCGGTCGTGCCCGGCGCCGGCGGGCGCTGAAGCACGAACGGGGCGCCACGTGGCCGTGGCGCCCCGCAGCGTGCGTCGCGTGCTAGTCGTGGTCCTCGATCGACACCTTGCCGTTCGTGACCGTGACCACGAGATCGAATCCGGCCGCGCGCAGCCGGCTCTCGATCTCGGACTGGAGCGTCGCGTCCGACATCGTGTCGGCGCGCGGGATCTCGATCGCGGCGGTGCGGCCGTGGTCGGTGACGTCCAGGTGCAGCGTCTCGCCCGCGCTCGAGCGCACGCGGCGCATCTCGATGCGCACGCCCTGGCGGTCGTCGATCGGCTTGCCGTCCTTGGTGAGCTGGAGCTTGAGGCCCTGCGGGCTCTCGCCCGGCGTGTGGCTCTCGGCCGTCACCCTGACCTCGCGGCGCGAACCCTGGTCGGTGACGGACACCGTGGTGTTGGTGAGGCCGGCCGCGGCCAGGCGGTCGCGGATCTCGGACTCGATCTGCGCCGCCGTCTTGCCGTCGGTGTCCACGCGGATCACGAGATCGCGGGCGTACGCGTACACCGGGCCCGCCACCTGGGCGCGCCGCGGCGTGGCGAGCGCGGTGGCGGCGAACCCGCGCGAGCGGAGCGCGGCGGCCAGCGCCTGCGCGCGCGCCGCCGCGTCCACGCCCTGGCCGGCGGGCACGTACGCGGCGAACGTCATCGTGGTGGCGGGGCCGTCGGCCGTGGCGCGCACCGCCACGTGATCGGCGCCGAGCACGGACTTCATCTCGCGCGCGATGCCGGAAGCCTGCGCCACGTCGCGCACGCCGGTCAGCGTGAGCGCCACGTCGTGGCCGACCGTGGCCTGCCAGGAGATCGGGAACATCGCGGCGGCGAGCACCAGCAGCAGCGCGGCGGCGGTCGCGAGCCAGGGACGGCGGGATCGGGTGGTGACGGGCATCAGCAGCTCCTTCCAGCGGGGCGCCGCGCGACGGCGACGCCGGGCGGCGGTGAGGCTGTCGTCCAGGCTCGGAAGCTCGTGGTGGGATTCGGCGGCCAGCGCGTCGAGATCGCGGGCGATCTCGGCGCCCTCCGGCGCGTCGGAGGCTCGATCGGTCATCGCGTGCGCTCCTCTCGTCCGGCGGCGGCGAAGTCCGCCTGATACAGCAGGGGCGCGCCGGACCGCGTGCGGACGGCGTCGGGCGTCACGTCCCCGTGGCGCACGTACCAGGCGCGCAGCCGCTCGCGGCCACGCGCGAGGCGCGACTTCACCGCGGACACCGACACCTGCTGCACCGTCGCCACCTCCTCGATCGAGAACCCGTCCAGCTCGAACAGCACGATCGCCTCGCGCTGCACGGCCGGCAGCGATTCCAGCGCGCGCCGGATGCGCGCCGCGTGCCCCAGCGCCTCTCCCCACCCGGTGCCGTCCTCCCGCGCCGGCTCGTGGCCGCCGGCGAACGCCTGATCCCAGGGGAGCAGGCGCCGCCAGAACGACCGGCGCAGCCGGGTGCGGTGCCTGGACAGCAGCGTGGCGTAGAACCAGGACCGGAATTTGGTCTCGTCCCGGAGCGTGTGGAGCTTCTCGAACGCCCGCAGCACCGTGTCCTGGAACAGATCGTCCCCTTCGAACGACGAGCGGCACAACCGACGTGCCGTCGCCACGGCCTGCGTGTGGATCGGCGCGAGCAGCGCGCTCAACCGCGCCCAGCGTGCCTCGTTCACAGATTCCATCCTGCTCCCGGGGTGACCGACGTTTCCGTGTCCGAGTGGGAGACGCCTGCCATACCGTGAAAAGTCGCAGCGAACTTCACGTCCGCCGTCACGGACCGGTCGGCACCGGCAGCGGCCGGTTCTGCAGGAACGCCAGCACGGTGCGGTTGACGAGGTCCGGGTGGTCCATCATCGCACCGTGGCTCGCGTCGGGCACGATCCAGCGCAGCGCGCCCGGGATCGCCCGCGCCAGCGAGTCGGTGTGGGCCGGCCGGATCAGGTCGTGGTCGCCGGCCGCGATCAGCGTGCGCGCCCGGATCGCGCCGAGCTGTTGCGGCGTGAACGCCGGCTCGGCGCGCCACATCGCCAGGATCTTGTTCAGCGCCTCCTCCCAGTGCGCCGGGTCTGGCGACAGCTGCTGGTACTCTGCGCGCGTCGGGGCGCCGAAGCTCTCGGCCGTGGCGGTCGACAGCCACGCCAGGTCCTCGTCGCGCAATCCGGCCGGGTTGAAGTTGGCGCCGAACGTGACGAGATGGCTCACGCGCTCGGGATGGTGGATGGCGAGATCGAGCCCGACGATGCCGCCGTCGCTCCAGCCCATCACGTCCGCGCGCCGCACGTGCAGGCGGTTCATGAGCGCGAGCACGTCCTCGGCCATGCCGTGGTAGGTGAGCGGCCCCGGCCCATCGCTGGTGCGGCCCTGCGCGCGCATGTCGGGCACGATCACGCGGAACCGCCGCGCGAACGCCGGCACCTGGTTCGAGAACTGGCGGCCGTCGCCGGCGCCGCCGTGCAGCAGCAGCAGCGGCCGGCCGTGCCCGTGGATCTCGTAGTACATGCGGATGCCGCGCACGGTAGCGTAGCGCCCGTGCGCGGCATCGCGCCCGCAGCCGGCCACGGCCGCCGCCGACAGCGCCAGCGCGCCGGCGAGCGCGGCCGCCATGATGCGGAACGGGGACGGCGCGATGGCGCCGGTGCGTTCGGGCGGCATGGGTTGTATTGTCGCGGTCCGGGCCGGCGATCGCCAGCCCGTCGTGCGCCGCGCCGGCAGCGGGCGGCATCGGTTCGCGGAGGGTTGGTGAGGCCGAAACCCCGTCACGCGCTCGCGCTGCTGCCCACGCTGATGATCCTGGTCGGCGTTCCGCTGCTGAACGGCGCGCATGGCACGGTGCTCGGCCTGCCGCCGCTGCTGGCGTGGATCGTGGCCGCGGTGGTGCTCACCTCCGTGGTGATGGCGGTGATCCGCGCGCTCGACGGCCATCCCGCGCCCGATTCCGCGCCCCCTCCCGAACCCGGATCCGACCCCCGCGCGTGAGCGCGCTCGCCGTCATCGGCGCGTTCGTGGCGCTGGCGCTCGCGCTCGGGCTGCTGGCCCGGCGCGGGCACACGATGAGCCTCGAGCAGTGGGCCGTGGGCGGCCGCGGGTTCGGCACCATCTTCGTGTTCCTGCTGATGGCGGGCGAGATCTACACCACGTTCACGTTCCTGGGCGGCAGCGGCTGGGCGTACGGACGCGGCGCGCCGGCGTTCTACATCCTGAGCTACGGCGCGATCGCGTACACCATCTCCTACTTCCTGCTGCCGCCGATCTGGCGCTACGCCACGCGCCACCAGCTCCACTCGCAGGCCGATTTCCTGGCCCGCAAGTACCGCGCGCCGTGGCTGGGCGTGGTGGTGGCGCTGGTGGGCGTGACGGCGATCGTTCCGTACCTGGTGCTGCAGTTGAAGGGGCTCGAGATCATCGTGAGCGAGACCTCGTACGGCCGGATCGCGCCGCACCCGGCGGTGTGGATCGGCGTGGCGGTGCTGGTCGCCTACGTGGTGGTGTCGGGCGTGCGCGGCTCGGCGTGGACCGCGGTGTTGAAGGACGTGATGATCCTCGGCGTGGCGGTCGCACTCGGTGTCTACCTGCCGATCCACCACTACGGCGGCTTCGGCGCGATGTTCGCCGCCATCGAGCGCGCGCATCCCGGGTTCTTCGCGCTGCCGGCACGGGGCATGAGCCCGGCGTGGTTCGTGTCCACGGTGCTGCTGTCGGCGCTCGGGTTCTACATGTGGCCGCACGGGTTCGCGGCCGGCTACACCGCGCGCTCGGAGGACGTGTTCCGCCGCAACGCCGCGATCATGCCGCTCTACCAGCTCGTGCTGCTGTTCGTGTTGTTCGTGGGATTCGCGGCCATTCTGACAGTGCCGGGCCTCAAGGGCGCCGACGCCGACCTGTCGCTGCTGCGGCTGTCGCGCGCCACGTTCGCGCCGCCGCTCGTGGGGCTGATCGGCGCCGCCGGCGTGCTGACCGCGCTCGTGCCGGGCTCGATGCTGCTGCTCACGGCGGGCACGATCCTGGCCAAGAACGTGGTGCGCCCGTTCGCGCCGGCGATGTCGGAGCGCGCGGTCGGGGTGCTGGCGCGACTGGCGGTGCCGGCGATCGCGCTGCTGGCGGTGGCGTTCACGCTGCAGGACGGCGGCGCGATCGTGCCGCTGCTGCTGCTCGGCTACAACCTCGTCACCCAGCTGCTGCCGGCGCTGCTCGCCTCGCTGCCCGAGCGGCCGCGCGCGACGCCGTTGGGCGCGTTCGCCGGAATCGTGGCCGGCGAGGCGATCGTGACGTGGGCCGCGCTGTCGGGCGCGACGCTGGCGAAGCTGTTCCCGCACTGGCCCGGGGCGATCGCCGACTTGAACATCGGGCTCGTGGCGCTGATCGCGAACGCGGTCGTGATGCTGCTCGTGAGCGCGGTCACGCCGCGCGTGCCGGCGAACGAACCGGCTGCGCGCGAGCCACGCGCACCCGCGCTCGCCGGCGCCGCCGGCCGCTGAAGCCGCGACAACACCGGCCGCCCACGCGAACGGGCCCGCGCCGGCGGCGCGGGCCCGCGTCGTCGCTGCGAACGATCAGGGCTGGACCGTGAACGCCACCGTGGCCCGGGTCGTGTCCCAGTCCAGGTTCAGCGCGCCGCCCTTGTCCGCCGGCTCGATGCCGATCGTGAACCGCTCGACCGCCTGCGGCAGCGTGCTCACCGTCATCGGGATCGTGTACAGGTCCTTGGCGGGCTTGTACTCGGTCCCCCACTGGCCGGTCTCGGAGTTGACGATCAGCTTCCAGCCCTGGGGCGTGGGCAGCGTCCACAGCGTGTAGAACCCGGGCGGCACGGTGATGCCGTTCATCACCAGCGTCTTGTCGGTCTTGAACTGCGTGGCGGCGTTGGCGCCGGTGCGCCATACCTCGCCCCACGGCACCACCTGCCCGAACACCACGCGCCCGCGCTTGGCCGGGCGGCCGTAGTCGATCCACAGCGAAGCGCCGGCCGCGGTGGCGCGCACCGTGTCGCGCGGCGAGAACGCGCCCATCGCGCCGCCCGCCTTCTCGGCCGCCGCGAACGCGGCGGTGCTGGCGGCGAGATCGAGCGACGCCACGCGCTCGACGCCGAACTTGCCGGTGCCGCGCAGCGGCGTCGCGCCCAGCACCATGCCCTTGCGGTCCACGCGCGCGCGCCAGACATTGTTGTCGGTGTCCACCTCCACCTCGTCGTGCGACACGCGGTGCACCGACACCCAGCCGACCGTGGGCGCGCCCAGGCCGTACAGCGCATCGTGGATGCTGTCCGCCTTCTGCGCCACGAACTTCATGGTCTCGATCTCGAGCACCGGCCACGGGCTGACGCCCGGCATCACCAGCGTGTTGGGCGGCACCGCGGCGTGGATGTGATTCTCGTGGCCGCCCTGGGCGATGTCGATCATCACGCTGTCGGCGGTGAAGTTGGCCTCGATCGTCTGGAACGGCGGGCTGCCCGCGGCCGCGCCGGGCGCGGTGACGACGTAGCTCATGTGCTTGACGCCGGCGCCGGCGCGGTCGATCACGATGTGGCGGTTGAGCACGCGCGGCGAGCGGCCGACCTGGTCGATCTCGATCCGGTCCGGCGTGCGCGAGTAGTGCTCGACGCCGGTGGTGTCGGCGCCGAGCCGCGTCACGAAGTTGCCGGAATCCGCGGCGAGCGCGGCGCCGGCGGCCAGCATCGACAACAGCACGACGAACAGCGGGCGAACGGGGTTCATGCGAACACTCCTCGGGCAAGGGCGGAGCGCCACCGGGGCTCGGCGGCGGAGATGCGGAAATCCCGAGGACACTACCGCAACGGCTTGGGCGGCGACGATGGCGTGGGGCGCGCCCGTCGCGTCCCCCGCCGCGCTGGTCGCGCGGGCTACTGGAACCGCGCCTGCGCCCCCATCGCCGTGCTGGCGATCCGCAGCGTGCGCAGCGTGATGCCGTCCCGGCGCAGGCGCTCGCCGGCGTGCGCGAGCGCCGCGGCCAGCTGGGCCGGGGCGCACGTGAACGCCACGGCCGCGGGCGCGGCCGACACGCG
>DASSIN010000294.1:0-5093 GCA_035691845.1 Candidatus Eiseniibacteriota bacterium | reverse complement strand
GGCGCCGGCGTGTCGCGTCCCGGGCCGAACAGCAGCCAGCCCGCGGCGATCGCCACCGTCAGCGTGAACAGCAGCAGCTCGTTCTTGACCAGCGGCCCGACCAGCGCCATCTCCACGCGCGAAGACGGCAGCCATTCGCTCTCCGACAGCTCGTGCAGCCCGCCCACCAGCAGCTGGATGCCGATCAGCGTCAGCACCGCCGAGGTGAGCGAGAAGAACGGCTTGAGCGGCACCTTGAGCGAGCCGCGCGCGAACAGCACGCCGAACACCGCCGCCAGCACGAGCCCGGCGACCGCGCCCAGCCAGCGCGCCAGGCCGGCGCTGTTGAAGCCGGTCGCGGACAGGAAGATCGCGGTCTCGACGCCCTCGCGCAGCACCATCCCGAACGCGAACAGGAACAGCCCGGCGGCCGATCCGCCCGCGCCGCCCGCCGCGCGCTCGAGCCCGTGGGCGATCTCGTCGCGCACGCGCGGCGCCGCGCGCATCATCCACACCACCAGCGTGAACACCAGCGCCGCGCCCACCAGCTCCGCCACGCCCTCGGCCGCGTCCTGGTTCCAGGTGACGCGCGTGGCGAGCGCGGCCACGCCGGCCGAGGCCACGATCGCGACCCCGGCGCCGGCCCAGATCGCGCCCGACAGCCGCGCGAGCCCGCGGCGCGCCAGCATGGACAGCGCGATCGAGATGACGAGCGCGGCCTCGATCCCCTCGCGCAGCGTGATGACGAACGCTTCGAACATGGCGGCCGCCTCTAGCGCGCGGCGGAGCGGGCGCCGCCGCGCGCGGCCGGCTCGGCCGGCTCGCGGTGCAGCGTCTGCTTCCACGCCAGGCAGATGCGCGGCGAGCAGAATCCGAACGCCTGCTCGTTCAGGTGATAGAGCTGGCTCCGGCCCGCCCGGCGCACGCGCACGATGTCCAGGTCGCGCAGGATGCGGAGCTGGTGCGAGGTGGCCGACAGCGACGCGCCCACCGCCTGGGCCAGGTCGCTGACGCACATCTCGGCCATCGACAGCGCCAGGACCAGCCGGCTGCGGGAGGGGTCGCCCAGCGCCTTGAACGTGCGCGCCAGTCGTCCGACGGCGTCGGGATCCTGCAGAGCCCGGCGCACGGGATCCAGCACGGCGTGGCGCCGCGTGCGTCCGCGGTGGGCGGTGGGCATGGTGGGGGTCACCCGACACTCCTTCGGTGGATAGTTGAGCATTCGTTCACGTGAGCACGCATCGTGGGCCAGCCGCGCCGCGCTCGTCAAGCGCCGCCGCCCGGCGAACCCGCCCGGCGTCGCGCGCCCCGCCGGCGCCGCGCGCGCGACGCGATCGGCGCACGCTTCGGCCGTTGACGCTCGCGCGCGGCGCCCGCGATACTCGCCGCACACACCATCGGGGACCTCGATGCTGCGCCCGCTGTCCGCCATTCTCATCGCGCTCACGCTTGCGGCCCCGGCCCGGGCGCGCCCGGCGGATCCCGCGTCGCGCGCGCAGGCGCTCTACCAGCGCGCCGAGCGCGAGCTGGCCCGGCACGACTACGACATGCGCCGCATGGCGCTGCGCGATCTGGAGCAGGCCACGCTGCTGGCGCCCGGCACGCCCGCCTACGAGCTGGAGCTGGCGCGCGCCTACTACACGTGCGGATTCCTGAGCAGCGCGCGCGCGCGGTTCGAGCGCGTGGCGGCGATCGATCCCTCCGATGCGGACAGCCAGTTCGGGCTGGCGCAGATCTGGCGTCGCGACTGGCTCAAGTACCTGGATGCGACCTCGCTCGCACGAGCGCTCGATCATCTGGAGCGCGCCGCCCGCCTGCGCCCCGACCGCCCCGAGATCTGGCTGCTGATGGTGCCGATGCGGATCGAGCGGCACGAGCTGGACGCCGCCGCCGATGCCGCCGCGCACGCGCTGGCCGCGGATTCGACGCGCCCCGAGGCGATGCTGGCCGTGGCCTACACCGCGTGGCGGCGGGGCGAGGTGGCGCGCGCCGACAGCCTGTTCGCGCGCGCCGTGCCGCGGCTCAGGCGCACGGTGCGCGAGCGGTTCGAGGACATCGCGCCGGTGGCGAGCGAGACCGACACCATGACGCTGCACCATCTGCCGAGCGCGGCGCAGCCCGAGTTCGTGCGCCGGTTCTGGCAGGACAACGACCCCGATCCCGCCACGCCCGAGAACGAGGCGCGGCTCGAATACTGGTCGCGCGTCACGCACGCGTACTTCCTCTACTACGATCCCAGACGCCGCGACTGGGACGAGCGCGGCGAGATGTACGTGCGCTACGGCGCGCCGCCCGAGCAGGACTACAACCCCGCCGGCGAGGAGCTGTCGGTGCACTTCCACACCGGCGCCGAATATCCCGCCAACGTGCTGGTGTGGAATTACCCGGCGCTCGGCATGAAGGTGACGATGCAGGACCGGCTGTTGTCGGAGTACTACCTGCTGCCGTATTCCGAGGACCTCGATCCCGATCCCGCCCCCGATCCCGATTCGCTCGCCAGCCAGGGCGGCGAGCTGGCGATGTCGGGCGGCCGCGGCGTGTTCCCGCGGCTTCCGCCGGGAGTCCAGCCGATGCCGGTCGAGGGCGCGATCGCGCGGTTCGAGGACGCGACCCCGGGGTCGCGCGCGGGACGCCTGCTGGCGCAGCTCGCGGTGCCGGGTGGCGACAGTGCGTGGGCGGAGTGGGTGGTGGTGGACTCCACTCGGCACGAGGTGCTGCGCGCCGCGCGTCCGCTGGCGCCGGACGCGTGCGGGCGCACGCCGCGCCAGGTCGCGAGCTTCTCCGCCGAGCTCCCGCCCGGTCCGTACACGGTCGGCGTGTCGGTGCGCGACGCCCATCATCGGCGCGGCGTGTATCGCGAGACCACCGAGATCGAGCAGACCGGCGGCGCGCTGGCGTTGAGCGACGTCGTGGTGACGTGCGGCGCGCCGGAGGTGCAGCCGGCCTCGTCGCCCGGCGGCACGCAGCAGGTGCAGCTGCCGCCCGATCCCGCGCGTCGCGTCGAGGGCGGCGCGCTGGACGCGTACTTCGAGATCTATCACCTGCGTCCGGCCGAGAACGGGCTCGCGCGCTTCGAGTACGAGCTCGTGATCCGCAGCACCAGGCGCGATCCGCGCGTGTGGCTGCAGCGGCTGATCTCACCGCGCCCGCAGACGCCGCCGATGGCGATGGGCCGCGAAGAGCAGAACCTCGGCGACATGCGGCGCCAGTACCTGTCGGTGCCGATCGGCTCGCTGCCGCCCGGGCCCTACCGGCTCGACGTCACCGTGCGCGACCTCGTGGCCGGCACCCTCGCCAGGACGACCACCGATTTCGTGCGCGTCGCCCCCGCGAACTGACGCCGCGCCGCGGGAACCGGTGTGGGCGGCAGGGGTACCAACGTGCGAGCCCTATTGAGGAGGATCGCATGTCGCGCACCTGGCTGACCGTGTCGCTCCTGCTGTTGCCGGCGGTGATCCATGCGGATCCCTCGAAGATCCCCGATCCCGCGTTGTGCACCGTTCCCACACTGATCCGCGTCGTGGGCACTTCCGGGGGCGTGCCTGACAACTCGGGCGCGTTCGTTGTGACCATCCGCGATATCGGCAACAACCCCAATCCCAGCGCGCAGGTGGCGCTGGACTTCTCCGCCTGTCCCGATCTCAAGCTCGGAGTCCCCGGCCCCAACACCTATCTGGACTGCGCGTCCCACGCGCTGTGGACGATCACGAACACGCAGGGCGAGGCGTACTTCTGCGTTTCCGGCGCGGGGACCAATCTCGGCGCGTCGCCCGGCGCCGGGGCATTGGCGTGCACGATCTTCGCGGATGGCGTGATCATCGGCCACGCCACCGTGGTGATCTACGACCAGGACGGCGCCGTGACCATGCCGGGCATGGAAGTCACCGATCTCGGCGCGATGCTGAAGGACCTGGGGTCGGGCGCATACTTCGGGCGCTCCGACTTCGACGGCGACGGCACGCTCGGCGTCGCCGACCTGTCGCGCATGCTCACGGTGATGGGCACCGGCGCCTCGTCGCAGGGCGACGCCCCATACTGTCCCTAGGCCTGCGGCTCACGCCGCCGTGACGAGCGGTAACGATCTGCGCGCGGTGGAAGACGCCAGCCGCAGCGCCGCGCGCACATGCTGTTCCAACGTGAGCCCGGGCGCGTTCGACCGCTCCGCCAGCTGCCGCACCTGCTCGGCGCGATAGCCCAGGCTGCGCAGCGCCGCGATCACGTCCAGCAGCCGCTCGCGCTCGGCATTCGCGTTCGCCTGCGCGTGCTCCTGCTCGGCGTTCATCTGAGCTTGCTGCACCGCGAGCCGCGCCGCCTCGCGCTTCGCGTGCATGAACCCCGCCCCGAACGCCTGCTCGGCCGCGAGCTGGTTGTGCGCCCGGCAGCGCAGCCGCAGGTTGTCGGCGGTCGATGCGCCGCCACGCGCGAGCGGCTCGATGTGATCGAACTCGAGATGTCGTCGCGCCTCGCACCGGTAGCCGTCGCCGGCGACGAACGTGCACCGCCCGCCATCGCGCGCATGCACCGCCCGCCGCACATGGGCCGGGATGTGGCGCGGGTTGGCGCTCTGGCGCGGAGCGCGAGGCCGATCCGTCGCACCGAACTTGCGTCGCTCGACGTGCGTGATGGTGGTGGACAGCGCGTAGTCCAGCACTTCCGCCAGCTCGCCGCCCGGGAGCGCGTGGCTCAACAGTGCACGCAGGTGCTCGAGCTTGCCGTGCGTCTGCTCGCTCACCGTCACCTGGATCACGAACCGTTGGGCCGCGATCGGCGCCACGCGGGCCGGTGGCGCCGGAACATGCCCCGGGGCATGTTCGGGTGCAGCGTCAACATGCCCCGGGGCATGTTGGCACGCCGCAAGTGACGGCGCTGCAACGGGGGTGACGAGCGCCATCGCCTCACTGCGCGGGAAGCGCTCCGCCACGAGCTGCTCGATCGCGCTCCGGGTCTTGTGGGTCGCCGCCGCCAGCAGCTGATCGGCGTTATGGGGCCGCAGATGGGCGGCCAGCACGCACAGCCCGCTCAGGTGGATGCGGCCCTGGGCCAGGGCGTCTAAGAACTGCGGGAACGCCCGCGCCGCCCGGGCGGCATGGATGCGCTTGGCCGCCGCATCCTCC
>DASSIN010000293.1:0-4706 GCA_035691845.1 Candidatus Eiseniibacteriota bacterium | reverse complement strand
CGCCGCCGGCCGTCACGGCGACGACGATCGCCAACACGACGGCGCCGGCCGGCGCCGGCACGCCGCGGATCGCGCGAACCCTCACGCGGGCACGACCGTCACGGCCACGCGCGTGACGGCGTTGGCGCCGTAGCCGTCGCGATTCCAGTCCACGCGCTCGGGCTGCGTGGCGCCGGCGGCGTCGGTGGCGCGCGCGGCGATGGTGTGCGCACCCGGCGCCAGCGTCAGCTCGGCGTGCCATGCGCGCCACGCGTATGCGCCGATCGCGGGCTCGAGCGCGGCGTCGCGCCACGGCGCGCCGTCGGCCGCCACCTGCACCCGCGCCACCGGCCCCGCGCTCCACGCGAACCCCGCCACGCGCACCGTTCCCGCGGGAACGCGCGCGCCATCGAGCGGGCGCGTGATCAGCGCCTTGACGCGGATCTCGGTCACCGGCGTCGCGCGCCAGCCGTCCGCGTGCTCGCGCCAGTAGCAGTAGGACTGCGTCATCTCCGGGCCCGGAGCCGGCATCGGCTCGAGCGAGATGCGCGTCAGCCACTTGACCGACGCCATCGCGTACCAGCCGGGCACGATCGCGCGCAGCGGCGCGCCGTGATCGGGCGTGAGCGGGTCGCCGTTCATGTGCGTCGCGAGCAGCACGCGCTCGCGCGCGAGCGCGAGCGGCAGGCTGCGCACGAAGCACGGCGCGCCCGAGCCCCCGAGATCGGCGCCCTCGAACCACGCGTGGGCCGCGTCGCCGGCGACGCCGGCGAGATCCAGCACGTCGGCGAGCCGCACGCCCGACCAGCGCGCGGTGCCGACCGCCCCCGGCCCCCACGGAATCCCGGGCGCCGGCGGATCGAACGCGGTGCGGCCGTTGCCGGCGCACTCCAGCGTCACCGCCTGCTCGTGCGCCGGCAGCGCGCGCAGCGCCTCGAGCGTGAGCCGCCGCTCGGCGCGAACGCCCCCGCCAATGGCGAGCCGCCACGCGTGCGGGTCGATCCGCGGCGTGCCGGCGTGGCTCCGCACGTAGAAGCTCTCGACCGGCGTCACCGGCTGGCCGTCCAGCGCCTCGAGCGTGGCCTCGAGCTGGGGCGGGGCCTGTTCGCGCAACACGAGCGGCGCGGGCGCGGAGCGCGCGGGGGTGTCGGTCATCGGGGGATCTCCGGACGGAACGTCGGCAGCGGCGTGCGCGAGCGTAGCATGCGCGCGCGCCCGAGCGCGCGCGCCCGGGCTATCGGCTGCGGGCGAGCACGGGCGCCGTCGCCGGCGCGGTGGCGGGCTCGACGCGCGCGGGCGTCGTGCCCGGCAGCGGGCCCGCGGGCTCGGCGGTGACGAACGTGTTGTAGTCGGGCTCGCCCGACACGGGATCGGCGCGCCGCGGGATCAGCACGTTGACCTCGGGCCAGTAGGCCTGCAGGTGGCGCTCCTTCATCGGCGCGATGCGCGCGATGCCGGTCCACTCGCCGACTTCGGAGCGCAGCAGCACCGCCGCTCCGTCCGCGACCCCGATCCGTTCGGCGTCGCGCGCGTTCATCAGCACGTCGCGGCGCTGGTCGCTGCCCATCAGGAAATCGCGCTGCCCGTAGGACATGCTGTTGAACTGCTTCCCGCGCCGGGTGGTGATGTAGTAGTGCCCGGCCGGGATCGCCACGTCCGGCAGCGGCACGGCGGTGAAGCGCGCGCGCTGATCGGGCATGCGGTCGAACCCGTCGCGGAACAGCTGCGGGCCGCCCCACTGCACCCACTGCCCCTCGCGCTCCAGGTTCTCGATGCCGGCGTACATCGGCATCGCCTGCGCGATCTCGCGCCGGATGTCCGCGGTGTCGCGCCACGCGAACGCGCTCGCCAGCGCGGGCCGCGCGGCCAGCGCCACCTGCACCGGAATCCGCCACTCGGGCCGCGCATCCGCGATGCGCGGGCCCGGGATCTCGGGCGTGAACCGGATGCGCCGCTCGGTCGAGGTGGCGGTGCCGCCGCCGGCGGTCTCGTAGCGCGTCTCGGCCGGCAGCAGCAGCACCGTCTGCCCGGGCAGCAGCGCCGAGGTGTTCACCACGATGTCCTGGTGGATGCGCAGCTTCACGCGCCCCAGCGCCTCGAGCATCGCGCCGCGATCGGGCATGGTCTCGAGCAGGTTGCCGCCCAGCGAATACAGCACGTCGATCTCGCCGCGCAGCGCCGCCTCCATCAGCTGCAGCGCGCGGTGCCCCCGGAACGCCGGCACCGGCAACCCCCACAGCCGCTCGAAGCGCGCGCGGTGCTCGGCGTTCGAGACCTCGAACCCGCCGGGCAGCTTGTCGGGGTCCACGCCGCACTCGCCGCCACCCTGGACGCCCGAGTGCCCGCGGATCGGCATGATCCCGCACTTCTCGCGCCCCAGCAGCCCGCGCGCCAGCGCCAGGTTGACCAGCGCCTTCACGTTGTCCACGCCGAACCGGTGCTGCGTGAGTCCCATGCTGTACACGAACACCGCGGTGCGCGCGCCCGCCACCAGATCGCCGAACCGCTGCAGCTCCGCGCGCGGCAGGCCGGACGAGGTCTCGAGCACCTCCCACGACAGCCGGTCCAGGTGCGCGCGCAGCGCCTCGAATCCCTGCGTGTGGCGCGCCACGAACGCTTCGTCCACCGCGCCGTTGGCGATCATGTGCTTGAGCGCGCCGTGCACGAACGCGATGTCGCCGCCCACGCCGACCTGGAAGAACTCGTCCATCAGCTTCGTGCCGAACAGCGCGCTCCTGATGTCGCTCGGCACCCAGTAGCGCTCGAGCCCCGGCTCGCGCATCGGGTTCACCACCGCGATGCGCGTGCCCTGGCGTTTGGCCTGGGCCAGGTACTTGGTCGTCACCGGCTGGTTGTTGGCGAGGTGCGATCCCCAGATCACCACCAGGTCGGTGCCGATCATGTCGGACAGCGAGCAGGTGGGCGCGGCGATCCCGACCGTGTCCTTCAGGCCCGCCACGCTGGCCGCGTGGCACAGCCGCGCGCACAGGTCCACGTGATTCGAGCCCAGCGCGCGCGCCACCTTCTGGAACGCGTAGTAGGTCTCGTTCACGAGCCCGCGCGAGGTGGCGAACCACCCGAGCCGCTCGCCCGGCACGTCGCGCATCGCCTCGCCGGCGATGCCGAGCGCCTCGTCCCAGCTCAACCGGTACAGCCGGTCGCTGCCGGCGCGGTGCACCATCGGATAGGGCAGGCGGCCCAGGTGATGGAGCTGCTCGTTGGACAGCGCGCGCAGCGCGCCGAGATCGTGCAGGCGCTCGTCTGGAATCGCCGGCATGGTGTTCAGGCGCAGCAGTTTCAGGCGCGTCATGCACAGGTGCACGCCGTCGATCACGTCGTCGCGCAGGCCGCGCGGGCCGAGCGAACAGCCGTCGCACACGCCGTGCGCGAGGATGCGCCACGCGTAGGGGAGCTGGTCTCGGTTCTCCCACGCCACCTGCGCCATCTCCACGTACGGGCGCGGGCGCGGATGGCGCGCGGGCCCGAACGGCAGCAGGTCGCGCATCCGGAACCGGCCACCTCCGGAACTCATCGGGCTCGGCATCCCGCCAAGGTAGCGCCCGCGCGCGGCGGCTCCAAGTGCGCGCGGCGCGCGCCCGCGCCGGGCGCGCGTGCCGCGCGGCGCACGGACGCGATCGGTTGCGCTAGGATGCGCGCCTCGCCCGAACCCCCACCGACCTTCCAGGAGGAGATGATGCGCTACCGCCGGCTCGGCCAGAGCGGTCTGCAGGTGTCGGAGATCTCGCTCGGATCGTGGACCACCTACGGCGGATCGGTGGACGACTCCGAAGCGGTGCGCATCGTCCATCGCGCGTTCGAGCACGGCATCAACCTGTTCGACACCGCCGACGTGTACGTGCGCGGTGGGGCGGAGACGGTGCTCGGCCGCGCGCTGCGCGCGCTGCCGCGCGAGCAGGTGGTGATCGCCACCAAGGTGATGGGCCGCGTGTGGGACGGCCCGCTGGGCGCGGGCCTGTCGCGCAAGCACGTTTTCGACGCCATGGACCAGAGCCTCAAGCGGCTGGGCGTGGACTACGTGGACCTCTACCAGGCGCATGCGCCCGACGCGAACGCGCCGATCGAGGAGACGCTGCGCGCGTTCGAGGACCTGGTGCGCGCCGGCAAGGCGCGCTACGTGGGGTTCTCCAACTTCGACCGCGATCCGGCGCTGGCGCGCCGCGCGGTGGCGTACCAGGGCGCGCACGACTTCGACCGGTTCGTGTCGAGCCAGCCGCGCTACAGCCTGCTCGACCGCCACGTGGAGAGCGAGCACCTCGGCTTCTGCCGCCGCAACGGCATCGGCATGATCGTGTACTCGCCGCTCGCCCAGGGCGTGCTCACCAACAAGTACGCGGGCGGCGCCACGCCCGAGGACAGCCGCGCCAAGACGAAGTTCGCGCACTTCCTCACGGCCGAGAAGGCGCTGACGCCCGAGAACGTGGCCGCGGCCGAGCGGTTCGCGGCGGCGGTGGCGAACGTGGGCGGCGGCACGCCGGCGCAGGTCGCGCTGGCCTGGGTGCTGCGCCGCAGCGAGGTGTCGAGCGCCATCATCGGCGCCACCCGGGTCGAGCAGCTGGAGGAGAACCTGAAGGCGCTGGACGTCCAGCTCGAGCCCGCGGCGTGGCGCGAGATCGAGCAGGCGGTGGCCGGCCCGCGCCCGTCGCGCAACGGCGCCGGCGCGCGCCGCGCGGCAGGCAAGGCGCGCAAGCCCAGGCCGCGCCGCAAGG
>DASSIN010000292.1:0-7418 GCA_035691845.1 Candidatus Eiseniibacteriota bacterium | reverse complement strand
CCATCGCGACGCACGCGCTGGCGCCGTTCTCGTGGGCGCTGCCCCCCGATGGCGTGTTCGAGCGCTCGGCGATCCGCGCCAGCGGCCCCGCGCCCGCACCGCGGTTCGGCGCGCTGCGCGCGGTGGGCGATGCGTACGATGTCGATACCGGCGCGCTGCCGCTGCGACGGCCCGCGCGCGTGAGCCTGCCGCTGCCGGCCGGCGCCGATCCGCGCGCGACCGGGCTCTACGTCGTGTCCGGGCGCGCGCTGCGCGTGGTGGCGACCGGGGCGGGGCCCGACGGGCGCGTGACCGGCGAGACGCGCTATACCGGCCGCTTCGCGCTGTACGAGGATCGCGCCGCGCCGCTGATCGGGCGGCGGCGCGCGCTGATCGAGAACGGCGCGCCCGTGCCGTACAGCCGCTGGGCGCTGCTCGCGCCGTTGCGCGAGGTCGGCAGCGGGCTCGATCTCGCGCACACGTACTTCGAGATCGATGGCGCGCGCGTGCCGAGCGAGTATGATGTGGACATGGGACTGCTGCGCTGGCGCCCGCGGGCGAGGCCCGCGCCGGGGCGCCACACGTACGAAGTGGTCGCGACGGATCGCGCCGGCAACGTGGGCCACGCGATCGGCGCGTTCGTGATCCGCTGATGCCGCGCAGGCGCTGCGCGCTGGTTCTGGCGGCGACGCTGGCGCTGTCCGCCCCGGCGTTCGCGGCGCGCGTTCCCGTCCCCCAGTACTACCCGCCGGTCGCGCACCCGCCGCTCGATCCGCCGCTCAAGCTGACGGGCACGTTCGGGGAATACCGCGAGGGCCACTTCCACGCCGGTGTGGACCTGTCCACGGGCGGGGTGGTGGGAAAGCAGGTGTACGCCGCGCTGCCGGGGCGCGTGATCCGGCTGCGCTCCTCCGGCGCCGGCTACGGGCGTTCGATCTACCTGCAAGCCGACGACGGCCGGCTGCTGGTCTACGGCCACCTCGATTCGTTCGACGAGCCGTTCGCGAGCTACGTGGATTCCGCGCAGCGCGCGACCGCGGCCTACGAGCAGGACCTGTGGCCGGACTCCACGCGTTTCCGCGTGGCCGCCGGCCAGCGCCTCGGCTGGAGCGGCCGCAGCGGCACCGGCCCGCCCCACCTGCACTTCGAGATCCGCCACGTGGACATGGCCTACAACCCGCTGCTGGCCGGGCTCACCGTGGTGGACACCATTCCGCCCACGATCGCGGATGCGGTGGGGGAACAGTTTCCGCTCAAGGCGCTGGCCGCCTCGCGCGTGACGGTGGTGGCCGTCGACGCGCGCGACACCGGCCGCCCCACGATGGCGCCGTGGCGCGTGCGCGTGACCACGCAGTTCGGGACCACGACGTGCGAATTCGACAGCGTGTCGTGGGCGAACGGGATGAGCGAGGTGGATTACCTGTACGACCTCGGCCGCGAGCTGGACGATTCGCTCGCGCACTACGGGCTGCGCATGTGGCCGCCCGAGGACGACATCACGCACGTGGTGCGCGGCTACCACGAGCTGGACCCGGGCGACACGCTGCGGATCGAAGCCACCGACGCCAACGGCAACCAGACGATCCGGCGCATGCGGGAGTCGGAGGTGCCGCAGACGCCGCGCGAGCTGGCGAACACGCGGCGGCTGGAGGCGGCGGTGGCGGCGCCCGCGCTGCCGGCCGAGACCATTCGCGCCAGCGACTGGTCGGCGACCGTGTCGCCCGCGATCGCCACGCCCACTCATCCGGCGTGGCGGCCGCTGTCCTGGTCGGTGCCGGCGCGCGCCGCGTTCGAGTCGAGCCGCGTGTGGCTCGAGCACCGCGGCCGGCCCGCCGATCGCGGCGAGCTGAAGGCGGTGTCCACGACCGTGGTCGTGGGCCCCGCCACGCTGGTGCTGCGGCTGCCGGCGCACATCGAATTCGATCTGCCGCCGCACGCCGATCCGGCGCACGTCGGCCTGTACCGCAACTCGGGCTCCGGCTGGGACTACGTGGGTGCCGACCTCGACTCGACGCGCGCGCGCATCGTGGCGGGCTCCCGGCAGGCGGGCGGGTTCGCGCTGTTCCGCGACGTGCTGGCGCCGCGCGTCGCGCTGCGCGCGCCGCCCGCCCGCGCGGTGACCACGCCCTATCCGCAGTGGGCGCTCGAGGCCGTGCTCGTGGACGAGGGCTCGGGCGTGGATCGCGCCAGGAGCACGCTGATCGTGGACGGGGCGAAGGTGCCGAGCGAGTGGGACGGCGAGGTGCGCACGCTGCGCTGGAAGCCGTGGCACGCGCCCGCGCGCGGGCGGCACACGTTCGAAGTGATCGCCGTCGATCGCGCCGGCAACGAGGCCCGGAACAGCGGAAGCTTTGTGATAAATTAGCGCCGCACCCCGCTTCGCTCCGTCGCGCCTGCTTCGCGTTGCACCGCTTCCGCGCACCCGAGCTCCGCATCGCCATGAATCACGCCGACTTCGTACACCTGCACAACCACAGCGACTACTCGCTGCTCGACGGCGCCAGCTCGATCCCGGGCATGGTCAAGCGCGCCGCCGAGTTCAGGATGCCGGCGCTGGCGCTCACCGACCACGGCGCGATGTTCGGCGCGATCGAGTTCTACCAGCAGTGCCGCAAGGCGGGGGTGAAGCCGATCGTGGGCATGGAGGCCTACGTCACGCGCGGCTCGCGCAAGGACCGCACGCGCGACACCGCGCACCACCTGGTGCTGCTGGCGCGCGACGAGCGCGGATTCCGCAACCTGATGCGACTGTCGTCGCTGGCGTTCCTGGAAGGGTTCTACTACCGCCCGCGCACCGACCACGAGATTCTGGCCCGGCACAGCGAAGGGCTGCTGGCGCTGTCCGCGTGCCCCAAGGGCGAGATCGCCACCGACCTGCTGGCGGACGACGACGAGGCCGCCACGCGCACGGCCACGATGTACCGCGACATGTTCGGCGCGGACAACTACTTCCTGGAAGTGCAGAACCACGGGCTCGACATCGAGGACAGGATTCGGGCGCGGGTCGAGGCGCTGGCGCGGCGCACCGGGATCCCGATCGTCGCCACCAACGACTGCCACTACCTGCGGCACGAGGACTGGGACGCCCACGACGTGCTGCTGTGCATCCAGACCGGCAAGTCGGTGTCCGACGTGAACCGCTTGCGCTACGAGACCGATCAGGTGTACTTCAAGTCGCCCGACGAGATGCGCGCGCGGTTCGCCGACATGCCGCAGGCGCTGCTGAATACCGTGGCGATCGCCGAGCGCTGCAACCTCGAGATGACGGTGGGCAAGCCGCTGCTGCCGGCGTTCCCGTTGCCGGCGGGCGAAGCGAGCGCCGAGGACTACCTGCGCCGGCTGGCGTGGCACGGGCTGGCCGAGCGCTACGGCGACATCTCCGAGGCGCTGAAACAGCGCTTCGACTACGAGATGGACGTCATCTGCCGCATGGGGTTCGCGCCCTACTTCCTGATCGTGCACGACTTCATCCGCTTCGCGCGCTCGCGCGCGATCGGGGTGGGGCCGGGGCGCGGCTCGGTGGCGGGCTCGCTGGTCGCATACGCGCTGCGCATCACCGACATCGATCCCGTCAAACACGCGCTGATCTTCGAGCGGTTCCTGAACCCCGAGCGCGTGACGATGCCCGACATCGACATCGACTTCGACGACGTGCGCCGCGGCGAGGTGATCGCGTACGTGAAGCAGAAGTACGGGGACGAGAACGTCACCCAGATCATCACGTTCGGCACCATGGGCGCGAAGGGCGTGGTGCGCGACGTGGGCCGCGCGCTCGGGCTGGCGTTCGCCGACGTGGACCGCGTGGCGAAGATGGTGCCGGACGGGCTCGGGATGACGCTGGAGCAGGCACTCGAACTGTCGCCCGACCTGAAGTCGCTGCCGCAGCGCGGCCCGGAGTACGCGCGTCTGCTGAAGACCGCGCGCACGCTCGAGGGCCTCGCGCGCCACGCCTCGACGCACGCCGCCGGCGTGCTGATCACGCCCGGTCCACTGCTGGACTACGTGCCGCTTTACCGCCAGAAGGACGAGTCCATCACCACGCAGTGGGACATGAAGGCGGTCGAGAAGGCGGGCCTGCTCAAGATGGACTTCCTCGGCCTGCGCACGCTGTCCGTGCTGGAGGAGGCGGTGCGGCTGGTGGAGAACAGGCGCGGTGAGCGACTGGATCTGGCCAGGGTTCCAGACGACGACGAGGACACCTATCGGATCTTCCAGACCGCCGAAACGGTGGCGATCTTCCAGTTCGAGTCGGCCGGCATGCGCGACTATCTGCGCAAACTCAAGCCGACCGTGTTCGAAGACCTGATCGCGATGAACGCGCTGTATCGCCCCGGCCCGATGGAGCAGATCCCGACGTACATCGACTGCAAACACGGGCGCCAGGTCGTGCGTTACGAGCACCCGGACCTCGAGCCGATCCTGGCGCGCACCTACGGCGTGTTCACGTACCAGGAGCAGGTGATGCAGGCCGCTCACGTGCTGGCGGGATTCTCGCTCGCGCAGGCGGACGAACTGCGGCGCGCGATGGGAAAGAAGATCGCCGCCGAGATGGAGGCGAAGCGCACGGCGTTCATCGAGGGCTGCAAGCGCAATCACATCGCGCAGGCGAAGGCCGAGAAGATCTTCGGCATCATGGAACGGTTCGCGGCCTACGGCTTCAACGCGAGTCACAGCGCCGCATACGCCTGGCTGGCGTACCAGTGCGCGTACCTCAAGGCGCACCACCCGGCCGAGTTCATGGCGGCCACGCTGACGTCGGAAATGGCGGACAGCGCGCGGATCGTGACGCTGGTGGAGGAATGCCGACGGCTGAAGCTCGCGATCCTGCCGCCCGACGTCAATCGCTCGGAATGGAAGTTCACGCTCGAGGACGGCGCGATCCGCGTCGGGCTCGGGGCGGTGCGCAACGTGGGGCAGGCGCCGGTCGAGGCGCTGTGCCGCGCGCGCGCCGAGGGCGACGCGTTCCGCGATCTGTTCGACCTCGCCGCGCGCGTGGCGGGCGCCAACGTCAACAAGCGCGTGCTCGAGAGCCTGGTGGCGTCCGGCGCGTGCGACGCGCTCGGGATCGGCGACGGCTCCGACCGCGCGGCGATGTTCGCGGCGGCGGGGCGCGCGCTCGATGCCGCCAGCCTGCGGCAGCGCGAGCGCGCGGCGGGGCAGGAATCGCTGTTCGGCGGGGACGCGGGCGCGGTGGCCGTGTCGGCGCCGGCGCTGGTGCTGACGGGCGAGACGTGGACCTCGCGCGAGAAGAGCCTCAAGGAGAAGGAGGTGCTCGGGTTCTACTTCTCCGAGCATCCGCTCGAGCCGCTGCGCGAGGCGCTGGCGCGCGTGGCGACCCACGGCGCGGCGGACGTGCTCGAGCTCGAGGACGGCACCGAGGTGCGGCTGGCCGCGCTGGTGGGCGACACGCGCACGATCGTGACGCGCGCCGGCCGGCGCATGGCGGCGGTGCAGCTCGAGGACCTGACCGGCCGCGTCGAGGCCACGGTGTTCCCGGACCTGTACGAGTCCGGCCGCGCGCTGCTCGAGCCGGAGACGATCGTGGTGGTGTCGGGCCGCGTGGAGGCCAACGACCGCGGCGTGAAGCTGCTGCTGTCCGAGATCCGTTCGTTCGCGGAGGCGGCCGAGGTGTTCCGGCCGGCGCTGCACGTGGAGGTGCGCGCGGCGGAGCTGTCGGTGCCGTGGCTGGAGGACGTGGACCAGGTGCTGTCGGCGTTCCCGGGCGATGCGGAGGTCTACCTGCACATCATCATGCCCGACTTTTCCCGCCGCGCCAGCCGCTCGAGGCGCTATCGTGTGGCCGAGGGCGAGAACCTGGTGACCGCGCTGCGCGAGCGGTTCCCGAACGTGCGCGTGTTCTGGGGGAAGGGCGTGTCGTGACGACGTGGCTCGATTTCGAGCGGCCGGTGCTCGAGCTGGAGGAGAAGATCCGCGAGCTCAAGGAGCACGCGGCCGAGCGCGGCATCGACGCGGACGAGGACATCGCGGAGCTGGAGAAGCGCGCCGACTCGCTGCGGCGCGAGATCTACGCCGGGCTGACGCCGTGGCAGCGCGTGCAGCTCGCCAAGCACCCGAAGCGGCCGTACACGCTCGACTACGTCGAGCGGATCTTCACCGACTGGACCGAGCTGCACGGGGATCGCCATTTCGGGGACGATCCGGCGATCGTGGGCGGGCTCGCGCTGCTCGAGGACGCGCCGGTGATGGTGATCGGCCATCAGAAGGGACGCGACACCAAGGAGAACATCCACCGCCGGTTCGGGATGGCGAACCCCGAGGGCTATCGCAAGGCGCTGCGACTGATGCAGCTGGCCGAGCGGTTCCAGGTGCCGGTGGTGACGCTGGTGGACACGGTCGGCGCCTATCCGGGGCTGGGCGGCGAGGAGCGCGGGCAGGCCGAGGCGATCGCGGTCAATTTGCGCGAGATGGCGCGACTGCGGATTCCGACGATCGCGGTCATCCTGGGCGAGGGCGGCTCGGGCGGCGCGATCGCGCTCGCGGTGAGCGACGTCGTGCTGATGTTCGAGAACGCGATCTACTCGGTGATCTCGCCCGAGGGCTGCGCGGCGATCCTGTGGCGCGACGGCAAGAAGGCGCCGCAGGCGGCGGAGGCGCTGAAGCTCACCGCCGACGATCTCGTGCGCCTGGGCGTCGTCGACGGCGTGCTGCCGGAGCCGCTGGGCGGCGCGCATCGCGATCCGGACGCCGCCGCCTCCGCGCTGCGCGCGGCGCTGCTCCAGCGGCTGGCCGAGCTGACGCCGCTCGACCCCGACGTGCGCGCGGGGCGCCGGCTGGAGAAGTTCCGGCGCATGGGGGTGTTCCGCGAGGGATGATGGCCGCGGTTCGCCCGGCGGCCACGAACGCCAGGTCCCGCCGCGCGCGCCCACGCCCCGGGCGTGAAGATCCTGCGTGCGGGCGCGTTGCGCCTTGACCCTCGAAAAACGAGGTTGCTAGACTTCGATCCGCCGCATTCCCGTCCCTGGCCCACGGCGAGGACTCCACACCGCACCTTGTGACGCCGTTCGTTGCCGCTTGCGCTCGGCCGATGAGCCCGGCGGCAGCGCTGTCCGAAACGCGATTCCGCCGCGTCCCGAAGCGGCGCCGAGACGCGTGAGCCCGGGGCCCGGGGATCTCCCCGGATAATCGAGAGGAGTCCGATGGCGCTCTCAAGCGAGCTGCTCGCAATCCTCGTGTGTCCGAACTGCAAGGGCGATCTCGTCTACGACGAGCGCGCCGCCACGCTGACCTGCAACGCGTGCCGCCTTCGCTACCGCATCGTGGACGAGATTCCGCAGATGTTGGTGGAAGAAGCCGAGAAGTTCTGATCCCCCGAAGCGCCACGCGCCTGCTCGCGACCGCCGCCGTGCTCGGCGGGCTCGCGATCGCGGCCCTGCCCGCGCGCGGCGCGGGCGTGGCACGGCGGCCGGCGGCGTCCATCC
>DASSIN010000291.1:0-19213 GCA_035691845.1 Candidatus Eiseniibacteriota bacterium | reverse complement strand
GCCGGATCTTGAGGGCGATGGTGTCGGCTTCGTCGGTCATGTTGATGCGCGAATAGTCGGATTCGTCCGACTTCGACATTTTCTTGGTGCCGTCGCGCAAGCTCATCACTCGCGTCCCGGAGCCGGTGATCACGGGCTCCGGCAAGGGAAAGAAATCGGGCGCCGCAAAATCATTGTTGAATTTCTGCGCCACGTCGCGGGAGAGCTCCAGATGCTGTTTCTGGTCCTCGCCCACCGGCACGTGCGTGGCCTTGTAGATCAGGATGTCGGCCGCCTGCAGCACGGAGTAGCCCAGGTGTCCGTAGGAGATGGTTTGCTCGTCGAGCCCGAGGTCGCGGATCTGCTCCTTGAGCGTCGGAATCCGCTCCAGCCTGGCCTTGGACACGAGCATCGAGAACAGCAGGTGCAGCTCGGCGTGCTCCTTCACCTCGGACTGGATGAAGATCACGCTCTGCTCGGGGTCGAGCCCGGCGGCGAGCCAGTCCAGGATCATGTCCCAGATGTCGGCCTGCAGCCCTTCGGTGCGCTCGTAGCCGGTGGTCAGCATGTGCCAGTCGGCCACCATGTGGAAGTTCTGCCAGCCGGCGTCCTGCAGCCGCACCCAGTTCTCGAGCGCGCCGACGTAGTTGCCGAGGTGCATGCGCCCGGTCGGCCGCATGCCGGACAGGATCCGGCGCGGAAAGGTCGGCGCGGGCGCCGGCTGGGCGGCGGTCTGCGCGAGCACGTCGCTCATCGTGACTCCGGCGGATGCGTCGGGAGGGGCGCGGATGGGGTGCGGATCGCGGGCATTCCCGCGAAACTAACGGGATTGCCCGCCGCCCGCAAGGATTCCACACTTCACGTGATGGATGAAGGCGCGGGTTCCGGCCGCCTTCGCGACCCGCGCCCTACGCGCGCTCCTTCACCTTGAGCACCATCACGGTGAGGTCGTCCGACAGCCCGCGCTCGCCGGCCCACGCGCGCGCCTCCTGCACGATGCCGTCCAGGATCTCGCGCGCGGAACGGTCGGCCAGACGCTCGAGGCACTGCTCCAGCCGGCGTTCGCCGAACAGCTCGCCCGAGGGGGCCTGCGCCTCGGACACGCCGTCGGTGAACATCACCAGCACGTCCCCGGGGCGCAGCGCGAGCGGTCGCTCTTCGTAGCGCGCGTCGGGAAGCACGCCCAGCGCCATGCCGCCCTCCTCCAGCGCCTCGAGCGAGCCGTCGGCGCGGCGCAGCAGCGGCGGATTGTGCCCGGCATTGGTGAAGTTGAGCACGCGGTGCTTCACGTCCAGCACGCCGTAGAACGCGGTCACGAACTTGTCGCGCTCGGTGCTCTCGTACAGCAGCGAGTTGGCCTTGCGCATCGCCGCGCCGATCGCGAACTCGTTGCGGATCTGGGCCAGCAGCGTCATGCGGAACCCGGCCATGATCAGCGAGGCCGGAATGCCCTTGCCCGACACGTCGGCGATCGCGAGCCCGATGCGCGAGTCCGACACGCGGATGAAATCGAAGTAGTCGCCGCCCACCTCGTCGTGCGAGAAGGTGGCGCCCGCCAGGTCGAAGCCCGGCAGCTCGGGCGCGCGCTCGGGCAGGAACGAGCGCTGGATGTCGCGCGCGATCGCCAGCTCCTTCTCGAGCCGGCGGCGCTCGAGCAGCTCGCGCGTGGTGCGCGCGCGCTCGACCGCGATCGCCGCGTGCGACGCGAACGCGGCCAGCAGCTCGAGATGGCCCTCGTGGTATTCGTCGCTCGTGTCGCTCTCGAGGTTGAACACGCCGATCGTGCGCCCCCCGATCAGCAGCGGCGCGGCCAGCTCGGAGCGCGTGCTGGGCCGCGCCACCACGTAGCGCGCGTCCTTCGACACGTCGGGCACGATCACGGCCTCGCCGGTCTTCGCCACCCAGCCCACGATCCCCTGTCCCACCTGCAGCCGGAACGCGCTCTCGGAGCCGCCCGGGTAGCCGACCTCGCTCACCAGCTCGAGCGCCAGCGTGCTCTTGTTCACGAGGTAGATGGCCACCGCGTCGTAGCGCACGACCTGACGCAGCGCCTTGAAGATCGCCTCGATCACCTCGTCCAGCTCGAGCGGGGTGGACAAGGTGCGCGCGGCCTCGAGCAGCACCTCCTTCTCGAGCGCGCGCTTCTCGGTCTCGTCGTACAGCAGCGCGTTGTCGAGCGCGAACGCCACGTGCTCGGCCGCCACGTCGAGGCGGTCGAAGTCGGCGTCTGTGAACGCCGGCGCGCCGCGGCGATCGAGGCACTCGATCGCCCCGAACGCCTCGCCGCGCCGGAACAGCGGGATCACCAGCGCGCTCTGGAACGTCTCGGGCGGGCCCGCCAGCGGCGGCCGCGCGTCGCCGGGACCGAGCCGCAGCGTCTGCTCGTGCGCGATCGCCCAGCCGGCCAGGCCCTCGTCGGGCGCGTAGCGCAGCTCGACGAGCAGGTCCCCGCCCCGTTCGTCGAACCGCCGCGCCACCAGCCGCCGCCCGCCGCGGCGCAGCACCCAGATCCGCACCTCCTGGCAGTCCACGATGCGGCGGACCTGGCGCGTGGCCGAGCGCAGCAGCTCGTCGAAGTGCTCGCTCGACGCCGGCGCGTCGGCCGGCATCGGGCCGAGCGAGGCGAACGTGCGCAGCACGTCGGCGTCGCCGTTGGCAACGTTCGGCGCGCTCGCTTGGGCGGGGACGCGCGGCTGTTCGGTGTCGGAGCGCTCCATCCCGCGACCCTAGCACAGCGCGACGGTCATGCGCCGCCCGCTGCCATCAGCGCAACACGACGGCGCGTGTCGAGATGTGCTGGGTTCCCTGCGTGAGTCGCAGGAAGTACACCGCGGGCGGCAGCGAACGATCGAGTGGGATCCACTGGTGCCCGGCCACGGGCGTGGGCAACGCGCGCGACCACACGCGCCGGCCCGTGACGTCGAGCACGTCGATGCGGGCCGGAGCATCGGCCCCGAGCGTGAGGTCGATCACGAGCTCGCCGCGTGCCGGGTTGGCGCCGAAGCCTGCCAGCGCCAGCCCGGGCGGCGCCGGCGGAACCGGCTCCGGGCAATCGATGAATCCCCCGGGCGGTGTCCCGTCCCACACCGCCTGCACGGCGTCATCGTTCGTTTCCAGCGCCTGCAGCGACAGGAGCGCCGAGCTGCAACGCGCGGCCATCAGCACGGCGGTGATCACCACCGAATCGCCCGGCGCCAGCGTGCCGGGGCCGGTGCCGATCAACATGTGCTTGTCGGTGGCAGCGGGATCGAGCCAGCCCGAGTGGGTCAGCGGATCGCCCGAGTCCTCGTACGTCGTTGGCGCACCATTCCACGCGTTGACGAGCGGCGTTCCGTCCCGATCGAGGCCGCTCAAGTCGTCGAGCGTCTGCTGTGGGGTGACCGGCTCCGCGCCTCCGATCGTCCTCCGGAACGCGGCGAACCCCGCCGCGCCGTAACTTCCCGGGATCCCGGCGAGCAGGTCGAAGCCCAGGGCCGGAGGGCGATTCCCGTAAACGGCGTCGTGGTCGGTGGCGTTGTACGCGAACGCCAGCGCCCGGCTCGAGTCGCAGCCCACCATGTCGTCGTACGAGGCGCCGAGGTCGGGATCGGACCACACGCCCGCGCGCAACGCGGACAACGTGTCCGCGCTCCGGTTCGTGATGGTCCAGCGCATGAAGATGCTGTTCTGGAGCGGGACGTCACCCGCGAGCGTCCACACCATCTGGCGCACCTCGATCCCGAGCGGCGTGGTGCCGCCCGAGATGTTCTTGTGACGGGCGGGATCGGCGTCGTTGTACACGGACCACAGCAGCTGCGTGCCAGGCACGTCGGGTCCCGCCACGTCCACCGAATCCAAGGGATCGGGCGTAGTGGTGTTCGGCAACCGCCACGTTCGCACCGGCGCACCGAACGGCGCGGCGCCATTCAGATACCGGCTCCACGAGTCGTGGATCACGGGATCGACGGGCTCGGGCCCCACCTCCGTCGGAACGACGATCCTGGCGGCGGTGTCGCCCGGGTCGCCGGTCCACGGCACGACCTTGTAGACCTTGAAGCGCGGGTCGCCGGGATCCGCCCAGGCGCCGGGTGCCGCGATCACGCCGGGGCCGTACTCGGATTCGTATTCGGACACGGCGACCCGCAGTTCCCCGCGCACCTCGGCTGCCACCCACAATCCGGCGTCGAACAGGATCGCGAGCCCCGTGCCCGGTGGAAACCAGGTGCCGGCGACGAAGGGACCCATGCCGATCGTGCCGTCGTTGGCGACCTGCATGCGGATCCGACCCGCGTCCGACTGTCGCACATCGAAGCTGTCCAGTGGCGCGGCGGCATGCGCGAGACGCGGTCGCCAGGACGCTGCGGGCGCCGGGCGCGCGCTCGACGCCGGCGCCAGGACCAGGGCCAGCGCCAGACCGGCCCAAGGCCAGGGACGCCTCATCGCATCACGACGCCCTTCGCGCTCGCCACGCTCCCGCGCTGCACGAGCCGCACGAGGTAGACGCCGGGCGCGAGCGTCGCGCCCAGCGGCAGCTCGTGGCGACCCGCGCCGAGCGCGCCCACTTCGCGCGACCACACGCGGCGGCCGGTCACGTCCAGCAGCTCGAGCTTCGCCGGCGCGGCGACCGGCAGCGTGAACGCCACCGCCACGTCGCGCGTCGCGGGATTGCGCACGAACCCGGCGAGCCCGAACCGCAGCGCGGCCGGCACGTCCACCCACGCTTCGCCCGCGGTCTGCGGGCCGCCGTCGGCGAACAGCAGCAGCCGGTAGCCGTGGCGGCCGGGCGAAGGCCCGGTGTCGGTGAACGCCAGCATCCCGCCGCCGTCCGCGCTGCGCGTGTCGAGCGCGACCCAGGTCGAGCCATCGTCGGAGCGCTCGATCGCCACGCGCGTGTCGGGCGCCAGCGACCACGCCAACCGCGCCACACCGGGCTCCGCCTCGGCGCGCACCAGCGACACCAGCACCGGCGTCGCCACGTCGCACACGCCCGGCAGATTGGAGCCGCGCACGATCGGCGCGAGGCAGTCCACGATGTTCTGGTACGCGGCCTGGGTGGAGTCGGTGAGCGGGCGACCCTGCAGCAGGAACATCTGCTGATCCACGCTCGGCAGGTTCGGGATGCCGCGCGAGAAGTGGAACTCGTCCCCATCATCGAACTGCGCGGTGCCGAGGTGGTACGCCCACAGCGCGTACTCGACCGGGAGCGCGCCGGTGTTGATGGCGCCGTTCACCTCGAATGCCGGCTTGGGTGTGGCGCTGTAGGGCCGATGCATCACGAACAGGTACTCACGCCCCGCGCCGCTCGGGTCGTCGGACGGGAACCACGTGGAGTCGAACTCGGCCGGCTGTTGCGCGGAGGGCAGGATGGTGCCGAAGTCGTCGGTGAACACGCGCTCGACGAAGGCGACATCGAGGCCCTGGCCGCTGGCGCTGTCGACGGCCGTGAACCCCACCGGGAAGAAGCCCGCATACAGATACCCGCGGCCCTGCGGCGGCGGCGACCCGTCGCTGGCTCTCTCGAGGCGCAGGTAACGGTAGGCCTGCTGGGTCACCGCGTGGTCGAAGCGCAGCACGACCGTGGCGAACGAGTCGGGCTGGGCGCTGGGGTCGATGGTGCTGCCGAGGAAGCTCGAGCCGTAGCCGGCGCCGCCGCCGAACGCCTCGAGCCCCGCGTGGATCGGCGCGATCGGCGGCCCCCACGGGCCGGCGAGGTCGGCGTAGTATGCGGACAGCTGCGGCGTGGTGATCGCCGGGGCCGCCAGCTGCGCGATGGTCGACACCGGGATGCCCGGGCAGTTGACCGGCGATGCCGGGTTGAGCGAGATCGGGTCGCCACCGCTCTCGGTCACCTGCAGCGCGCCGGCCGACAGGCTCGCCAGCAGCGCGACGTACTCGCGCGTCGCCGCCGCGCGCACGTCGCCGCCCGGCTGCTCGAGCGCGCAGAAGCTCGTCAGCGGATCGTTCCAGTTGAGGAAATTCGAGCGCGCGTCGATGGCGGCGGCGATCGCCGCCAGCTGGGCCGCGGTCAGATGGGTGTTCCCGCCGCACTCGGCGGCCCAGTAGGCCGGCGGCCGCGGGCAGTTCTCGGGTTCACCGCACGGGCCTCCGAACGGCGGCAGGTTCTGGAACGCGTGGTCCCAGGCGTACTGCACGTAATCGTCGCCGCAGCGCAGCGCCGCCACCGACTCCAGCGCGTCGCTCCCCTGCCCCACCATCACCACCGCCTGAATCGTCACCGTCTGCCCGGGAGCGAGCGTCCCGGTACCCGTGGCGAGGATCATGCGGCGGTCGGCCGGATTGGCGTCGAGCCAGCCGGTCCCCTGCACGGGGTCGCCGGGCGCGAAGTAGGTCGTGGGCTGACCGGTGATCGGATTCACCACCGGCGAGCCATCGGTGTGCAGTCCGCTCAGCGCGTCGTAGGACTGCGCCGACGAGACGGGATCCTCACCGTTGACGTAGCGGCCAAACGCGCTCGCGCCGGACGTGCCGTGGCTGCCGGGCAGGCCCTGCAGCAGGTCCACGCCGAACGCCGGCGGGGTGTCGCCGTAGATGGCATCGTGCGGCACCCCGTTGTACGCGAAGCCGAGCGCGCGCACCGTGTCGCAGCCGGCCAGATCGTCGGTGAAACCACCGACGTCGGGATCGGTCCAGATTCCCACGCGCATCGCCTGCAGCGTGTTCGCGCTGCGATTGGTGATCGTCCAGCGCGCGAAGATGCTGTTCCGCAGCGGATCCTCGCCCGGCATCGTCCACATCATCTGCCGCACTTCGATCCCGAGCGGGTTGGAGCCGCCCGCCTCGTTGGTGTGACGCGACGGGTCGGCGTCGTTGTAGACGCACCACAGCATCTGGTCGCCGGGCACGTCGGGACCCGGGACGTCGACCGAATCGGAGGGATCGGGCGTGGTCGTGTTCGGCAGCCGCCACGTGCGCACCGGCGCGCCGTACGGCGCGGCGCCGGTCATGTACTCGCTCCACGAGTGGTGCACGAGCGGATCCTGTGTGGGATCGGCCGGCACGCGCGTGACATGGGCCGTGTCCTGCGGATTGCCGGTCCACGCCGACACCTTGTAGACGATGAACCGCGGATCGTTGGGGTTCGCCCACGACGTCGGCCCCGTCATCGGCCCGGGGCCATACTCCTGCGAGTACTCGGCCACCGTGACGTGCGGCTGCCCGCCGACGATCGCTCCCACCCACAGCCCGCCCGCGAACAGCACCGTGTTCGAGGTGCCGTTCGGGTACCACAGCCCCGCGCTGCCGGAGGCCAGGTCCCAGCCGAACGATCCGAAGTTCGTCACCACCATGTTCAGGTGGCCGGCATCGGCGTGGCGGAAAAGATCGAGGTCGCGCACGCCGGCGGGTGACGGGGCGTGGCGCGCGGGCGGGCGGGCACCGTTCGCGGCGGGGACTGCCAACAGCAACAGCAGGATGGCGCTGGACACCACGGCGGTCGACTTCATGGACGGCCTCCAGCGGGGGATTTCGGTGCCGCCAGCTTACACCCGTTCCGCTTGGGCCACTCCCAACATCAGAAGCCCTCGAGGGCTGGCGGGCTTGGGGGCGATCGAGGCGCGCCGCAAGGCCATCAGACGGTCGCGAACTCGGGCGAGTATCGCACCACGCCTGAGACGTCCCTGGGCGCTCCGCGGGTGAGTTCGAGCACGAAGAAGTGTTCGTCAGGTACCTTCCGCTCCCAGCGGATCCCGAGCTGGCTGGCGCGTTTGAACCCGAAACGGGGGTAGAACCCGGGGTGGCCAAGGACCACGCACAGCGAATGGTCGGCGGCCGTGGGTCGTTCGAGCCCTGTTGTCACGAGTCGCGTGCCTATCCCACACCCCTGGCGCGAACGCGTCACCGCCATTGGCCCGAGGCCGATGCCCGCCAGCACCGACGCGTCGGGCCGTGTGATCGTGATCGGCGAGAAAGCAATGTGGCCGACGACCACCTCGTCCTCAACTGCGACCAGCGACAAGCTCAGGCGCCCATGCTCTCGTAGCGCGTCCACGAGCCGCGCCTCGGCGTCGGTCGTGAACGCGGCCGGGGGCTGCAAGGGAGGCGACTTGAAGACCCATCGAGCCATGGAGGAGAAAATGACCACGCTCATGAGATCGACAGCGGTATGGCTGGCTGCGGCCAGCCTGATCACTGGAGTCCTGCTGCTCGCACCGGGGCGCGCGTTCGCGCACTGTGACGGGTTGGACGGTCCTGTCGTTACGTCGGCACGGCAGGCGCTCGAGAAGGACGACGTAGGTCAGGTGCTCATCTGGGTGAAGAAGAAGGACGAGCCGGAGATCCGCAGGGCGTTCAAGCAGACGTTGACCGTGCGGAAGCTGGGGCCACAGGCGCGTGAACTGGCCGACACGTACTTCTTCGAGACGCTCGTGCGCGTCCATCGGGCGGGGGAAGGCGCACCGTACACCGGACTCAAGCCAGCCGGACGCAATCTCGGCCCCGCCATTCCGGGCGCCGATCACGCGCTGGAGACTGGCGACGTGGAACCGTTGGTGCAACTGCTGGCGGGCGCGGTGGAGAAGGGAGTGCGCGAGCGGTTTGCGGAGGCGCGCGCAGCTCGGAACTACCCCGCGGGCAATGTGCAAGCAGGACGCGAGTACATCGAGAAGTACGTGCCCTTCATCCATTACGTGGAGAGGCTGTACCACGCGGCGACTACCAGTGCGCCGGGTCACGAGTTGGAGGCCGAAGCTGCTACGCAGCACGAGGAGTAGAAGGATGGCGGCTGATACGAAGGCCGCAGCACTCACGCATCGAGCTCTCCGGAAAAGTCGGCGCGTTTCGTTGGCTCCCGAAAACCGTTGTTGACATCAACGCACGACGGGGACGTGCAAGCGGGCGGAGTGCCTGCCGCGGGCGCATCGTCTGCTGTCAGGTCTACAGCACAACTCCTGCGGCAAATCTGCCGGTCAGATTCCCGGCCGGGCGGCCGATAACTCCGGGGTATCCCTCGCAGACCACACGGAGGTGCCCATTGGCCAGGGAGCACAAGCGGCTCGGCGACATGCTGCTCGAGCAGGAGCTGATCACGCGCGCCGACCTGGATGCGGCGATCGCGGAGCAGCGGCGCACGGGCCAGCTGCTCGGCGCCACGCTCGTCAAGCTCGGGCGCATCAGCGAGGCCGCGCTGATGCAGTCGCTGCAGCAGCAGCTCGGGCTGCCGGTCGTGGATCTCGAGCAGGTGGCGGTGGACGAGGCGGCGGTCGCGCTGGTGCGCGAGGACCTGGCGCGCCGCTATCTGGCGCTGCCGATCGAGGTCGAGGGTCGTTCGACGCTGGTCGTCGCCATGGCGGATCCGCTGAACGTGGCGGCGATCGAGGACCTGCGCTTCCACTGCGGCATGTTCGTCAAGCCGGTGCTGGCCGCGCCCTCCCAGCTCAACGAGGCGATCGAACGCTCCTACCACCTCGATTCCTCGATGGGGCAGGTGCTCGCCAACGTGCTCGCCAGCGGCGTGGACGACCTGGTGGTGAGCGCGGTCAACGACGACGACCACGCCGAGGCGATCGACACGCTGCTCAAGGAGTCCGAGGGCCGCCCGATCGTGCGGCTCACCAACTGGGTGCTGCAGCGGGCGGTCGAGGAGCGCGCCAGCGACGTGCACATCGAGCCGCAGGACCACGAGCTGGTGGTGCGGCTGCGCGTGGATGGGCTGCTGCGCGAGCTGCAGCGGCTGCCCAAGTGGACGACGGGCGCGGTGGTGTCGCGCCTCAAGGTGCTCGCCAACCTCGACATCGCCGAGAAGCGCCTGCCGCAGGACGGCCGGCTGCGGGTCGAGATCGGGGGCCGGCGCGTGGACATGCGCATCTCCACCCTGCCGCTGACGGGCGGCGAAAAGGTGGTGATCCGCGTGGTGGACACGAAGCGCGGCCAGACGGAGCTGGACGGGCTCGGCATGCACGCCGACGACCTGGTCCGGTTCAAGCGCTGGCTCGACCGCCCGCAGGGGATCGTGCTCGTCACCGGGCCGACCGGGTCGGGCAAGTCCACGCTGCTGTACAGCGCGCTGCGGCACCTGCAGCACGTCACGCGCAACATCGTGTCGGTCGAGGATCCGGTTGAGCACCAGCTGCGCGGCATCAATCAGGTGCAGGTGGACGAGAAGGCGAAGAAGACCTTCCCCACCGCGCTGCGCGCCATCCTGCGCCAGGATCCGGACGTCATCATGATCGGCGAGATCCGCGACTTCGAGACCGCGCAGATCGCGTTCCGCGCCTCGGTGACCGGGCACCTGGTGCTGTCCACCGTGCACACCAACGACGCGGCGTCGGCGGTCACGCGGCTCATCGACCTCGGGCTCGAGCCGTTCGTGGTGGCCTCGTCGCTGGTGGGCGTCGTCAGCATGCGGCTGGTGCGCACGCTGTGTCCGCGCTGCCGCGAGAGCAGCGAGGCGTCGGGCGAAGCGCTCGGGCGGTTCGCCGCCGGGGCCGCGGTCGACGGCAAGGTCACGCTGTGGCGCTCGCGCGGCTGCCCGCACTGCCACGAGACCGGGTTCGTGGGCCGCACCGGCATCTTCGAGCTGCTGGAGGTGGACGACGCGACGCGCGCGCTGGTGCACGAGAAGGCGTCCGACGCGGCCGTCCGCCACGCCGCGCTGGAGGCCGGCATGCACTCGATCGGCGAGGACGGCATGCGCAACGTGCTCGACGGACTCACCACGCTGGAGGAGGTGGCGCGAGTCGTGTACCTGGCCGACGAGAGCGCGCGCGTGTGCGGGAGCTGCCACACGGTGCTGTCGCGCGACTTCGAGTACTGCCCGGGCTGCGGCGCGTTCGTGGGCCAGAACTGCACCCACTGCGGCCGACACATGACCGACGGCTGGAGCTTCTGCCCGGCCTGCGGGCGCGAGCGCAGCACGTCGGAGCCGGCGGCCGCCGGCGGACGCGGTGGCGAGGCCACGCCCACGGCGCCCGTCGCGCCGCTCAGGGTGACGCCCACACGCAGGCGGAAGGTGTCGTGAGCCCGCGCCGCCCGCCCATCAACCGCGTGCTGCTCGTGCTGCTCGGCGTGGTGGCGGTGACGGGCGCGATCAACGTGGCGGTGGTCAGCCAGCGCGCGTTCCTCAACTTCTATTACATCCCGGTGCTGCTCGGCGCGTGGCTGCTCGGGCGGCGCGGCGGCGTGTCGGCCGCGGCCCTGGCCGCGCTGATCGTGTTCGCGCTGGCGGTGATGAACGACCGGCAGTTCTCGCCGATCGAATCCTCGCCATGGCAGCTCTGGCTCGATCTCGGCGCGTGGGCCGCGATGCTGCTCGTGACGTCGGTCCTGATCGGCACGTTGCACGAGCAGCGCGAGCGCCAGGTGCGCGAACTGGAGGACGCCTACCGCGGCATCCTCGAGATCCTGCCGCGGCTGATCGACGCCGTGGACCAGCAGACCGAGAACCACTCGCGGCGCGTGTCGGGCTACGCCGTCGAGATGGCGCGCGCGCTCGATCTCGACGCGCGCACGATCGAGGACATCCGCGTGGGCGCGCTGCTGCACGACATCGGCAAGGTGGACGTCAGCGCCGATCTGCTGCGCAAGGCGGCGGCGCTGACGCCCCAGGAGTTCGCGGACATGCAGCGCCACGTGGACTCGGGCGAGCGCATGGTGCGCTCGATGGGCGGGATCCTGAAGCACGTGATCCCGATGGTGGCGTTCCACCACGAGCGCTGGGACGGGCTCGGATACAAGGGCCTGCGCGGCGAGGAGATCCCGATCGGCGCGCGCGTGATCGCCGTGGCCGACACCTACGACGCGATCGTGAACGACCGCCCGTACCGGCGCGGCCGCACCATGGACGAGGCGCTGCAGATCCTGCGCGAGGGCAGCGGCCGGCAATTCGATCCGCGCGTGGTGCAGGTGTTCTTCGACCTGTACGCCACGCCCGGCGCCGATTTCGGCCGCGAGGCGCAGGCCGCGTAGCCGGCGCGGGCAGGCGCCGCAGGCGCGCGCCAACCGTTGCCCGCGCCTCCCGGCCCGCACTAGACTGACCGCATGCCCGCGCTGTACCTGATCGTCGTCTCCGCGCTGGTCGCGCTGATCGCGTACCGCACCTACGGGGCGTTCCTGGCCGCGCGCGTGCTGACCTTGGACGACCTGCGCGCCACGCCCGCCCACACCCAGCGCGACGGGCGCGACTACCAGCCCACGCATCCGCTGGTGCTGTTCGGGCACCACTTCGCCGCGATCGCCGGCGCCGGGCCGCTGATCGGCCCCGTGCTGGCGGCGCAGTTCGGCTACCTGCCCGGGTTCCTGTGGCTGCTGGTCGGCTCGGTGCTGGCGGGCGGCGTTCACGACTTCGTGATCCTCACCGCCTCGGTGCGCTCGGGCGGTCGCTCGCTCGCCAACATCGCGCGCGAGCAGGTGAGCCCCGTCACCGGCGGCGCCACCGCGATCGCGATCGTGTTCGTGATGACGGTGGCGCTGGCGGCGATGGCGCTGGTGGTCGTCAATTCGCTGAAGGACAGCGCGTGGGGCGTGGTCAGCATCCTGCTCACGATCCCGATCGCGCTGCTGATGGGCGTGTGGAGTCACCGCATCCGCCCGGGCGCGGTGCGCTCGGCCACGGTGTTCGGCGTGATCCTGCTGCTGCTCGCGGTCGGCGCCGGCGCGTGGGTGCAGCAGGCGCCGATCGCGCACGTGTTCCGTGTGTCCGACAAGTCGATCACCGTGGCGCTGATGGTGTACGGGTTCGTGGCCTCGGTGCTGCCGGTGTGGCTGCTGCTGTGCCCGCGCGACTACCTGTCGAGCTTCATGAAGGTGGGCGCGATCGGGCTGCTGGCGGTCGGCGTCATCATCGTGAACCCGCACCTGCAGATGCCGGCGCTGACACGGTTCACGCGCGGCGACGGACCGGTGTTCCCGGGCCCGCTGTTCCCGTTCGTGTTCATCACCATCGCGTGCGGCGCGATCTCCGGGTTCCATTCGCTGATCGCCTCGGGCACCACCCCCAAGATGATCGACCGCGAGCGCCACATCCTGCCGATCTCCTACGGCGCGATGGTGCTCGAGGGGTTCGTGGGCGTGGTGGCGCTGGTGGCGGCGTGCGCGCTGGCGCCGGCGGACTACTTCGCCATCAATGCCAGGCCCGAGGTGTTCGCGAAGCTCGGCATGGCGCTCCAGCACCTTCCCGCGCTCGAGGCGCAGGTGGGCGAGAAGCTGGCCGGGCGGCCGGGCGGCGCCGTGTCGCTGGCGGTCGGCATGGCGCAGATCTTCTCCTCCATCCCGTTCCTCGGCCGGCTGATGAGCTTCTGGTACCACTTCGCCATCATGTTCGAGGCGATGTTCGTCCTCACGCTGATCGACACCGGCACGCGCGTCACGCGCTACATGCTGCAGGAGGTGTCGGGCATGGTGGCGCCGTCCGTGCGCAGATGGCAGGGCGTGGCGCCGGCCGTGCTGTTCGGCGCGCTCGCGGTCGGGGCATGGGGCTACTTCGTGTGGACCGGCTCGGTTGCCAGCATCTGGCCGATGCTGGGCGTCAGCAACCAGCTGCTGGCGGCGTTCGCGCTGGCGATCGGCACCTCGGTGCTGATCAACGCCGGCCGGGCGCGCTACGCGTGGACCACGCTGATCCCGCTCGCGTTCATGTGCGTGAACACGCTGACCGCCGGCTGGATGAACCTGGGGCTCAATTACCTGCGCCCGCAGCTGGCCGCGGGCGCCCCCGGGCTGGTGGCCGCGTTCGCGGCCGCGCCCGCGGCGGCGCGCATGCAGTGCGTCGTCACGCTGGTGGTGATGGCGCTGCTGGTCGTGGTGGTGGTGGACAGCCTGGTCCGGTGGAGCGGCCTCAAGCTGCGGCCGCGCGCGGGCGGGTTCTCCCCCGCGGCGGTGCCAGAACCCGGCTCGATGCTGTAACCGCCGCGCGCGGCGCCAGGTGGCCGCCGGCCGTTGGCGTCCGTGCTTCGGAGCTTGAACTCCCCGGCCGGCTGCCGGATGCTGCCGCGGATGGACCCGTACTACCGTCCGCTCCCCCTCCGGATCGGCGTCACGCTCGTGGCGCTGGCGGCCGCCCTGCTGGTGGAGCTGGCCGGGTGGCCGTGGCTGCGCCCGCACGCCTACACGATGTTCTATCTGGCGGTGGCGTTCGCCGCGTGGACCGGCGGATTCGCGATCGGGCTGTTCGCGGTGGCGGCATCCGCGATCACCGTGTCGTGGGCGGTGATCGAGCCGCAGTTCCAGGTCAAGCCGGTGACGCCGGAGCTGGGCGCCCAGACGATCGCGTTCCTGGTGGTGGCCGGGCTGGTGGTGCTGCTGATCGAGCGCCGCGAATCGGCCGAGGCGCGGCTCAAGTCGCTGGTGCAGCACTCGGCCGACGCGGTGTTCACGATGACGCTCGACGGCATGGTGACGAGCTGGAACGCCGCGGCCGAGAGCGCCTACGGCATCAAGGCGGCCGACATGGTGGGGCGGCCCGTCGCGCGGCTCGCCGTGCCCGGGCGCGAACGCGAGATGGCCGCGCTGCTCGAGCGCGTGCGGCACGGCGAATCGGTGCGCGACGTCGAGACCCAGCGCCGCACGCGCGACGGCGACACCCTGACGGTCGCGCTCACGCTGTCGCCTTTGCGCGGGCCGGGCGGCGCGATCGTCGAGGCCTCGGCGATCGAGCGCGATATCAGCGAGCGGCGGCAGGCCGAGATCGAGCGGCAGCGCCGGCAGGCCGAGTTCGCCGCGCTGATCGAGAACTCGCCCGACATCGTGGCGCGCTACGATCGCTCGCTGCGACGCGTGTACGTGAACCGCGCGATCGAGCGCGTGCTCGCCCGCCCGCGCGACACGCTGATGGGCGGGCACATCTCGGACACGCTCGACGACGCCAACCGCAGCCACACCGCGCGGCTGGCGGAGCTGATGCAGGAGGTGCTCGACCGCGGCACCGAGGCCAGCTACGACGCGCACTTCGACACCCCGGCCGGCAGCCGCCGCTTCCACGTGCGGCTGTCTCCGGAATTCGGCCCCGACGGCGGGGTCGTGTCGGTGCTCGCCATCGCGCGCGATCTGTCCGAGCTCGATCGCGCCGAGGAGGAGGCGCGGCGCACCGACGAGGAGAACGGGCGACTGATCGAGGCCGGCCGGCTGCTGTCGCGCACGCTCGATCCGGACCACGTGTTCGGCACCATGCGGCAACTGGTGTCCGACGAGCTGGCATGCGACGGCATGGTGCTGTCCGCGTACGACCCCGACACGCGCACGATCCGCTGCCGTTACGCGTGGGTCGAAGGGCACGAGGTGGACGCCGCCAACTTCCCGCCGGTCACGCTCAACCCGCAGGGCACCGGCATGCAATCGCGCGTGATCCTCACCGGCCAGCCACTGATGGTGGGGGACGTCGACGCCTACACGCGCGCGCCGGGCACCACCTACTACTACGTGGACGCCGACGGCACCGTGCACGACCGGCCCACCGAGGAGCCGCACACGCAGTCGGCGATCATGGTGCCGCTGCTGCTCGAGGGCCAGGTGTCGGGCGTGCTGCAGGTGTTGAGCCACCGGCGCGACGCGTACACGGCGCGCGATCTGCGCTACCTCGAGGCGCTGGCCGCGCAGATGGCGGCGGCCGATCACAACGCCACGTTGTACGCGCGCGCGCGCGAGGAGCTGGCGCAGCGCGTGCGCGCCGAGGCCGGGCTGCGCGACAGCGAGGCCAGGCTGCTGGCGCTGAACGAAACGCTCGAGGACCGCGTGCGCGAGGCCACCGCCCGGCTGGTCGAGAGTCACGACGAGCTGCGCGAGAGCCACGACCAGATGGTGGACTTCTCGTTCGCGATCTCGCACGACCTGCGCGCCCCGCTGCGCGCGATCCGGGGCCACCTGGACGCGCTGCTCGAGGACCTTGGCCCCACGCTGGACGCCGACGGCCGCACGCGTGCGAGCCGCATCGTCGAGGCCACCGAGCGCATGGACCGGCTGATCCGCGAGCTGCTCGCCTACAGTCGGCTCGGCAAGGTGGAGCTGGCGCACGAGCCGGTGGATCTGGGCGCGTGCGTCACCGACGCGCTGGCGCTGGCCGAGAACGAGTTCGCCGAGCGCCGCGCGCAACTGGAGGATGGCGTGCCGCGTGGCCGCTTCATCGTGCCCGCCCACCGCGCCGCGCTGGTGCAGGCGATCTGGAATCTGTTGAGCAACGCCGCCAAGTTCGTGGCGCCGGGCGTGACGCCCGCCATCACGCTGCGAGCCGAACACCGCGACGGTCGCGTTCGGCTGTGGGTCGAGGACAACGGCATCGGCATCGCGCCCGAGCACCGGCGCAAGGTGTTCCGCGTGTTCGAGCGCCTGCACAGCGAGCAGCGCTACGCCGGCACCGGCATCGGCCTGGCGATGGTCGAGAAGACGGTGAAGCGCATGGGGGGCGACGTCGGGTTCGAGTCCGAGCCCGGCCGCGGCAGCCAGTTCTGGATCGAGATGCCGCTCGCCGCCATCCACGTCGCCCGCCCGCCCGAGCCCGCCGGGGCCCCCGCCGCCACATCCTGACGCCCCAACGAAGGAAGCCCCGCAGAGTTGCTCTGCGGGGCTTCATCTAATGGTGGAGCTGAACGGGATCGAACCGTCGACCTCTTGACTGCCAGTCAAGCGCTCTCCCAACTGAGCTACAGCCCCACACCGACAGTCCGCGCTCATCTAACCGCAGGCCCCGGCGTGCGTCAATGCGCCGGCCGACCTCGCGTGGCTTCCCGGGCCGCGCCACGACGGCCTGCGAACGGCGCTGCTCCGCCGCCTGTCCAGGCTGTGCCACATCCGTCTGTCCTCCCGGTCGCGGATTTGCAAGACTTCCTGTCCCGCGATCCCTCGGGCGGTGATCGAGCCCTGCAGTTCGCGGCACTTCCCGCGTCGCATGGAGACTCCCGGTGACGGGCGACACCACGGTGCAGGACCTCGACCGGTTGTTGGAGTACCTGCGCCGGTCGCGCGGATTCGATTTCGGCGCGTACAAGCGTCCGAGCCTGCAGCGGCGGATCCACAAGCGCATGCAGACGGTCGGCGTCGAGACCGTGCCCGAGTACGTCGACCACCTCGAAGCCCATCCCGACGAGTTCGCGCGGCTGTTCGACACCATCCTCATCAACGTCACGGGATTCCTGCGCGATCCGCCGGCGTGGGACGCGCTGCGCGACACCGTGATCCCGCGCATCGTGCAGCCGCGCTCCCCCGACGAGCCGATTCGCGTGTGGAGCGCGGGCAGCGCCTCCGGCGAGGAGGCCTACACCGTGGCGATGGTGCTGTGCGAGGCGATGGGCATGGACGCGTTCCGCGAGCGCGTGAAGATCTACGCCACCGACGTGGACGAGCACGCGCTGGGCGAGGCGCGGCAGGCGGTGTACGGCGATCGCTCGGTCGAGAACGTGCCGCCCGAATGGCTGGAGAGATACTTCACGCACGGCAGCTCGGGCGGCTGGGCGTTCCACAGGGAACTGCGCCGGTCGGTGATCTTCGGGCGCCACGACATCCTGCACGACGCGCCGATCCCGCGCGTCGACCTGCTCGTGTGCCGCAACACCCTGATGTACTTCACCGCCGAGGCGCAGGCGCGGGTCCTGGCGCGGTTCAGCTTCGCGCTGCGCGAGCAAGGGTTCCTGTTCCTCGGCAAGGCCGAGACGCTGATCACCCACGACGCCCCGTTCCGCGCGGCGGATCTGCGCTCCCGCATCTTCATCCACAACGGGCGTGTCGGAACCGGGCAGCGGACAACCGGCCCCCCGGAGCGCCCACCGGCTGCGCAGCGTGACCTGCGGCGATGAGGCTCCGTCGCGATTCGGGTCTGGGCGTGAACGCGTGGGGCGACTCGCCGGGGCGCGGGCGGCCGTCGCCGGCGGTCACCGCCGGCGGTCACCTGGGTCAGCGCCGCGCCCGGCGCGCGGTGGTCCGCAGCTCCTCGCGCGCCGCCGCGCTGCCCGGCAGCACCGTCTGGAGCTCGTCCAGCATGCGCCGGACCGCGGCGGCATCGCCCGGTGACAGCCCCAGCGTCAGCGCGTGCTCCAGCGAGTGCGCCGCCTGCTCGTAGCGCTCGTTCCGGGCCTGCAGGTAGCCCCAACGCCACCACGCGCGCGCGTCGTCCGGCGCCAGCACGCGCGCCGCGAACGACTCCACGCTCGCGCCGCCCGTCACCTGCGGGCGCCCGACGTACAGGTCGGCGAGCAGCGCGTGCGCGTTGGGATCGAGCGGGTGGTTCTCGACCGCGGGCTCCAGCAGCGCCACCGCGCCCGCGGTGTCGCGCGCCGCGAGCCGCGCGAGCGCGGCCGCCACCTCGGGCGCGCGCGATGCGGTGGGCTCCACCCCGGCGCGCCGCAGCTCGGCCTCCGCTCCCGCGCGGTCGCCCCGCTCCCATGCCAGCCAGGCGCTCCAATAGTGCGCCTGGCGCTCGTCCGGATGGCGCGCGAGCAGGCGGTCGCACGCGTCGCGTGACGCCGCCACGTCGTCGTTCAGCATCGTGCTCAACACGATCGAGCGCAGCTCGTCGTCGTCCATCGGCAGCTCGGACAGGCTGTCACCGTGGGCGGTGAACAGATACAGCGGACCCGGGCGGCCGTGCGCGGCCGCGAACCCGGACAGGTAATAGGAGCGCAGGCTGCTGTCGCGATACGCCCAGCGCAGCACCGGGCCATCGGCGCTCTGCAGCCCGGCGAACGCGGGCAGATGCGCGAACAACACCGTGCTGCCGGGCGGCAGGCTCGGGTGCATGGCGCGCAGCTGCGCGAGGTAGCGCGCCATCAGCGCCCCGGCGCGCGCGATGTAGAACCGGTTGACGTGCGACTCGCCCGCCCACGCGCTGCGGGCGAATGAGAACTCGTCCAGCTGCCGCGCGGTGTTGGAGCCGAACGCGAGCGCGGCCAGCGCCACGGCCGCCCATCCCCACCGGGCGCGCGCCAGCAGCGCGCCCAGCAGCAGCGCCACGCCGCACAGCGCGAACAGGTAGTAGTAGCCGCTCCAGATCGGCGCCACGAACGTCACCGGCAGCGCCCCGAGCACCGCCCACGCCGCGCCCGCGAGCACGCCGCCCGACGCCCGTGGCGGTGTCATGCGCCGCATCAACGCCAGCGCCGCGATCACGAGCGCGAGCGCCGGCAGCAGCAGCGCGAGCCCGAGGCGGAGCCCGCGCGTGGGGTCGCCGGCGCGCCATTCGAGCCCCGCCGCCGTCTGCGCCAGGTGCGCGAGCGCCGCCACGGCGTCACGCGCCAGCTCCGAGGTCTCGAGCGCGCCTCCACCGGTGCGCGGCGCGCCGCGCAGCCACCACACCAGCGCCCACGCCGGCCACGCCAGC
>DASSIN010000290.1:0-13363 GCA_035691845.1 Candidatus Eiseniibacteriota bacterium | reverse complement strand
GTCGAACGGGATGGCCGAGGCGTTCGTCAACACCTTCAAGCGGGACTACGTCGCGGCCGGCGACCTTGCCTCGGCGGCGCGAGTCATCGAGCAGGTCCACGGCTGGATCGACGACTACAACACCTTCGCGCCGCACTCCTCACTGGACCAACTCTCTCCAGCCGAGTTCCGGCGCGAACAGCAGACAGTTGCAGACACCGGGTGTCTCACGAAATAGGGGTCAGAGCAATTGGGAGAGTGTACAGATGCCATGCAGCAGCCGGAGACCGGCTCGCACGCCTGCATTCATCCTGCCCCAGGCGGCTGCGCTTCTCTCGTGCCTTGCCTGTTGGCCGATTCAAGCAGGGGCGCAGTCACCCGCGCCACCGCTGTGGGGCACTGACGGGAACGTTGTCGCAATGGCGAAGCTGGGCACGACCCTATACGTCGGCGGAGCGTTCACGAGCGTCGGTCCTTGCACCGGCTCCGGCGTGCCGCTTTCGCGACGGACAGGCGAGATGGCGCCGAACTATCCCAAGGTCGCCGGGAGCGTCAGCGTCGCCGTCGGCGACGGCGCCGGCGGTTGGTTCATCGGCGGCACGTTCGTCTCGGTCGGTGGCCAGGCTCGCCATAACCTGGCCCACATTCTCCGCGATGGCTCTGCGGATACGTGGCGGCCGGACCCGGACGGCGCTGGCGTCGAGTGCCTGCTGCTCGATCATGGCGTCCTGTACGTAGGTGGACAATTCGCCTCCATGAGCGGCCAGCCCCGTCATGCACTGGCCGCCTTTGACGCCCGCACGGGAGAGCTGCGGTCGTGGGATGCCAGCCTGCTCGGGGCCCGTGTCTCCGCTCTGGCTACGGATGGCGCGCTCCTCTATGTCGGCGGCGTGTTCTCCGCAGTTGGCCCGGCCACACGGCTATGCCTTGCTGCGCTGAGGCTGGACACCGCTCAGCCAACGAGCTGGAACCCGAGTCCGGATGGATGGGTACGCGCCCTTGCGGTGCACGGCGGCACGATCTACGTCGGCGGGCGATTCGCCACGATCAGCGGTGTTACTCGACCGTGCTTGGCGGCTGTGGACGCCAGCACTGGCGTGGCGACCGCGTGGGACCCGCGACCGACCGCTGTCGCGAACCCTTACGACTCTGGGGCGTATGTGGGCTCGCTGCTCTGCCACGGTCCGTTCCTATATGCTGCCGGTCACTTTGACCACATCGCCGGTGAGGGGCGCGGAGCGATAGCCCAGTTTGATCTCCATAGCGGCGCCGTCACTGCATGGGACGCCGTACTCGGCCCGCACTACGACTGGATCGCCCCCTTCGTCGGAGCACTGGAGGCTGACGGCAACGCCGTCTACGTCGGTGGATCGTTTACCACCATACGAGGCGCACCCAGGGATTACGTCGGTGCGGTTTCGGCGAACTCAGGGCAAGTCCTTGATTGGAATCCGAGAGCCAACCATCTCGTAGATGCGCTCGCGGTGGAGGGCACGACCATTTACGCGGGCGGTCGTTTCACCAGTATCGGACCGTGGGTCGAGCGAGTCGGCCTGGCCGCCATCGACCTCGCCACGGGTGTCGCCTTGCCGTGGAACCCGAACCCGAACGGCCTGCTCGTCACCTCATTGGCCGCCACCAACGAGGCGATCTATGCCGGCGGCGACTTCACGGCGATCGGGGGCGAGAGCCGGAGCGGCATCGCCGCTCTCGATCCGCGCAGCGGCCACGCGACGCTGTGGAACCCGCAGGCCGACGGATCGGTTTATGCCGTGGCGGTAGAGGGTGACACGATTTACGCGGGTGGCTCCTTCGAGCATATCGGCGGCCAACCGCGGCGCTACCTCGCCGCCCTCGATGCCGTGAGTGGGGCCGCGACGAGTTGGAATCCGGACCCGGATGCGGAGGTGCTCAGCCTTGCCGTCCACGGTCCGCTCGTCTATGCGGGTGGGTTCTTTTACCATCTCGGCGGAGCCGAGCGGCAAACCGTCGCGGCCTTGGAAGCACGGACCGGCCTGGCCACGGCCTGGGACCCGGCCGGCGACGGCTGGGTGAGCGCCATGGCTGTCACCGACTCTGCGGTCTACGTGGGCGGATCGTTCTCCATTGCCGGCGGGCAAGCTCGATCGGCGCTGGCCGCCATCGACCCTGCCACGGGGCGTGCGACGGACTGGAATCCCGGCCTCACGCCTCACGATCACGCGCTCCCGCGCGTCTTGTCACTGGCGACTCTCGGCCACCAGGTGTTCGTCGGCGGCGACTTCGCAATGGCCGGTGGGGCGGAGCGGTATGGCTTTGCCGCCCTCGATGCGGTCACCGCGCATGCCACTGCCTGGAATCCGGCGCCGGATGATTATGTCTGGTCGCTTCTTGCCGACGGTGAGGGACTCTACGTTGGCGGGCGGTTCAAGCGCTTTGACGACATCCCACGGGCGAGTCTCGCTGCGATCGAGTTCACGCCGCTGGCGAGACGAGCCCCTGACGCCGCCGCGGTCCAATCGTCCGGCCATCAGCCCATGTCGATCTTTCCGAATCCGATCCGTTCTGGTGAATCCGTCATGTTCCGCCTGCCAACACCAGGACGCGTCAGCATAGCCTTTTACGACGTCCAGGGCCGGGAGGTGGCCGCACCACTGCGCCATGTTTGGCGCTCAGCCGGAACGGTCGCCCTGCCGTTCCAGGCGGGGTGGCTCGCGGCCGGCACGTACGTCTGTCGCATTGAGCTCGATGGAGAGGTGATCACCCGCAAGCTCGTGGTGCTCCGCTAGCCTAGGGGGCCGTCAGCGCGGCGCGTCAGACGCGACGGGCGCCGGCGAAGGCGTGATGGCCGGCGCGCTGGCGCGCAGCCCGATCATCACGCCGGCGAGGACGATCGCCGAGCCGGCCAGAGCGGCTGCGCCCACGCGCTCGTGGTGCACCGCGGCGCCGACCACCATCGCCACGATCGGGACCACCACGCCGACGTAGGCGGCGCGCGAGGCGGGCCAGTGGTGGATCAGCCACGTCATCAGCACGAACGCGACGAGCGAGCCCGCCACCACCAGGTACAGCAGCGCGCCCCACGCCGGCCACCCGTGCGGCAGCGCGTGCGGCTCGCGCAGCGCGAAGCTCACGGCGAGGCACACCGGGAACCCCACGGCGCACCCCACCGCGTTGGTGCCGAACGGATCGGAGTGGGGCGCGCGCTTGAGCGCCAGCGTCGACATCGCGGCGGTGAGCGCGGCCGTGAACACGGCCGCGGCGCCCGCCAGCGTCGCCCCGCGCACCCCGCCCGAGATCAGCACCACGCCCGCGAACGCCACCAGCGCGCCGATCACCTTGCCGGCCGGCAGGCGCTCGAGCCCGATCGCGCGCGCCATCAGCGCGATGGTGAGCGGGTTGGTGGCGTACATCACCGCCGACAGCCCCGACGGGAACCGCGTCTCGCCCCAGTACAGCAGCGGGAAGTTGACACCGAAGTTGAGCAGCCCGTAGATCATCGCCGCGCGCAGCGCGGGGCCGCGCGGCCAGCGCGTGCGGCGCACGCGCACGATTCCCGCCAGCAGCACCCCGGCCAGCGCCAGCCGCAGCGCGGCGGCCCACACCGGCGGAACGCTGTCCTCGCCCAGCCGGATCACCAGGAACGTGGTGCCCCAGATCAGCGAGCAGCCGGCGAACGCGGCCCACGGCGAGGACGAGCGCGGCGCGCTCATCGCGCGCGGCGCGGCGCGGGGGTGGCTGCTATCATGCGCTTCTCCATGGCTTCATCGGCGTCGCTGACATTGACCCAGCGCGCGCGCGCGGTCCAGCGGGGCGCGCGCCTCGCGCTCGTCGCGCTCGCGCTCGCGTGCGGGTTCGTGGTGGGAGCTGGCTGCGTGCCACGCCAGACGGCGCTGCACGAGCCGCCCGGCCCGTTCACCGGCGGTCCGCCGCGGCGCGGCGGCCACGCGGTGTTCGTGCGCGAGGAGGACCCCGACTACCTCGATCCGGCGCTGTCCTACGGCGCCTACAGCGCTCCGATGATCGAGGGCGTGTTCCGCACGCTGCTGGAATACGTCAACGCGCCCGGCGTGGCGGGCGCCACGCTGCGGCCGGAATTGACGACGAGCCTGCCCGACATCCGCGAGGGCGGCACGCTCTACTGCTTCCGCATCCGGCCCGATGCAAAGTTCGGTCCTCCGCTCCACCGTCACATCACCGCCGCCGACTTCAAGTACTCGCTCGAGCGGCTGTTCCGGATCGGCTCACCCGGGATCGGGTTCTATCGGGAGATCGTTGGCGCCGATCGCGTGATCGCGGGGAAGGACAGCGCGCTGGCGGGCGTGATCGCGCGCGGCGATTCGCTGTACGTGCGCATCCAGCACTCCGACCCCGTGTTCCTGCAGGAGCTGACGATGTCGTTCTCGGCGCCGATCCCGCGCGAGGTGGCGGAGAGATATTCCGGCACATTCTCCCAGCACACGGTGTCGAGCGGGCCGTTCATGGTGGCCGAGTTCGTGCCGCGCCAGCGCGTGCTGCTGGTGCGCAACCCCGACTGGTGCGGCGAGCCCGCGTACCTCGACACGTTCGAGATCCGGCTCGGCGTCACGGCCGCCAACGCAGTGGCGCTGATCCGGCGCGGCGAGGCCGACGGCGGCATGTTCGAAGTGCCGGCGGCCGAGTTTCCGCGGCTGCTGCGCGATTCGACCTGGCGCCACCAGGTGGACGTCGAGGACGGCCTCAACACCGAGTACCTGTACATGAACGTCGAGCAGCCGCCGTTCAACGACGTGCGCGTGCGCCAGGCGATCAACTGGGCGATCGACCGCCGGCCGATCCTCAAGGTGTGGTCGGGGAAGGGCGTGGCCGCAGGCGAGTTCCTGCCGCCCGGCATGCCGGGCGCCAGCGCGCTGCACGCCTACATGCCCGCCGATCCCGCGCGCGCGCGCCGGCTGCTGGCCGAGGCCGGCTACCCCAATGGCTTCAGCACCACGCTGTACGGTTGGACGATCGAGCCCGGCCCACGCCAGCTCACCGTGATCCAGCAGCAGCTGGCCAACGTCGGCATCCACGCGCGCCTCGACCTGGGCGAGGTCACGGGCTACACCAGCATGGCCGAGGACACGAGCCGCCACATCGGCTTCGGCCTGTACTCGTGGTACGCCGACTACGTGGATCCGTCCAACTTCTGCGACGTGCTGCTGAACGGCCGGCGGCTGCAGGCGATCCACAACGAGGACCTGAGCATGATGAACGACCCGCGCCTGAACGCCATGATCGTGGAGGCGATGGCGACGGCCGAACCGACGCTGCGCGCGGCGCGCTGGCGCGCGGTGGATTCGCTCACCATGGTGGAGGCGCCGGTGGCGCCGCTGCTGCACCACTACGACAGCCGGCTCTACAGCCCGCGCATCGGCGGCTGGTACCGGCACATCACGCGCATCCTGATGATCGACAAGCTGTGGATCAAGAGCCCGCCGAGTGCGCCGGTGGCGCAGGCGGCGCGGTGAGCAGCGCGGCGCTCGAGCTGACGCCGGCGGCCGAGGCGTCGGCGCCGCCCTCGGCCGCGCGCGAGGCGGTCCGCCGGTTCGCGCGCGACCGCTGGGCGCTGGCCGGTCTCGTGTTCCTGGCGGCGCTGGCGGCTGCCGCGTTGGTGGCGCCGTGGCTGGTGCGGCACGTGCTGCACCAGTCGGCGTTCCAGCTGCGGATGATGGACCGCGTGCGCGCCGGCGGACGGCTGGTGGACGTGATCTCGGACGACGGGCTGCCGGTCGGGCCCGGCCGCGCGTTCCTGCTCGGCGCCGACCTGCTCGGGCGCGACGTGCTGGCGCGGATCCTGTACGGCGCGCGCGTGTCGCTGCTGGTGTCGTCGCTCGGCACGCTGCTGGCGCTCGTGGCCGGGCTCGCCGCCGGGCTGCTGGCAGGGTTCTACCGCGGCGTCGTGGACACGGTGATCTCGCGCGTCGTGGACGCGATGATGGCGATCCCGGTGCTGCTGCTGGCGATCGCGCTGGCGTCGGTGCTGCGGCAGGGGAGCCTGCTCGTGGTGGTGATGATCCTGGGGCTCGTCAACTGGACCTACCTGGCGCGCATCGTGCGCGCCGAGGTGCTGTCGCTGCGCGAGCGCGAGTTCGTGGAGGCGGCGCGCGCGCTCGGGGCCAGCGATCGCGCGGTGCTGCTGCGCCACGTGGTGCCGAACCTGATCGGGCCGGTGATCGTGTTCGCCACGCTGTCGCTGGCGGGCAACATCCTGCTCGAGAGCGCGCTGTCGTTCCTCGGCGTCGGCATCCAGCCGCCGACCCCGTCGTGGGGCAACATGATCCAGGAGGGGCTGCCCTACTACGGCGCGGCGTGGTGGATCACGGTGTTCCCCGGGATCGCGATCCTGCTCACGGTGGCGAGCTTCAACCTGGTGGGCGACGGGTTGCGTGACGCGCTGTCGCCGGAGGCGGGCGCGTGAGCGGCTGGCTGGTGCGCCGGCTGCTGTGGAGCGCGCTGGTGCTGGTGCTCGTCACCGGCGTCACGTTCGTGATCTTCTTCGCCGTGCCCAACGACCCGGCGGCGCTGATCGCGGGCAAGTACGCCACGCCCGAGACGATCGCGCTGATCCGCCACCGGCTCGGGTTGGACCAGCCGAAGGCGCTTCAGTTCCTGCGGTTCCTGACGCACGCCGCGCGCGGCGACTGGGGGTTCTCGTACGTGAGCCAGCAGCCGGTGTGGGACGCGATCCGCCAGGCATTCCCCAAGACCTTGTCGCTCACCACCGGCGCGGCGGTGCTGTGGCTGTTGCTCGGGATCCCGATCGGGGTCGCGAGCGCGCTCAAGCCGCGCTCGTGGCTCGATCGCAGCGGCATGGTGGTGGCGCTGTTCGGGATCTCGGCGCCGGCCTACTGGCTCGGGCTGGTGCTGCTCAAAATCTTCGCCGACCGGCTGGGGTGGTTCCCGCTCGGCGGCTACGCGGAGCTGAACGTGTACGGTCCCGCGCGCTGGGCGTGGCACCTGGTGCTGCCGTGGGTCACGCTGGCGATGCTGTACGCGGGCTGGTACGCGCGCATGACGCGCACGCGCGTGCTGGACGTGCTGGCGCAGGACTACGTGCGCACCGCGCGCGCCAAGGGGCTGCCGCCGAGCGCCGTGGTGGGGCGGCACGTGATGCGCAACGCGCTGCTGCCGATCGTCACTATGTTCGGCGTGGACGTCGCCTACCTGTTCGGCGGCGCCGTGCTGACCGAGACGGTGTTCGGGATCCCCGGCATCGGCGGGCTGGCGTGGCGCGCCATCCGCCAGCGTGATCTGCCGATGGTGATGGGCACCGTGCTGTTCGCCGCGCTGTTCATCGTGCTCGCCAACCTGATCGTGGACCTGTGTTATGCCGCGCTCGACCCGCGCATCCAACACGAAACGTGATTCCCGCGCGCGCCGGAAACCTGTCCGCCGGCGCGCGCGGCGTCCGACCCCCGCCGATGGAGACCTCCGCATGAAGGCACCCGCCGCGATGCTCGCCGCCGCCCTCTCGCTGCAGGCCGCCGCCCCCGCGTCCGCGCCGGGCGCCGAATCCGTTCCGGCGCCGCCGCTGGCGCGGCAGATCCCGCACGCCGACACCACGCTCGGCGACGTGCGCCACGACCCCTACCACTGGCTGCGCGATCGCAACGACCCCGAGGTCATCCGCCACCTGGAGGCCGAGAACGCCTACACGCAGGCGGTGCTGGCGCCCACGGCGGCGCTGCAGGAGTCGCTGTTCCAGGAGATGCGCGGGCGGATCCAGGAGACCGACCTGTCGGTGCCGGCCAAGGACGGGCCGTTCCTCTACTACACGCGCACCCAGCAGGGGAAGCAGTATCCGATCTTCTGCCGCCGGGCCGACCAGCCGGGCGCGGCCGAACAGGTGCTGCTCGATCCCAACGCGATGGCGGTCGAAGGCCACTACTTCCGCGTGGGCGCGTTCCAGCCCAGCCCCGACCACAAGCTGCTGGCCTATTCCACCGACACCACCGGCGCCGAGTACTACACCGCGGTGGTCAAGGACCTCGCCACCGGGCAGCTGCTGCCCGACAGGATCACCCACATCGAGGAAGGGATCGAGTGGGGGAACGACAACCGCACGCTGTTCTACACGCTGGCCGACTCGGCCAAGCGCCCGGACCGGATCGCGCGCCACGTGCTCGGCACCGATGCGGCGAGCGACGTCGTGATCTATCACGACCCCGATCCGCTGTTCAACGTACAGCTCGTCAAGAGCCACGACCGGACGCAGCTCCAGATCGAGTCCGAGAGCTTCGACGCCTCGGACACGCGGCTCGTGCCCGCCGACCGCCCGCTGGAATCGCCGCGGCTCGTGACGCCCCGGCGCAGCAAGGTGCTTTACTACGTGCGCCCGCACGGAGACGAGCTGTTCGTCCTGACCAACGAGAACGCGCCCAACTTCAAGCTGCTGCGCGCCCCCGCCCGCATTCCGGATCGCGCGCACTGGAAACCGTTCGTGGCCGCCAGCGACTCGGTGCTGATCGAGGACGTGGAGGTGTTCCGCGACCAGCTGGCGCTGTTCGAGCGCGGCGGCGGACGGCGCCGGATCCGGGTGCTCGACCTGCGCACCGGGCGCTCGCACGAGGTGCGGTTCCCGGAGGCGGTGTACACGTACAGCCCGGTGAGCACGCCCGAGTACGACACGCGCATGCTGCGGTTCGCGTACAGCTCGCCGGTGACGCCGCCCACGATCATCGATTACGACTGTGCGCGCCGCACGCGCACGGTGCTGAAGAAGACCGTGGTGCCGAACTACGATCCGTCGCGCTACCGCACCGAGCGCGTGTGGGCGCGCGCGGCGGACGGCACGCGCATCCCGATCTCGCTGCTCTACAAGGCGCCGCTCGCGCGCGATGGCCGCCGGCCGGCGCTGCTGTACGGCTACGGCTCGTACGGCATCAGCAGCGACCCCGGGTTCAACAGCAACATCTTCAGCCTGGTGGACCGCGGCTACGTGTACGCCATCGGCCACATTCGCGGCGGGCAGGAGATGGGCCGCCACTGGTACGAGGACGGCAGGCTGCTGCACAAGAAGAACACGTTCGCGGACTTCGTGGCGTGCGCGGAGTATTTGATCAACAGCGGCGTCACCGCGCGCGACCGGCTCGCGATCCGCGGCGGCAGCGCGGGCGGGCTGCTGATCGGCGCCACCTTGAACCTGCGCCCGGACCTGTTCCGCGCCGCGGTGGCGGACGTGCCGTTCGTGGACGTGATCAACACCATGAGCGACGCCAGCATCCCGCTCACCACCCAGGAGTGGGAGCAGTGGGGCGATCCGCGCACGCCGCGCTACTACGCGTACATGAAGTCGTATTCGCCGTACGACAACGTGCACGCCACGGCGTACCCGGCGCTGCTCGTCACCGCGGGGCTCAACGATCCGCGCGTCGGCTACTGGGAGCCGACCAAGTGGGTGGCGAAGTTGCGCGTGACGAAGACCGACACCCACCCGCTGTTGCTGCGCGTCAACATGGGGGCGGGGCACGGCGGCGCCTCGGGACGCTACGACAACCTGCGCGAGCAGGCGATCCGCTACGCGTTCCTGCTGTGGGCGATGGGCATGGCGCCCGGAGCCGAGGCGAGCAGCCGGGTGCCGTGAGCCGTGGGGCAGCGTCCCGCCGCGCCCGGCGGGACGCTGCGGGCGGCGACATCGCGGCGCGGCATCGCGCCGGCCGCGCGCGGGCGACGCATCGGCGGGGATGCGATCGCGCGACGGACACGCCGCGACCGCCGGCGAATCCAACCATCGACACCTTCCCGTTCCGGCCGCGCGACGGGGCCCCATCGTCAGGGGCCCGCACCGGCCGAGCGAGGGAATGCCGATGTCCATCCTCAACTTCGTGTCCGTGCTGCCCGAGCATGCGATCGAGCCCGCGGTGGGCGATGGCGACCTGCGCTACGGCCACGCGCACGCGCACGCCAGCGTGCGCGTGACCGTGTACGACTCCCATGCCCGGCTGCTGCGTGGGCTGCGCGACCTGCTGCTGTGCTGGCTCGCCGCGGCCGTGGCGGCGATCGCGCTGCCGTTCGCCAACATGGTGCTGGCGCCGGCGCTGCTCGTGGCCGGCGTCATGCTGTTCGGGCGCGAGCTGCGCACGGCCGTGGGGCTGCGCGGCGTGCGCGGCGTGTGCCCGGCGTGTCACGTGGAGCAGGACTTCCGGCCGGTGCCGGGACGATTGCGCGCGCACACCTCGCTGCGCTGCGCGAGCTGCCATCGCGCGGTCGAGTTCACGCTCGAGCCGACGAGCCTGAAACCCGAGGCGCTGGCGCACGGCTGATCGCGCGGCGTGCGCGTCCCCCCGCTGGCGCGCCGCGCGCGCGCGTGGCAAGGTCGTGGCGGGAGGGACGCCATGACCGAGTCCAGCGCCGCGGCCAGTTGTCTGTTCTGCCGGATCGCGCGCGGCGAGCTGCGCAGCACGAAGGTGGCCGAGTCCGAGCACGCACTGGCGTTCCGGGACGTGAACCCGGTGGCGCCGAGCCACGTGCTGCTGATCCCGAAGGAGCACGTGGCGGAATCGGCGGCGGCATTGGGCCCGGCGCACGGCGCGCTGCTGGGCGAGCTGTTCGCGCTCGCCGCGCGCGTCGCCGCGGACGAGGGGCTCGAGCGCGGCTGGCGGCTGGTCGTGAACGTCGGGCCCGACGCGGGGCAGACCGTCCCGCACCTGCACATGCACATGCTCGGCGGCCGCGCGCTCGACTGGCCGCCGGGCTGATCAGGGGGCGATGTCGGCGCCCTGCGCGAGCCACGCGCCCAGCGTGTCGCGCTCGGCCCCGGTCATGCCGGTCAGGTTGCCGAGCGGCATCGTCTTCGTGATCACCGCGCGCTCGCGGATGCGCGCGGCCAGGGCGCGGATGCGGGCCGGATCCTCGAGCACCACGCCCAGCGGCGGCGCCGGGAACGACGGGTTGGTGGGATGCGTGGCGTGGCACGTGGTGCAGCGGCGCGCGATGATGGCGCGCGCCTGAACGAACGGCACCCGCGAGCGCACCGGGTTCGCGCCCTGCGCGACGACGGCGCCGGGGTGCGCGGTCATGCCGATCACCGCGATCAGCGCCACGATCCCGGCCGTGAGCACGCGCCAGTCCGTGCGCCGACCCTCGTTCATCACCACCTTGGCCGCGGCCCCCACCAGCACCAGCAGCGCCAGCACGAGCCAGTTGAGCGGGTGCCCCCACGCCGCCGGATAGTGGTTGCTCAACATCGTGAACAGCACCGGCAGCGTGAGGTAGTGGTTGTGCATCGAGCGCGTCTTGGCGCGCAGCCCGGGGGCCGGATCCACGGGCCTGCCGGCGCGCGTGTCCGCCAGCATCCGGCGCTGCCCGGGGATGATCACGTGCGCCACGTTCGCCACCATGATGGTGCCGAGCATGGCGCCCACGTGCAGGAACGCCGCGCGTCCCGAGAACACCCGCGTCAGCCCCCACGCGGCGACGACGATCAGCGCGTAGCCCACGAGCGCGAACGCGGCGGGCCGGCGGACGAGCGGGGAGCGGCACATCCCCTCGTACACCACGACCGCGAGCAGCAGCGAGCCCGCGCTGATCGCGATCGCCGCCCCGACGCCGAGCCCCGCGGACCCGAGCAGGAACGCGCGCGCGCCGGCCCAGTACACGACCACGAGCAGGCTCGCGCCCGACAGCCACGTGGTGTACGCCTCCCACTGGAACCAGTGCAGCGTGTCGGGCAGCTCGTCGGGCGCCAGCGTGCGGCGCTTGACGACCTCGTAGAAGCCGCCGCTGTGCACCATCCACATCTCGCCTGCCACGTCGCCCGGGCGCGCGCGCGTGGGCGCGTGCAGCGCGCGGTCCATCCACACGAACAGGAACGAGTCGCCGATCCACATGATCGCCGCGATCACGTGGGTCCAGCGCAGCAGCAGGTTGAGCCAGTCGGTCAGCAGCGGCGGCATGCGGCGGGGCGCAGCGCGGCGGCCGGGGCGGGCGCGCTCACCGCGCGAACATGTTGCGCAGCACGAACCACAGGTTGGCCGGACGCTCGGCCAGCCGGCGCATGTACCACGGGAACCACGAATCGCCGTAGCTGACGAGCACGCGCACCTTGTAACCGGCGCGCGCCAGCCGCAGCTGCTCGGCGGTCTGGATGCCGTACAGCATCGCGAACTCGAATGCGTCCCTTGGGATGTCGTGGTCGGACACGAACCGCTCGATGGCCGCGATCAGCGCGCGATCGTGCGTGCCGACCGCGAGCCACACGCCGTTGGCCCGCGCCGGCTCCGACAGCAGGCGTTGCGCGAGCGCCAGGAACTGGGCGTCCACCTCGCGCTTGTCGGGGAACGCGATTGCGGCGGGCTCGGCGTACGCGCCCTTCACCAGCCGCACCGCCGCGCCCTGGGCGATCAGCGCCTCGACGTCATGCGACGTGCGCCGCAGATAGGACTGCACGCACACGCCGACGCCGGCGGTGGCCGCCCGCACCCGGGCGTGCAGGGCGAGGGTGGGCTCGACGTAGGGCGAGCCCTCCATGTCGATCCACAGCCGCCGGCCGAGCGTGGCCGAGCGCTCGGCCAGACACTGCGTCAGCCGCGTGGCGAGCGCGGGATCGAGGTCGAGGCCCAGGTGCGTGAGCTTGACCGACACCTCGGCGTCGAGCGCGTCGGCGGCGATGCGGTCGAGCGCCTGCCGGTAATGGGCGACCTCGGCCTCGGCTTCCGCGCGCGCGCCGATGTTCTCGCCCAGGTGCGTGATCGTGCTCGCCAGTCCCCTGGCGGCGAGCTCGCGCGCGGCGCGCAGGCCGTCGTCCAGCGTCTCGCCCGGCATGAAGCGGGAGACGGCGCGGCGCACGAACGCACGATGGGTCGCCTGCTCGCGCAGCCACGGGCTCTGCGAGCCGGCGAGCAGCAGCTGGCGCATCACGGACGAACTCGACGCCTCCATGGTCAGGGCGGACTTCCGGCGCGACCTTAAAGCCCTCCGCGCCGCGGCGCAAAGCGGGTCCTGGCGCGCGTGCTACGGTTCGCGCCATGGGCGAACGGTTCGAGGGCGCGGTCGGCTGGCAGCCGGACTGGATGCTGTGCCGGGTCGAGGGCGTGGCCGACCGGTTCGCCATCACGTTCGACGACGGCCCGAGCGCGCGTCATTCGGAGCGCGTGCTGGAGGTGCTCGCGCGCCACGGCGCCCACGCCACGTTCTTCCAGCTCGGCCGCCAGGTGCGCCGCCACCCCGGGCTCACCCGGCTGGCGCACGCGCGCGGCCACGAGATCGCGCTGCACGACGACCTGCATCTGCCGCCGCCGCTGCTGCCGCGCGCGAAGCGTCGAATCGCCGCCGCCAAAGCCGCGCTCATCGGTCTTCTCGCCGGCCTCTTGCCCGCGATTGGATTGGGCGCCGTATTTCGCCGCCGTCAGCCGTCGTAGCTCGAAATCCTCACTTGCGCACGCGA
>DASSIN010000289.1:0-29564 GCA_035691845.1 Candidatus Eiseniibacteriota bacterium | reverse complement strand
ACCACGCCGGCGCCAGCGCCGGCGCGGCGGCGCGCGCGCACGGCGCGACGCGCGGCGGGGGCTACTTCCGCAGCAACCTGAGCGCGTGCATCCAGGAGTTGCTGCGGAACCCGGGGATGCACCACAGGATCGCGAGCGGCTCGATCGCGCGCGCCGCCTCGGCCTCACCCAGATCCTCGACGTCGTGCCCGAACCGCGTGCAGATGTCGGCCACCACACGCCGCGCGTCGGGGTCGTTGCCGCAGATGAACATCGTCGGGCGCGCGCCCAGATCGGGATCCACCATCAGCGCGTTGCCGACGCACGAGAACGCCTTGACGAACCGAGCGCCCGGCACCTTGGCCTGCAGCCGTTCCATCAACGACTGCTCGAGCGTCGTGAAGAAGTGCAGCACGCCGTGGTCGGGCGGCCGCTCGGCGATCGGGTTGGTGGCGTCGATCACCACCTTGCCATGCAGCGCGTCGGCGCCGGCAGCATCGACCACCGCCTCTGCCGCCGTGCCTTTCACCGCCAGCACCACGATCTCGCCGCGCCGCGCCGCGTCGGCGAACGTGCCCACCGAGGCGCTGCCGCCGGCCTGCTTCCGCCACGCCTCGAGCTTGGCCGGCTCGCGCGTGCCGCGCACCACGGCGTCGCCGTACTTGAGGAATCCCGCCGACAGCGCATCGCCCACCTGCCCCGATCCCAGCACCGCCACCGTTCTCACGCCGCTCTCCTTTCACTGCGCGCCGCGGTCGGCGGCGCGACTCGTGCGGCAGGATCGTGAGCGCCCCGGTCGCTGTCAATCGGAGGCGTGCGTTCGGCCGCGACCGTGTCCGGAACGCGTGCGGCCCCCCCGGTCCTCGAATTTCCCGCGCGCGACGCTCATCAGGAAAGGAAATCGCGGGCGCCGAAGCGCGGGGTGGCCGCACGGGGAACGAACGGCGGCCGCAGGGAGAGGGACAATGAGACGCAACCACCTCCTCGGTCTCGCAGCCGCGGTGGCCCTGCTGGCCGGCTGCGCGGGGCCGATCACCTACAACGACCGCTATGGCAACGACCGCTACGGCGGGCGCAGCTTCACCGGCACGTGGCAGATCGATCCCAGTCGCAGCGACAACCCGCAGACGACGTACCGCGGCGACGACAGCCGCAGCCGCGATCAGGATTCCGACCGCGACGAGGACAACCGCGACCGCGACCGCAGTGTGCGCTTCCGCTCCGCCTGGAACGACATGGGGCGGATGCCGGACGTGATCCGGATCGACGGCGGGCGCGGTCGCTGGACCATCCGCGACACCGATGGCGGCGTGGTCGAGGAGATCGCGATGCAGGATCGCGACCAGGACTACGGCGACCACGGCGACAACGGCGACGTGGCGATCGGGCAGTGGCGGAACGGGCAGCTGGTGGTGGAGCGCGATCGCAACGGCCGCGGCTACACGCAGACGTTCACGCTGCAGGACCGCGGCCGCGTGCTGATGGTGCGCACCGACGTGGCCGGACCGAACGGCTCCCGCAGCTACGTCCGCGTCTACGATCGCGTGAGCTGACGCACGGGCGGCTGCGCGCCGCGCGCGCGGCCGCTACCCAGCCGGCGGCGGGCGCGGTAGTCTGCGCGGGGAGGTGGCCATGAGCGAGCGCAGGCGACTGGGCATCGTCGTGGGGGGCGGCCCCGCGCCGGGGATCAACAGCGTCATCAGCGCCGCGAGCATCCGCGCGGCGCTCGAGGGATGCGAGGTCGTCGGCATCGAGGACGGCTTCGAGTACCTGATGCAGGGCGATATCCGCCACGTGCGCCCGCTCACGATCGACGCCGTGTCGCGCATGCACTTCCGCGGCGGCAGCGCGATCGGCATCTCGCGCGCCAACCCCACCACCTCGCCCGAGAAGCTGGAGCAGACCGTGCGCGCGCTGCTGCAGCTCGACATCGAGCCGCTGATCACGATCGGCGGCGACGACACGGCGCACACGGCGATGCAGCTCCATCGCCAGTCGCAGGGGCGGCTGCGCGTGGTGCACGTGCCCAAGTCGATCGACAACGACCTCGAGCTGCCGCCGTACGTCGATACGTTCGGCTACCAGACCGCGCGCCATGTCGGCGTCGAGCTGCTGAAGAACCTGATGATCGACGCGCGCACGACGTCGCGCTGGTACTACGTGGTGGCGATGGGCCGCAAGGCCGGCCATCTGGCGCTCGGGATCGGCAAGGCCGCCGGCGCCACGCTGACGCTGATCCCGGAGGAGTTCGGGCAGCGCCCGGTGCCGCTGAAGACGCTGGTGGACACGCTGGCCGGCGCGCACATCAAGCGCCTGAACGCCGGCCGCAAGGACGGCGTGGCCGTCGTCGCCGAGGGCATGGCGCTCGCCGTCCGGCCCGAGGACCTGTCGGGGCTCGACAACGTCGAGCGCGACGCGCACGGCAACATCCGCATCGCCGAGATCAACATCGGCGAGATCCTGAAGCGGGCGGTGCAGCAGCGTCTGGCGGGATTCGGCATCAAGGCCACGATCGTGGCCAAGAACATCGGCTACGAGCTGCGCTGCGCCGACCCGATTCCCTACGACATGGAGTACACGCGCGATCTCGGCTACTGCGCGGCCAAGTACCTGCTGGAGGGCGGTCAGGCGGCGATGGTGTCGATGCAGGCCGGTCAGTTCGTGCCGATCCCGTTCGACCGCCTGCTCGATCCCGCCACCGGCCGCGCCCGCGTGCGCATGGTGGACGTGCATTCGGCGCGCTACGCCATCGCGCGCCGCTACATGCTGCGGCTGCGGCGCGACGATTTCGAGGACCCGCAGGAGCTGGCGAACCTGGCCGCCACCGCCAAGGTGTCGGTCGATCAGTTCCGGAGCGAGTTCGAGTACCTCACCGCGCAGGAGCCGCCCGCGCTGTGGCTGCAGGCCGGCCACGCGCTCGGCGACTGACCGCCGAACGCGCCCGCCGCCATCAGCGCAACACCGCCACGCGCGCCACGCGCGTGCCGTCCGGCGTCGCGAGCCGCGCGAAGTACAGGCCGCCGGGCAGGTCGCGCAGCGCGAGCGGCGCCTCGTGCAGCCCCGCGGCCAGCGCTCCCTCGACCAGCGTGCGCACGCGCCGGCCCGAGGCGTCGTAGAGCGCGAGCGCGGCGCGTCCCGCGTGCGCCAGCGAGAACCGGATCGCGCCGCCGGAGGCGGGCACGGGATTCGGCGCCGATAGCCACAGCGCGGGCCCGCCGGCGCCCGGCGCGCCGGTGGTGCCGCCCGGCCCCAGCGTGGCGAACGGGCTCTCGTTGCCGTGCGCGTCCACCGCCGACAGCTTGTACCAGCTTCCCGCCGCGCCCACGTCCACGTAGCCCGTGTCGGCGGGGGAGGCGATCAGATCGGCCGGCCCGGGGATGAACGACGACGACGACCCTCGATACACGCGGTAGCCGGCGAGGTCGGTCTCCGAGTTCGCGCCCCAGTGCAGGTGCGTGGCGCCCGCGCTGTACGCGCCCGTGAACGGCGCCGGCGCCACCGGCGCCAGGTTGTCAACGGAATAGCCGCTGTCCGGGGCGGACAGCCAGTACATGCTGCCGCTCGCGTTGCGGGCCACGATCATGAACGCCGTGAGCGGATTGGACCCGCCGATCGAATCGCCGGTGGTGGCCGCGATGTAGCCGTACGCCGACAGGAAGTGCGTCGGATTGACCGTGCCCACGAATTCCCACGCGTACAGGCTCACACCGTCGGGCAGCACGAACGCGCGCCCGGTCGTGGGCGGCGCCTGGCCGAACCCGGCCAGCGCGTGCGCGCCGGCGCGCACCGCGGCCCGGGCCACGCTGCCGGGGGCGGAGCGATAGATGTCGTACGCGGCCAGGTTCGGGTCGGAGACGCCGTCGAGCCAGCTCGGGTAGAACGCCACCTTCACCCTGCCGCCCTGGTCGTTCGGCACGTCGTGCACGCCCGCGGACACCGGCTCCGGATTGCCGAGATAGCCGAAATGCTCGACCCGCTGGGCGTAGATGTCCGGCGCCCCGCTGTTGCGCGCGTCCTGCCACGCCGCGATCGCGCCGCCCGCGCCGTCGGCCACGAGCGCGGGGTTGATCTGATCGGCGTTCGCCGTGCTGATCGGCACGCCGTTCGCGGTCCACTGCGCCACGCCGGCCGCGTTCAGGCGCTGTGCGTAGATGTCGTTGGCGATCACGCTGCGCTGGTCGTACCAGGCCACGATGGCTCCGCCCGAGCCGTCGGGCACGACGACGGTGTTGGCCTGGTTGTTGGCGGCCGTGCACACCGGCACGCCGTCGGTGGTCCACTGCGCCGCGCCGCCCGCGCTCATGCGCTGGGCGTAGATGTCGCCGCTGCCGTTGCGGCCATCCTGCCACGCCACGACCGCGCCGCCCGAGCCGTCGGAGGCGATGGCGGGAAACTGCTGGACGCCGGGATCCACGCACACCGGCGCGCCGTCGAGCCCCCACTGCTGGCTGCCCAGGGCGTTGATGTGCTGGACGTAGATGTCGGGGTTGCCGCCGGTGCGGAAGTCGTACCAGGTGACGATCGCGCCGCCGCTGCCGTCCGCGATCAGCGCGGGCACGTTCTGGTTGTTCGCGGCGCTGCACACCGACACGCCGTTGGCGTTCCACAACACGTTCGCCCCTCCGGTCACGCGCTGGGCGTAGATGTCGTACGTGGCGCCGCCGCGCAGGTCCTGCCACACGACGACCGCGCCTCCGGCGCCATCCGCCACGATCGCCTCGTTGGTCTGCGTGTTGGCCGCGGTGCACAACGGGATGCCGTTGGCGCTCCACAGCGGCGCGCCTGCCGCGCTGATGCGCTGCGCGTAGATGTCGGTGTTCCCGTTGCGATTGTCCACCCACGCCACGATCGCGCCGCCGGCGCCGTCCGATGCGATCTTCGGAAGCTGCTGATCCAAGGCCGCCGTGCACACCGCCACGCCATTCGCCGTCCATTGCGGGACGCCGGCCGCGTTCAGGCGCTGCGCGTAGACGTCGAAGTTGCCGCCGCGATTGTCCTGCCAGGCGATGATGGCTCCGCCGGCTCCGTCGGACACGACCACGGGGTTGATCTGGTCCCCGGACAACGCAGCCACCGCCACGCCATCGGTCGTCCACTGCGCCACGCCGGACGCGCTCACGCGCTGTGTGTAGATGTCGTAGTTCGTGAGACTGCGAATGTCGTGCCAGGCCATGATCGCGCCCCCGGCGCCGTCGCTGGCGATGACCGGGCTGAACTGGTTGCTCGCCGCGGTGCACACCGGCACGTTGACGGCGGGGTCGTGCGGCCAGGCGGCGCGGGCGGGCGGGGCGCAAACGGCGATGCCACAGCAGACGAGCACCGCGGCGAGCGGCCGGAGCGGAACGACGGTGCGAACGGGCATGGGGTGCGGCCTCCTCACCATGATTGTGGGGCCGCGGCCACGGGCCTGGCAATGGGTTTTCGCGCCCGCAACCCCATCCAAACAGCGCGGGTCCGGCCACCTCCGCCGCCCGCACTCAAGCGGAATTCAAGTCCTGGAGGACAGGCTCGCCGCACGCGAATGGGAGCGTTTCGAGGCTCCCGCGCGCATGTCGCGACCCGCCTTTCGAGGAGGCCCACGATGTCCGCTCGCTGTCCCATCTCCAGGCACGGGATGGCTGTCATCCGCCGCGCGCCGATCGCGACGTCGCTGCTGATCGGTCTCGCACTGGCGTCCGCGCCCATCCCGGGCGCGCTCGCATCCACTCCCGGCAGCGGCACCTTGAGCGCCGGAAATCCCACGCTCACCTGGACCGGCAGCATCACCGGGGCCGGCTCGGGCGAGAACACGTGCGTCGACGGCGTGAGCTGCGACAGTTTCGAGGTCGTGCTCGCGCCCGGCGACTACACCGGCAAGCAGATCAACATCATCGTGTCGTGGACGGTGCCGGCGTACGACTACGACCTGTACGTGCACGAGGACTCGCTATCGGGACCGCTGCTGCCGCCCTCCGCCGGCCCGCCACCCTCCACCTCGGAGCAGGTGCACGTCGGCATCGACCCGGCGCTGGTGGCGACGCCGCGGGTGTGGTGGGCGCACATTCAGGCGGCGACGGTGCCGCCGGGGCAGGTCTACGCCGGCACCGCCGTGCTCGTGGACGCCCCGCCGTCGCCGGTGATCACGCACCTGCCCGGCAACCTGCCGTTCGCGCGCAACGTGCCGCTGTACGCGCCGGGGACGGTGCGCACCGAGGAGCCGAGCGTGCGCGTGGACGTGCGCGGCAATGCCTACGTGGGCGGCATCCGCGGCGTGCCGGCCGGCGTGGACATGTGGCGCTTCGACCTGAACCCGACGAGCGCCGGGTTCGATCCGCTGCTGCAGCACCCGGTCTACTTGGGCCAGCCGGACGTGTTCCAGCAGACGGGGGCGCAGGATTCGACCGCGGGCGGCGCCGACGGCGGCGGCGACATCGAGTTCGCCACCAACTATCCCGCCGATCCCGATTCGACGCCGGTCGTCACGATGGTGAGCCTCGCGGTGGCCGACATCTCGTCCAGCCTGTCGGGCGACCGCGGCGCCACATGGCTCCACAACCCGGCCGCGGCCGACATCGCTTCGGACGATCGGCAGTGGATCGACACCGACGGGCCGAACACGGTGTACCTGACCTACCGCGCGCCGGTGCCCGCGCCGGCGTTGTTCGTGCAGAAGTCCACCGATCACGGCTTCACCTACGGCACGCCGGTGGCGGTGCTCGACAGCAACAACCCGCTGTCGACCACGCCCGGCTACATCGCCGTGGACCACCACGACGGCACGATCTACGTGTCGCACCAGAACAGCTCGGCCGGCTACGTCAGCCACTCGACCGACGGTGGGCAGACGTGGACCACGCGGCTGGTGGACAGCTCGCTCGGCCACGGCCACCTGTTCGATCCGGTGAAGGTGGGCGACGACGGCACGGTGTACGACGCGTGGTCGGACGACCGGCACATCTGGTACGCGTACTCGACCGACCACGGCAACACCTGGACGACGCCGGCCGCGGTGGACGATCCGGACCTCACGCTGACCAACGTGTTCCCGTGGATCGTCGCCGGCAGCGCCGGGAGGCTCGACGTGGTGTGGTACGGGACCAGGAGCCGCAACGATTCGGCGGCGGAGTGGGACGTGTACTTCGCCCAGTCGCTCGACGCCAACACCGCTTCGCCCACGTTCCGGCAGCAAAAGATCTCGGACCACCCGATCCACGGCAACAACGTCAGCGAGGGCGGGTTGACCGGCGCGGCGGACCGCAACCTGGGCGACTACTTCCAGGTCGCGCTCGATCCGCAGGGCGCGGCGGTGGTGTCGTTCGCAGACGACCACAACGACTTCGACGGCAACACCTACGTCACGCGCCAGCTGGCCGGCCCCGGTGGCTACGCGTGGGCGAACGGCAACTCGGGCGAGGTGGCGCCGGTGGCGACGGGTCCGCTGGCGGTTCCCACCATGGAGGGCCCGGAGGTCACCGATCCCGTGCACGACGCGGTGCTGCAGCTGCAGCCGATCCCGACCGACAATCCGTTCGACATCACCTCGATCGGCTACTTCGCCAACAACGACGGCCCGGGCGGACCGTTCGTCGGCGCGCGCATGAAGCTGTCGGGGCTGACGTCGGCGCCGGACGGCCAGTGGCGCGTGCTGTTCGCCGCCAACGCGCCCGACCGCGTGGACCAGCTGCCGACCGCGGTGTCCGACCACGGCGACATGTTCTACATGCTGGCATCGGACTCGAGCGGGATCGTGAAGTTCACGTACGGAACCGCGTACCGCGACTCCTCGCCGCTCGTGCCGGTGGTGTCCTCGGCCTACGCGATGGCGTACAACCCCGCCGCGGGCGCGGCGGACTCGGGCGCGATCGACACCGTGACCGGCACGGTGTCGATCAAGGTGGCGGTGGCCAAGCTCAACGCGCTGCTGCCGCCCGGCCACGCGCCGATCGTGAACGGTTCGTGGCTCACCGGGCTGCGCGGCACGGCCAGCGCGGTCGGCAACGGTCCGCGCGACAACACGCGCGGCGGCGCGCGCAACTTCCTCGTCAGCTTCGCCGGGCCGCTGGCGGTGGGCGCGCGCGGCGGGTTGTCGCTGGCGGTGAGCGCAGAGCCCAATCCCACGCGCGGCCCGAGCGCGATCCGGTTCGCGCTGCCGGCGACGGCAGTCGCCTCGCTCGCGATCTACGACCTGCAGGGGCGGCTCGTGCGCGCGCTGGCGAGCGGACGCATGGCGGCGGGCGCGCACGCGCTGCGGTGGGACGGCTGCACCCTCGCCGGTCGGCCGGCGGCGAGCGGTGTGTATTTCGCGAAGCTCGCGACCAGGGGGAGCGAAGTCGTGGCGCGCATGGTCGTGCTGCGGTGAGCTAGGTCGCGGACGCTCGCGCGGCCACGTCCGAAGCTGGGCGTGGCCGCCGGCGTCCGTGGCCGAGGCCGAGCTTTGACGGCCGCGTGACACGCGCGGCGCACGCGTTCCCTAGCCTCCGCCGGCATGCGTTTCATCGTGCCCGCGGTGCTGCTCGCCGCGCTCGTGACCTCCGCCGGCGCCGCGCCGCGCGCGGCGCCGCGGTCACGCGCCGCGCGGGCGGCGTTGCCGCGCATCGTGCCGATCGACGCGCGCGGCATCCAGGCGCTGGCCGCCCGGCCCGGGGCGCGCGTCACGCTGGTCAACGTGTGGGCCACGTGGTGCATCCCGTGCCGCCGGGAATTCCCCGGGCTGCTGCGTGTCGCCCGCGCGCGATCGGCGCACGGGCTCAGGCTCGTGCTCGTCTCCAGCGACTTCCCCGAGCAGTGGCCCGCCGCGCGGCGGTTCCTCGCCGCGCACGGCGTATCGGGCACGAGCTGGGTCAAGAACGAATCCGACATGCCGTTCATCGACGCGCTCGATCGGCGCTGGACCGGCGCATTGCCGGCCACGTTCGTCTACGATGGCGCCGGACATCTGGCGGCGTTCTGGGAGGGGGTGCGCGAGGAGGCGGTGATCGCCGCCGCGGTCGACTCCGTGCTCTCCCGTTCTCCCGAGGAGGAACATCCGTGAAGGCTCTCCACGTTCCCGTCGCGCTCGCGCTCGGCGTGCTCGCTTCCGCCGCCGCCGCGCAGGTGAATCCCCAGACGCTCCCGAGCGAGGGCCCGCTCGCGATCGGATCGCCGATTCCGCTCGCGGACACGCACATGAAGAGCGTGGATGGGCATGACGTGTCGATCGGATCGGTGGCGGGGAAGAAGGGCACGCTCGTGCTGTTCGTGTGCAACCACTGCCCGTGGGTCAGGATGTGGCAGGACCGGTTCGCCCGGATCGGCAACGACGCCGTGAAGCGCGGCATCGGCGTGATCGCCGTCAACAGCAACGATCCCGAGGTGTTCCCCGGCGACGCCTACGGCCCGATGAAGGGCAAGGCGAAGTCGTGGGGCGTGAAGTTCCCGTACGTGATGGACGAGCGCTCGGATGTGGGCCGCGCGTTCGGCGCCACCCACACGCCCGAGGCGTTCCTGTTCGGCGCGGACGGCAAGCTCGTGTACCACGGGGCCGTTGACGACAACGCGCACGACGCGAACGCGGTCGAGCACGCGTGGCTGCGCGATGCGGTCGACGCGGTCGCCGACGGCAAGGCGGTGCCGGTGGCCGAGACCAAGGCGATGGGGTGCGGGATCAAGCTGCGCGCCAAGACGTCGAGCGGCACGTGAGCCTCGCGCCCCGCGGCGTCGGGGGCGCGCGAACGAAAGGAGCGGCCGTGAGCCTCGAACGCGTGACCGCCCGTACGGCGGACGGACCGATGACCGTGCACGTCGCGGTGCCCGACGCGCGCGACAAGCGCGCGGCCGTGGTCGTGGTGCAGGAGGCGTTCGGCGTCAACGCGCACGTGAAGGACGTGTGCGCGCGGTTCGCGGCCGAAGGCTACGTGGCGCTGGCGCCCGAGATCTTCCATCGCCAGGGCGACGGCGTCGAGGTGCCGTACACCGACGTGCCGCGCGCCATGCAGGAGCTGGGGCGGCTGTCGAACGCCACGCTGGAGCGGGACCTGTCCGCGGCGCTCGACGTGGCGCGCGCGCGCGACGACGTGGACCGCGATCGCGTCGGGCTGGTGGGATTCTGCGTGGGCGGGTTCGCGGCGTTCCTGGGCGCGTGCCGGCTCGATCCCGCGGCCACGGTGGCGTTCTACGGCGGCGGGATCGTGCGCCCGCGGCCGAACATGGCGCTCGAGCCGCTGCTGCCCGAGGTGGCCAACATCCGCGCCCCGATCCTGTGCCTGTTCGGCGCGGAGGATCAGGGCATTCCGCCGGCCGACGTCGAGGCGATCCGCGCCGGGCTGGACACGCTCGACGTCGCGCACGAGGTGATCGTCTACCCCGGCGCCCCGCACGCGTTCTTCAACGAGCTGCGCCAGGCCTACCGGCCCGAAGCCGCCGCGGCGGCATGGCATCGCACGGTGAGGTGGCTCCGCACGCACGTGGCGTGAGCGCGCGGCGAACGATCACGCCGGCACCACGCGCCGCGGCCGCGGCGCGAGCTTGGGCGGGCGCGCGCCGTGGCGCACCGCGCCCCGCGCGGCGATCGTCGCCAGCGTGCGGCGCTCGTCGGCGGCGCGCAGCAGCAGCCCGCCGCGACTCATGTCTCCGCGGCCCACGAACTCGGCGGGGAAGTGCAGCCGCGCGCCGAACACCTCGAGCAGCACGTCCACGTACTTCCCGGTGGCGATGCTGCCGAGCAGCACGGCGATGCCGCCCGGCTGCGCGCGCGCCCAGCGGCGCGCATCGCGCTCGAGCGGGCCGCGGTAGCGCGGCTCGCCGGGGTCCACCGGCACCTCGGCGATCGCGCGCAACTCGTCGAGCGTGACGCGCGCGCCGGGATCCACGAGCCCGCGCCCGGGCACGATCACGCGCACGGTCGCGGCGCCGCGCGCCGCGCACGCGCGCGCGTAGGCCAGCTTGCCGCGGAAATACAGTCCGGACAGGAACGCGTACACCTCGCCCAGCGGCGCGCCTTCGGAGCGCAGCGCCAGCGCCAGCGGGAACGCGGCCTGCTCGCGCAGCAGCCACTGCGCGCGACGGCCGCCGGCGTGCGCGGGGGACAGCAGGAACAGCGTGGGCGGGGCCGCGGGCAACGGCGGCGTCCTTTCGGCGGCCGGGGTACGAATCAGCGCGACACGGCGGGCGCGGGGTCGGCGACCGTCACCTGCGGCCGCTTCGCGAGCGCCACGTACAACGCGCCCGACACCAGGAATCCCACGAACCAGGCGTAATCGTAGAGCGGCCGCAGCGGCTTCACCACCAACCCGCCCCAGGCCAGCGCGCAGCCGGCCAGCGTCGCGATCACCGCGGCCGGATTCCAGCCACGATAGGCGCCATTCGGCAGATACAGCGCGGCCAGGTCGAGCGAGCGCCGGCGCACGATCCAGTAGTCTGCGATCAGCACGCCCGCGATCGAACCGAGCCCGCCCGAGTAGCCCACCAGCCAGGCGAAGATGTAGCCGCGCGGATCGGCCAGCAGGCGCCACGGCTGCATCGCGATGCCGACGAGCCCGGTGATCAGGCCGCCGGTGCGGAAGCTGATCAGCCTCGGCATGGCGTTGGCGAAGTCGTTGGCGGGCGAAACGGTGTTGGCCGCGACGTTGACCGCCAGCGTCGCCACCACCACCGAGAACATCGCGATCCCGACCACGAGCGGGCTCGTGAACATGCCGACCAGCTTGACCGGATCCCAGATCGGCTGGCCATACAGGATCGCGGTGGCGCTGGTGATCAGCACGCCCATCGCGGCGAACGCGAACATCGTGGTGGGCAGCGCCACGGTCTGCCCGATCACCTGCTCCCTCTGGCTGCGGCCGAAGCGCGTGAAGTCGGGCATGTTGAGCGACAGCGTGGCCCAGTAGCCCACCATCGCCGTCAGCGACGGAACGAACACCGGCATGAACTCGCGCAGCGTCGTGAACTTCCCGGGCTGCGACAGCAGCGGCCCGAACCCGTGCGCCGCGCGCACCGCCCACACCAGCAGCGCGAGCGTGACCACCAGCACGTACGGCGCGGCCCAGTTCTCCACCTTCCGCAGCAGGTCCATGCCACGGTAGATGATCCAGATGTTGAGACCCCAGAACAGCAGGAACGACAGCCACTCGGTGGTGGTGTGCCCGCCGAAGCCGGCGCCGAGCAGCGTCTTCCAGCCGGGCACGATCGCGGCCAGGAACGTCTGCAGCGCCTCGCCGCCGATCCACGCCTGGATTCCGAACCAGCCGCACGCCACCAGCGCGCGCATCAGCGCCGGCAGGTTGGAGCCCGCGGTGCCGTAGGCCGCGCGCGCGAACACGGGGAACGGGATGCCGTACTTCGTGCCGGGGTGCGAGTTCAGCAGGATCGGCACCAGCACGATGCAGTTGCCGAGCAGGATCGTGAACAGCGCCTGGCGCCAGTTCATGCCCTGCGCCATCAGCCCGGAGGCCAGCATGTAGGTGGGGATGCAGTGCGCCATCGAGATCCACAGCGCCGCGTAGTTGTAGGTGCTCCACGTGCGGCGCGCGACCGGCACCGGGGCGAGGTCGCGGTTGTAGAGCGGGCTCGACTCGAGGCTGGAGACGTCGGTCAGCTCGACGCGTCCATCGGGAAGCTGCCGCTGCAGGGCCTGCATGGAAGGCTCCTCCGGGTCGCACCCCGCAGGCTCGCGAAGCTCGCGACGCGAGGCGCGGGCAGAGCCTACCCGGGCCGTGCGCGCGCCAGCAATGCCAAACCCTGTTCCGGCCGGACCGGTGTTGGCGTACGCTGCGCCCGTTCCGAGCCCTTGGAAAGCCCTCATGGGGAGAGCCCTCATGCGCCACCCGCATCTGCTGTCGTTCGGTGCCGCCGTTCTGCTCGCGCTGTGCGCCGGCGCGGCCGGCGCGGCCGAGCGCGACGTCGTGCTTCGCGACTTCACGTTCCGCTCGGGCGAGAAGCTGCCCGAGCTGCGCATCCACGTGACCACGTTCGGCGCGCCGCGCAGGGAGCGCGGGCACGTCGCCAACGCGGTGCTGATCCTGCACGGCACGGGCGGCACCGGGCACCAGTTCCTGGCCGCGCCGTTCGCGGGCGTGCTGTTCGGTCCCGGCGCGCTGCTCGACACCACGCGCTACTTCGTGGTGCTGCCGGACGGCATCGGCCACGGCCGCTCCAGCAAGCCCAGCGACGGCCTGCACGCGCGCTTTCCGCACTACGACTACGACGACATGGTGGAGGCGCAGTACCGGATGCTGGCGCCGCTCGGCGTGGATCACCTGCGGCTCGTGATGGGCACCTCGATGGGCGCGATGCACACCTACGTGTGGGGCGAGACCCACCCCCAATTCATGGACGCGTTGATGCCGCTCGCGTGCCTGCCGGTCGCGATCGTGGGGCGCAACCGGATGTGGCGCGAGATGATCGCGAACGCGATCCGCGAGGATCCGGCGTGGATGAACGGCGAGTACACGATCGAGCCGACGCAGGCGTTGCGCACCGCGCTCGACCTGCTGCTGATCGCCGGCAGCGCGCCGCTGGCGATGCAGGCCGCGATGGGCACGCGCGATTCGGTGGACCACTACCTGCAGCGCGCCGAGCAGGCCCGGCTCGGGACGTTGGACGCCAACGACCTGCTGTATCAGATCGAGGCGTCGCGCACCTACGACCCGTCGCCGAACCTCGAGCGCATCCGCGCGCCGCTGCTGCATGTGAACTCGGCCGACGACTTCATCAATCCGCCCGAGCTCGGGATCGCCGAGCGCGAGATCGCGCGCGTGCCGCACGGCCGGTTCGTGCTGATCCCGGCCAGCGCCAGCACCCACGGCCACGGCACCCACACCTGGGCCGCGATCTGGCAGGACCAGCTCGCGAAGCTGCTCGAGGAGTCGGCGCCGGGAACGACGGCCACCGCGCGTTAGCGGCGTGCGGGGTTTGGTGCGAGGAAACCGGCGGCTCGCACCCTCGTCCACAAACCCCTGGGGATCCAGTGTTCCGGGCCTGTATGCTCGATGCCCCCATCCCCCAGGAGGCCGTCATGCGGTCGATTCGATGGTCGCTGCTCGTCGCGTTGTGCGTTCCCGTCCCGGCCGGCGCCGTCAGCACGCTGCAGTACGTGACCTCGTTCACCGCGCCGCCCGTGGCCAGCCCGCGCGGCATCGGCCTGCTTCCGAACGGCGACGTGATCGTCGGCAACGGTTTCCTCAACTCGCCCCTGGTGCGGTTCACGAGCGCCGGGGCGTTCGTCTCAACGATCGGGGTCGGGACGGTCAACGCCCTGGATGGCCTGGCGGTGGACGGCGCCGGCGACATCTATTTCGCGGATTACCAGGCGGCGCCCGCGATCGAGGAGTGGTCGGGCGCCGGTGCGCCGATTCGTTCGTGGGGAGGGATCGGCGCCGGTCCCGGGCTGTTCCAGAGCGCCGCGGGCGTGGCGGTGGATGGCGGCGGCAACGTGTACGTCAGCGATCTGACGAACGACTACGTCCAGGTGTTCACGGGCACCGGAGCGTTCGTCAGGCTGTTCGGCACCGCGGGGGCCGGCGTGGGCCAGTTCCAATCGCCCACGGGGGTGGCGGTGGACTCGCAGGGGCGCATCTTCGTCGGTGACGGCACGCGTGGGAAGGTGTTGAGGTTCTCACCCACGGGCGCGTTCCAGATCGAGTTCTCGGCCGGCGTCGAGCCCGAAGGGGTGGCGATGTCGCCGGACGGCAACATCGTCGTCGTGGACGCCAGCAATCGCGTGGTTCACAAGTACACGCCCGACGGAACGCTGCTGTCGGCGACCAATGGCTTCCTGAGTCTGCCGTATCGCGTCGCGTGCGATGCCGCGGGATACATCTACGTGACCGACGAGGGCTTCAACAGCATCGTCAAGTTCCGCGACGCGGCGGTCACCGCCGTGCAGCGGACGACGTTCGGGCGCGTGCTGAACCTGTACCGGACGCCTTAGCGCCTCACGTGGTGTAGTCGGCGTTGATGCGCACGTAGTCGGCGGACAGGTCGCACGTCCAGCCGACGGCCGCGGCGTCGCCGAGACCGAGGTCGATCCGCACCCGCACGGGATCGCCGCGCAGCAGCGCCGCGGCGGCGGCGCGGTCGAACGGCAGCGGCATGCCGCGCTCCAGCAGCTGGAGCGCGTCGCCATCGCCGAACCACAGCCCCACGCGCGCGGGATCGATCGGCTCGCCGCTGCGCCCCGCTGCGGCCAGGATGCGTCCCCAGTTGGGGTCGCCGCCGTGGATGGCGGTGCGCACCAGCGCCGAGCCGGCGATCGTGCGCCCCACGCGCCGCGCCTGGCCCGCGTTCGCGGCCCCGCTCACGGCGATCTCGATCAGCCGCGTCGCGCCCTCGCCGTCGCGCGCGATCTGCTTCGCCAGCGCGACGCACACGCGCTCGAGCGCGGCGCCGAACGCGGCGGTGGAACCCTGATCGAGCGTCACACCCGACGCGCCCGAGGCCAGCAGCAGCACGGTGTCGTTGGTGCTGGTGTCGCCGTCCACGGTGATGGCGTGGAAGCTGGCGTCGGCCGCCGCGCGCAGCGCGCGATCGAGCGCGGCCGGCGGCGCGGCGACGTCGGTGGTGATCACGGCCAGCATCGTCGCCATGTCGGGATGGATCATGCCCGCGCCCTTGGCGAACCCCCGCAGCTCGACCACGCCGGCCGGCAGCCGCACGTCCTCGGCGGCGATCTTGCTGCACGTGTCGGTGGTGGTGATGGCCGCGGCTGCCGAGGCCGCGTCGTGCGACGCATCCGGACCGGCGAGCGCCGCGATCCCGCGCGCGATCTTGTCCATGTCGAGCGGCACGCCGATCACGCCGGTCGACAGCACCAGCACCTCGTCGTCGCGCGCGCCCAGTCGTGACGCGACCAGCGCCGCGGTGCGGCGTGCGTCCTCCAACCCGCGCGGGCCGGTGACGGCGTTGGCGCAGCCGGCGTTGGCGATCACCGCGCGCACGCGGTCGGCGGCGGCGGCCAGCCGTTCGCGATCGAGCACCACCGGCGCGGCCTGCACGCGGTTGGTGGTGAACAGCCCCGCCGCGCTGCACGCCCGCTCCGCCGACACCAGCGCCAGGTCGGCACGGCCGCTCGGCTTCAGTCCGCACGCCGCCGCCGCGCTCGCGAACCCGCGCGCCAGCCGGAACCGCGCGAGCTGTTCGGCCGTGGGCCGCAGCGACGCGGGCGCGATGCGGGGCGAGGTCGTCACGGGCGCTCCAGCACCTCGAGGCGCACGCGCGCCGTGCCCTCGGTCAGGAACCCGAGCCTGCGCGCCGCGTGGCGGGACACGTCGAGGATGCGCGAGCGCCGGAACGGCCCGCGTCCGGTGATGACGAGCAGCGCGCGGCGGCCGTTGTCGAGGTTGGTGACGCGCACGCGCGTGCCGAGCGGCAGCGTGCGGTGCGCGGCGGTGAGCCCGCGCGCCCCGCGCGGCGCGTCGTACCACGACGCGAGCCCGATCTCGGCGCGCGGCGCCGGCGGTGCGACGGCGGCCGGACGCACGCCGGTCGTGGCGCAGCCTCCGACCACGAGCGCCGTGAGCGCCACGAGAGGCGCACGCCACGTCATGCGCGGAATCGTCCCCGCGCGGGGTGACATGCATCGATGACCAGGCCGCCACACGGCTTCGCTCCGATCTTCACATGACCTCGCCGGCATGCTGCCCGCGGTTTCACGGCTGTCCGCCGCGGCGCGGGCGCAGCATGGACGATGCCGGCCGGCGACGTCCAGACCGCGCGCCGCACACGCCCGCGCGCGGGCGGCGGCCAGGCGGTGCCAGGGCCGCCGGCCAACGAAAAACGGGCGCCCTGGGAGGGGCGCCCGCTCGACGCGTCCGTTGCGTCAGTCGTTGTCGTCGTTGTGATGATGGTGGAACAGCTGGTGCATGCGGTTGTGCTTGTGGTGGTGGTGGTGCGTCGTCACGGTCACCGACGCCCGGGTGTTGTTGTAGTAGCCGTTGTTGTCGTAGCGACCGTTGTAGCCGTTGTTGTTGTTGTAGCCGTTGTCGTAGTCGTTCGCCCAGTTGCTCGGATAGCTCACCCACTCGTCGCGCGGGATGCCGCGGAACTCATCCGGCACCGAGCTGAAGTCGATCGCCACGAACGGGCCGTTCCAGCGGTCGCCGCGATACCAGTAGCCGTCGTTGTAGATGTAGTACGAGCTGCCGTATCGGAACATGTCGTAGTCCGGCCGATCCTCGTCACGGACCACGTAGACGCGCGTGCCCTGGACGTTCTCCCACCGCGGGGAATGTCGGAAGTAGACCTCCGGCGGCGCCGGCGCCTGCACGCTCACCCGCCAGCGATCGTCGCGGTTCTGCGCGCGGGCCGGGTTCGCCGACAGCAGCGTGACCCCGAGCACCAGCAGCGGCAGCACGGACTTCGTCAGAATGTTGCGCATGAATGTGTCCTTTCGTCAGCGGGAGCCGCGACCTGCTGCCCGTCTCGTTTTCAGACGTGCGGAACGCCCGGCGGCGCCGGGCCCCTCTATCCGTTCGATGAGCCGACGCGGGCGAGGATGACCGGTCGAGCCCGCAGCAACCGGGCTGAGCGCGGCGCGCGAAGGGATTGGCGCGCGGCCATGGCCGCGACTTCACGGCCCGCACGTCGTTCACGCATGCGCGGGCCGACGAACCCTGCCGCCTACACCGCGGTCCGCGTGCCCCGCAGGCCGTAGCGCTCGCGCAGGATGGCGGCGTGGTGTCGGCCGTGGCCGGCGATCACGTATGCCAGGCCGCGCACGCTCACCGGCTGGCCGCTCGCCGTGCCGCGCCTGAGCCACGCGGCGTCGTCCAGCGGGCGGAACAGCGCGAAGCTCGCGCCGCGCACCGCGCGCAGCCGCTCGATCAGCGCGCCCAGCGGCACGTGCTCGGCGGGGGCGAGCTCGGCGTAGGCGTTCTCGTCGAAACGCGGCAGCGGCGTGGTGTCGCCGCGCGCGATGCACAGCGCGCGGTACGCGAACACCTGCTCGGCGTCCGCCACGTGCGCCAGCACCTGGCGCACGGACCACTTGCCGGGCGCGTAGCGCAGCGCCGCCTGGTCCTCGGTCAGTCCCGCCAGCAGGCGATCCTGGTCCGCGAGTTGCGCCTCCAACGCCTCCATCGCGCGCCGCTCGGGCGCGAGCGCGACGTAGACTCCATGCTGGGGATGGTATTCGCCTTCCTGTGGCCGGCCATTCGCCACATCGGACATGGACGCCTCCTCGGCCCCAGCCCCGCCAGGACCACCAGGATCCGGAACGTCGTTCGCATCGCGAGCGGCGAACTGTAGCAGAGCCGATGCCGGCGTTCCGAGTCGGCCGCGCGTCGGAAGTCGGCGCACGCGGTGGCGGGCGACGATTGCGACCTTCACACGGGCCGGGCATCACATCGGGTCCAGGGATGTGGCCGCACCGACTCCCCGCCGCGCGCGCGCGGCACTTTCGCCGGAGGATTCCGATGATGATGATGCGCCGACACTCCCTCGCCGTCGCAGCCTCGATCGCCGCGCTCGTCGCGCTGTCCTCGTGCGCCACCAAGGGCTACGTGCGCGACCAGGTCGCCTCGGAGCGCGCCTACACCGACAGCCAGCTCGCGATGGTGCGCGCGCGCGCCGATTCGGCGTGGACCACCGCGTCGCTGGCCGAACGGCTGGGCTCGGGGGACTACAGCGAGGTTTCCAACCACGTCGTGCAGTTCGCGTTCGACGACTACCGGCTCGATTCGGGGGCCCAGGCCGCGCTCGACCAGCTCGCCACCGAGCTGCAGAGCCATCCGTATTACGGGCTCGAGGTGCGCGGCTACTGCGACGCGATCGGCACCGAGCGCTACAACTACAAGCTCGGCCGCGAGCGCGCCGAAGAGGTGGAGCGCTACATGATCGAGCACCATCAGACGCCGTCGAACCGCGTGGCGATCGTGTCGTTCGGGAAGGAGAGCCCGGTGGCCGACAACAGCACCGACGACGGCCGCGCGCAGAACCGGCGCGTGCAGGTGCGGGTGCTCGCCATCCAGGTGCCGGGAGAACCGGCAGCCGCGAACATGCCGTAGCGTTCATCCGCCGCATCGGCCGTCCGCCCACGCGGACGGCATCACCCGGGCCCCACCGCCCAAGCGCGGATGGGGCCCGGCTTCGTTCGCCGTGAGCGCCAGCGCGGGCCGTGACGAGCCCGCCGCAACGCCCCAGCGCCGCAGGGAGCCGCCGACGACCGGGGCCGGCGGGCTTTGCGATGCTTGGACAGCGCCGGGACGGGGTCGCTTGAGTTTCCCGGGCAGAGCGCCGATAATGCCACTGTCTTCGGTTGTGCTGAGACGCAGGGGCTCGCCAGGGACAACCTGGCTTTTTTCATACCCGCGACACAGCCCGAAGCCACGCGCGCCCGTCGCGAGCGGCGCGCACCAGGGGCAGGCCCTCCTCGGGAGGGACCCGGAACGACCGGCCGCCCCCCGTTCTGCTCGCGGCCACGCCACGGCAACGATCCCCGCATCCGGCGGGTCCGTGGCCCGGGTTTCCGCAGTATCCGCGACCCGGCGCTCGCACGTGCGACGCCGCCGCCGGTCGCGAACCGCGCGCCACCCGACCCATTCGTCGCGAAGCCTGCCCCGACCGCGGGGCGGAGCTCATCCGCGGCAGCGCGACGGCGCCCGAGCGCCGGCGCGGAGCCTGCCGCGCGGCGCGCGCACCGCGCGCGTGCCGCACCACATTCATCGGAGGTTTTCCTTGTCGTTCACCCAATTCGAATTGCCCGAGGCGCTGGTTCGCGGCGTCCGGGCGGCCGGCTACCAGAAGCCCACGAGCATCCAGGAGCAGGCCATTCCCATCATCATGCAGGGCCGCGACGTCGTGGGTGCGGCGCAGACCGGAACCGGCAAGACCGCCGCGTTCATGCTGCCCGTGCTCGCGCGGCTGATGGAGGGCCCGCGCGCGTTGCGCGCGCTGGTGCTCGTGCCCACCCGCGAGCTGGCGATGCAGGTCGAGGCGGCCGCGCGGCGCTACGCGCGGCGGACCGATGTCGCCACCACCGCCGTGTTCGGCGGCGTGCCGATCCCGCCGCAGGAGCGCATCCTGCGGCACGAGGGCGTGGACCTGCTGGTGGCGACCCCCGGCCGTCTGCTCGATCTGCACGGCCGCCAGAGCGTGAGCCTGGACGACGTCGAGGTGCTGGTGCTCGACGAGGCCGACCGCATGGTGGACATGGGCTTCGCCAAGGACCTGCGCCGCATCCTGGCGCTGGTGCCGAAGAAGCGCCAGACCCTGATGTTCTCCGCCACCATGCCACCCGAGCTGAACCGCGTGGCCAGCGAAGCGCTGCACAAGCCGGTGCGCGTGGACCTGTCCGAGCAGGCGCAGCCGGTGGCGAGCATCACGCAACGGTTCTACGCCGTGGCGCAGGACCACAAGCCCGACGTGTTGAGCCACATCCTGACCGAGCAGGCCGCCGGCAAGGCGATCGTGTTCGTGCGCAGCAAACGCGGCACCGACCGGCTGGTGCGCAAGCTGCGCGACGCCGGCCACGACGTGGTGGCGATGCACGGCGACCGCACCCAGTCGCAGCGCGACACCGCCATGCGCCAGTTCCGCAGCGGCCGCGTGCGCGCGCTGATCGCCACCGACATCGCCTCGCGCGGCCTCGACATCCACGAGGTCACGCACGTCATCAACTACGACGTGCCGCAGGCGCCGGAGGACTACGTGCACCGCATCGGCCGCACCGGCCGCATGCTGGCGACCGGCAGCGCGGTGACGCTGGTGAGCCCGGCCGACCGCGAGCGGCTGCATGCGATCGAGCGGCACCTCGGCCATCGCGTGGAGGCGCTTCCGGCGCCCGGCGTCCGGACGCGGCACGAGGCGGACGCGCACCCCGGGCGCCACGGCCGCCACGAGGCGACGCATCCGGCCGCGCATCGAAACGGCCACGCCGGCCCGGCGCGTCACGAGCGCCACGACCGGCACGAGCGTCACGATCACGAGCGTGCGCCGCGCGGCGGTCACGCGGTGGCGGTGGCGGCCACGAACGGGGCCGCGGATTCCGCGCCCGCACACGGCCGCCGGCCCAAGCGCCAGAGCACCGACCGGCGCAGCCGCCGGCGCATGTAGCCACGGGCGCGGCGGCTCGCCGCGCCCATTCCCACGAGGAGCCCTGAATGCCGAAAAGCAAACGACCGTCGTTTCTGACCCGTCTCAAAGAGCAGAAGCGGCGCGACAAGGCCGCCGAGAAGCGCGAAGCGCGCCGCGCCCGCCAGCGCGCCAAATCCACCCCAGCGGACGGCGAAGCCGACACGGGGGAGCCGGCCGAAGCCGAGCGCAGCGAGCCCGAGACGCAGTCGTCGACCTAGTCCCCGCTCGACGGAAACCGGTGAATGGGCAAGGTTCGCCCGGTGCGCGGCCGCCACGGCAGGCGTAGCATGGAGCGGTCGCGCCGGCCGTGCGAATGGTTCGCCGCGCCCGCGCCGCACCGATCGCGGGAGGATCCATGCCGGACATCCGCTTTCCGAACGAGACCGATGAGTATCGCCGCGCCCGCGCCGCGCTGCTGACCGATGAGCGCGAGCTGCGCCGGATGACCGAGCGCGTGGCCGAGCGCCGGCGCCGGCTGCCGCTCGGCGGCGAGGTGCCGGACGACTACGAATTCGAGGAAACCGCCGCGGCCGACAAGGACGTGGCCTACGTCGTGCCGCGCCGGATGTCGTCGCTGTTCGAGGGCGGCCACGACACGCTCGTGATCTACAGCTTCATGTACGGCCCCGACATGAAGCGCCCATGCCCGCTGTGCACGTCGATCCTCGACGGGCTGGACGGCCAGGCGCCGCACATCACGCAGCGCGCGAACCTGGCGGTGGTGGCGAAGTCGCCGATCGCGCGCATCCAGGCGTTCGCGCACGAGCGCGGCTGGCGCAACCTGCATCTGCTGTCGTCCGCGCGCAACACGTACAACCGCGACTATCACGGCGAGGACGCGCAGGGCGAACAGCTGCCGATGGCCAACGTGTTCGTGCGCCGCGACGGCCGCATCCATCACTTCTGGAGCTCGGAGCTGTTCCACGATCCGCCCGACCCCTCGCAGGACCCGCGCCACGTGGACGCCATCTGGCCGCTGTGGAACGTGCTGGACTGGACCCCCGAGGGCCGCGGCGCCTTCCACCCGAAGCTGGAATATCCCGTGGCGGTGCCGATTCCGCTGCTGTGAGTCCGGTCTCGAACGGGCGCCCGTGCCATCTTTGGCAGCGGGCGCCCGCCGTCACTGGGGAGCGATACATTCGCTGCCGTTCGTCAACCCGCGGAACCGCCCGTGCACATCATTCATGATGGCAAGCTCCACTTTCTGGCGGTTCTGACGCTTGCGCTCCTTGTCTACCCGACCATGGTGCGGTCTCAAGAGCGGTCTCGACCGCTGTTCACGGTTTCAACTGGACGGGTCATGATCCATGGGCGGGAGCTACAGCCACCCTTTACGGTCGCCGCGCTGTATTCAATCGTCGGTGCGGACACGGTGTGGACTCAACTCACAGTAAACACGCATCCCGTTGGCCCGACGTCACTCCACCCCGTCTATTCCCATGATGACAGCGCTCGGGCAGAGCCGTATCGCGCGCTGGGCAGGGCCGCCGCGGCAGCACACATCCCGCCCGGCGCAAGTCCATTGGCACGCGCGAGCGCCATTGCGCAATCGTACGAAACCCTCACCTCCCTCGTCGACTCAGCTCGCGTCCGCTCGCCGCAGGTGATTGACGTTTACTGGCGGGGTGATTCAAGAGCACACGCCTTTGTGCTGTCCGACTTCCAGCCAACGAAGCCCGTGTTCTCCTCACGCCACGTCATCGAGGAGGCTTGGAGCCTGTACCTCCCACGCCTCTCGTCCGGCGGGGCAGTGCTCTTTGGGGATGGGGTCATGACCGTCCCGCGCTCGCGGCTGCGCGACTTAGACACGGACATCGCAGCAATCAAACGGGGCAATACGAAGCGTCTTGGCGTAATCAAGGACGTAAACTTCGTCAACGACATCCGCAATCCGCGCCCTTTCGCCGGAGGCCGCGAGTGAATCCGAAGCCAGACGCGCGCGACGAGACCATCCGCCGGCTGATCGCGGCGTGGCGCGGCGAGATCGAGTCGCGCGCCGTATACGCCGCGCTGGCGGCGCGCGAGCGCGATCCCAAGCGCGCCCAGGTGCTGCGCCGGATGTCGGAGGCCGAGGCCGGGCATCGCGCGCGGCTCGAGCGCCGCATGCGCGAGCTGGGAGCCACGCCGCCCGACGCGGACGAGGTCACGCTCGGGCTGTGGACGCGGCTCCAGATCCGGTTCGCGCCGGTCGAGCAGATTTTGGCATGGCGCGAGCGCATGGAAGAGGCGGAGACCAAGAGCACCTACCGCGCGCCCACCGGCGATCCCGGCACCGACGCGCTGTTCGCCGAGATCCGTCGCGACGAGGGCTCGCACGCGCTCGCGGCGCGCGACATGCAGCCGGACGGTGGCCCGCCGGGCGTCGAGCATCCCAAGGGCCGGCTCGAGCGCATCCTGGCGCGCGAGCACTGGCACAAGACCGGCAGCTCGTGGGTGTCGGGCGCGGTGTACGGCGCCAACGACGGGCTGGCCGCGGTGTTCGGGATCGTGGCCGGCGTGTCGGGCGCGACCGGCGGCTCGACGTTCGTGCTCACGGCGGGACTGGCGGGCGCGATCGCCTCGGCGCTGTCGATGGCGACCGGCGCGTACCTGGCGGAGCGCTCGGTGATGGAGGTGGCCGCCGCGAACATCGCGGGCGAGCAGCGCGAGGTGTCGGAGCATCCGGAGGAGGAGCGCGAGGAGCTGTCGCTGTTCTATCAGCTGAAGGGCATGGAGCGCGCCGAGGCCGACGCGCTGGCCGAACGCGTGAGCCTGGATCCCGAGGCGATGCTGCGCGCGCTCACGGCCGAGGAGCTGGGCGGCGCGAGCGCGGCGGGGCATCCGTGGCAGGCGGCGCTCGCGGCCGGCGTCAGCACCGGCGTGGGCGCGATCCTGCCGGTGCTGCCGTTCTTCTGGATCAGCGGAATCGTGGCGGTGGCGTGGGCGGCCGCGATCTCGCTGATCGCCCACTTCGTGGTGGGCGCGGCCAAGTCGCTGTTCACGCTGCGCAGCTGGTGGGCGTCAGGTCTCGAGATGACGGTGGCGGGCGTGATCGTGGGCGGCGCCACCTACCTGGCCGGGCTGCTGTTCAAGGTGCAGGCGTGAGCGCGCGGGCCGCGGGCGGCGCGCCGGCGCCCGCGCCACCGCGCGTGTCGCGCGCGGGTGAGGGCTGGGCGCACGTGCTGGCGGTGGTGGCGCGGATTCCGAAGGGACGCGTCGCGTCCTACGGCCAGGTGGCGCGCATCGCCGGCGCCGGCGCGCGCCACGTGGGCTACGCGCTGCACGCGGCGCCGGGCGAGCTCGTGCCGTGGCACCGCGTGGTGAACGCGCGCGGCGCGATCAGCCTGCCGCCCGGCAGCGCGAGCGCGGTCACGCAGCGGCTGCGGCTCGAGCGCGAAGGCGTGCGGTTCGGCCCCGGCGGGCGGATCGATCTCGCGCGGTTCGGCTGGCGCCCGCGCGGCGTCAGCGGTGGCGGTGGTTGCCGAGCGGGCGGTGGCCGACACGCTCGAAGTCGATGAACCCGCGCTCGGGATTGGTGCTGATCAGCCGGACGCGCGCGCGATCGCCGACGTCCAGGCCCTGCGCGCCGCGTTCCACGCGCCCCTCGACCGGCGGGTCGAACACACGCACCCATGTGCCCTTGTCGGACGCGCCCGTGACCACGCCGTCGAACTCGCGGCCGATCTGGTCCTCCAGCAGGCACGCCGCCGCCGCCTTGCGCACCAGCCGCTCCACCTTCTGCGCGTCGTCCTGCCTCATCGTGCAGTGCGTGGCGAGCGCGGTGAGCTGGTCGCGCGCGTACGGCACCGGCCCGCCCGCCAGCGCGGCCTTGAGCAGGCGCGAGGTGATGAGATCGGGATAGCGCCGGTTGGGAGCCGTGGAATGCGTGTAGTCGGTGACGGCGAGCGCGAAGTGGCCGGCCTCGGCCTCGCCCGGGAACGTGGCGAAGTACTCGCCGCGGCCGAGCAGCTTGATCACCGACAACGACACGTCCGGGAACCGCTGCGGGTCGCGCGCGCGCTGCCGCACCAGGAACGTGTTCAGCGCGGCCGCGTCCGGGGCGCCGGGCAGCGTGTCGCCGCAGTCGGCGGCCAGCGCGACGATGCGCGCCCAGCGCTCGGGCGAGCGCAGCACGCGCCGCATCACCGGGAACCGATGCGCCTCGAGGAACGCGGCGGTGACGCCGTTCGAGGCGATCATGAAGTCCTCGATGATGTCGTCGGCGCGCGTGCGCGGCTTGAGCTCGAGCGCGCCGACGCGGCCGTCCACGAGGCGCGCCTCGGGCTCCAGCGTCTGCAACTCGAGCGCGCCCTGCTGCTGGCGGTTGCGGCGCAGCGTCTGCGCCACGGTGTCCTGCAGCCGCAGGTTGTCGGCGAGCCCCGCCACGGCCGCGATGCCGGGCGGCTGCGCGCCCTGGCCTTGGAGCCACGCGCCCACGCTGGGGTATGCGAGCTTGGCCTTGTTGCGCACGCGCGCGCGCGTGAGCCGTGAGGCGGTCACGCGCCCGTCCCGATCGACCCTCATCTCCACCACCAGCGCCAGCCGATCCTGGTCGGGGTTGAGCGAGGTGAGATCGGTGCTCAACCGCTCGGGCAGCATCGCGAACACGCGCGCCGCGGTGTACACCGAGGTGGTGTTGGCGTGGGCGTGGTCGTCCACGGCCGAGCCCTGGGTCACGATCGCGTCGACGTCCGCCACCGCCACGCGCACGCGGGCTGCGCCGTCCGGCATCGCCTCGGCCACCGTGAGCTGATCGAGATCGCGCGAATCGTCGTTGTCGATCGAGCACCACGGCAGCGCGGTCATGTCCTCGGCGTCGCCGGCGGGCGCCGGGCCGCGCAGGCGGTCCACCTCGGTCTGCACGGCGCGCGGGAAATCGGGCTCCAGGCCGCGATCCACCATCGCGCGACGCGCGACGCGCAGCAGCAGCGCGCGATGGTCCTCGGGGTGGGCGCTCACGCGCGCCGCGCCCGCACGTGGCGGTGCGGATGCGCGTTGGCCGGCGTCACCGATTTCGCGATGCGCGGCCCGGGGTGCTCGAACGCGGGGGCGAGGCTGTGCTCGAGCATGGCGAACGCGGCGGCGGGCGAGTCCACGAAGTGGAACAGCTCGAGATCGGCGGGCGCGATCGTCCCGTGGCGGACCAGCACGTCGAAGTTGATCAGCGATTTCCAGTAGTCGCTGCCGTACAGCAGCACCGGGATGTCGCGCGCGATCTTGCCGGTCTGCACCAGGCACAGGATCTCGAACAGCTCGTCCAGCGTGCCGAAACCGCCCGGGAACGCCACCATCGCACGCGCGAGGTGCGCGAACCACAGCTTGCGCATGAAGAAGTAGTGGAACTGGAAGCTCAGCTCGGGCGTGACCCAGGCGTTCGGGCGCTGCTCGTGCGGCAGTCCGATGTTGAGCCCGATCGTGCGCCCGCCGGCGTCCGCCGCGCCGCGGTTGGCGGCCTCCATGATGCCGGGCCCGCCGCCCGAGCACACGATGAAGCACTCGGACGGGCACACCAGGCGCTGCGACCACGCCGTGACGAGCCGCGCCAGCTCGCGCGCCTCGTGGTAGTAGCGTGCCAGCGGCCCGTCGGGCGTGATCCGCGCCGAGCCGAAGAACACGATCGTGTCGCGCACGCTCTCGCGCTGGAACGTGTCGTAGGGCTCGATGTACTCGGTCACGATGCGAATCGGCCGCGCGGCATCGCTGTCGAGGAACGCCAGGTTGTGATAGGCGAGCGGCGGTCCGGGGGCGGGCGCGGTGGGGGGCGGCGTCTCGGGCGGCATGGCGGCGCAGCATAGCGCACCCGCGGCACGCGCGCCCCCGCTCCGTCGCGCGATTGTGAGGCCCGCCCCGCACGCGCTATGCTCGCCGCCTCGCATGGACGCGTGGCTCCCCCAATCCATCCTCGCCCTGCGCGGCTATTCGCGGCGCGATCTGTGGGCCGACCTGCTGGCCGGCATCACCGTCGGTCTCGTCGCGCTGCCGCTCGCCATGGCGTTCGCCATCGCCTCGGGGCTCCCCCCGCAGGCCGGTCTCATCACCGCGGTCGTGGCCGGCTTCCTGATCTCGGCGCTGGGCGGCTCGCGCACGCAGATCGGCGGACCCACCGGCGCGTTCGTGGTGGTGATCGCCGGCATCGTGGCCCGGTTCGGCGTGGACGGACTGTTCACGTGCACGCTGATGGCCGGCGTGCTGCTCGTGCTGCTCGGCGCCACCGGATTGGGCACCGCGGTCAGGTTCATCCCGCGCCCGGTCGTCATCGGATTCACGAACGGCATCGCGGTGCTGATCGCGAGCACGCAGATCAAGGACTTCTTCGGGCTCACGATCCCGCATCCCTCCAGCGTGTTCGTGCCGCGGCTGATCGAGATCGCCCACGCCCTGCCCACCTGGTCGCGCCCGACCACGCTGCTCGGCGTCGGCGCGCTGGCCGTCGTGCTGCTCGCGCCACGCATCTTCCCACGCGTGCCGGGCAGCATCGTCGCGCTCGTGCTCGGGACGGCCGCTGCGATGCTGCTCCCGGGCGCCGGATTCGAGACCATCGGCACGCGGTTCGGGACGCTGCCGGCCGGACTCACGGCTTTCCGCGTGCCGCACGTGCGACCGGAGCTCGTGCACGAGCTGCTGGCGCCCTCGCTCACCGTGGCGATGCTCGGCGCCATCGAGTCGCTGCTGTCGGCCACCGTCGCCGATCGCATGACGAAGGATCGCCACAATCCGAACGTGGAGCTGGTGGCGCAGGGCATCGCCAACATCGCGAGCCCGATGTTCGGCGGGCTGCCGGCGACCGGGGCGATTGCGCGCACCGCGACCAGCATCCGTTCGGGCGCGCGCACGCCGGTGGCCGGGATGGTGCACGCCCTGACGCTGCTGGCGGTGCTGATGTTCGCCGCGCCGCTCACGCAGCACGTGCCGATCGCGGTGCTGTCGGCGATCCTGCTGGTGGTGTCGTGGAACATGGGCGAGTGGCAGGAGATTCCGGAGCTGCTCAAGCTGTCGAAGGCCGACATCAGCGTGTGGCTCGTCACGTTCATGCTGACCGTGTTCGCCGACCTCACGCTGGCGGTCGAGGCCGGCATGATCCTCGCCGCGCTGCTGTTCATCCGTAAGGTGGCGGCCACGACCACGATCTCCGAGATCACACATGAGGAGATCGCCGGCGGCCGCGTGCACGTCATGCAGGACAAGCACATTCCCGGCTACGTCACCGTGTTCCGCATCCACGGCCCGTTCCTGTTCGGCTCGACCGACAAGCTGGACGAGGTCGCGAGGCGCGTGGATCGGCTGACGCCGATCGTGGTGCTGCGGCTGCGCAACATGACCGCGATCGACGCCACCGGCCTGCAGGCGATCGAGGACCTGGCCGACCGCCTGCATGCCGCCGGCCGCACGCTGATCCTGTGTGGCGCACGCCAGCAGCCGGCGCAGCTCATGGCGCGCGCCGAGTTCGACCAGCACGTGGGCCATGAGAACATCTGTCCCAACATCCAGGCCGCGCTCGCGCGCGCGTCCGAACTGTACGACGCCGGCCCGGCGCGCGCTGCCGCGAACTAGGCGCGGCGGGCTGCTACAATCGTCGGTCCCGCCGGCACGCACGTCCGCGCGCCCCAACCACGCTGCACGCCATCCGGAGACCTCATGCCCATCGCCCCCGGCACCAGGCTCGGACCCTACGAGATCGTCGAACCGCTCGGCGCCGGCGGCATGGGCGAGGTGTACCGGGCGCGCGACACGCGCCTCGGCCGCGACGTGGCGGTGAAGGTGCTGCCCGGGCATCTGTCTCAGCAGCCCGAGGTGCGCGCGCGGTTCGAGCGCGAGGCGAAGACGGTCTCGGCCCTGAACCATCCGCACATCTGTACGCTGTTCGACGTCGGGCGCGAGGGCGACACCGACTACCTGGTGATGGAGCTGATCCAGGGCGACACGCTGGCCGCGAGGCTGGCGAAGGGACCCCTGCCGGCGCCCGACGTGCTGCGCATCGGCATGCAGATCGCGGACGCGCTCGACCGCGCGCACCGCGCCGGCGTGATCCATCGCGACCTGAAGCCCGGCAACATCATGCTCACCCGGTCCGGGGCCAAGCTGATGGACTTCGGGCTCGCGCGCGCCACGGGACTCGCGCGCGCCGGCGACAGCGGCGTCACCGTGGCGGCGCTCACGCAGTCGCCGACCGTCGCCACGCCGCTCACCGCCGAGGGCACGCTGGTCGGCACGTTCCAGTACATGGCGCCGGAGCAGCTGGAGGGCCGCGAGGCCGACGCGCGCAGCGACATCTGGGCGCTGGGCTGCGTGCTGTACGAGATGGCGACCGGCACGCGCGCGTTCGAGGGCCGGAGCCAGGCGAGCCTGATCTCGTCCATCATGTCGAGCGAGCCCGCGCCGCTGTCGCTGCTCGCGCCCACCTCGCCGCCCGCGCTGGACGCGCTGATCCGCGCGTGCCTGGCCAAGGATCCGGAGGACCGCATCCAGACCGCGCACGACGTGCGGCTGCAGCTGCGCTGGATCGCGGGCGACAGCGCCAGCGTGTCGCAGGCGGCGGCGCCCGCCGCCGCGCACCGCCGCCCCCCGCGCGCGCTGCTGCCGTG